>JAAENB010000674.1 GCA_024224995.1 bacterium | reverse complement strand
GCAGCTCATTTTCTGAAATTATATCACCCTGGATGGCTCTTGGCGGAAGTTCACCCGGGAATGCCGGTGAAAGCTCATTTGTGTATCAAAAAAAGATTGACTAAGCATTTATTTTCTTTATTGTCAAATGAAGTATGTCTGTATCTGAGAAGGAAAAGGAGGCCCTTAATGAAATACTTTAACAAAGCTCAGCGCAAGCACGTTTTCTCTTTAATAATAATTCTCTTCTTTGCAACCTGTCATTATTCAAAACAATCTAATCCCAACAACTCAAAGTCTCTTCTCAAACCTGCTGCAATAGCTTCCGGATTAAAATATGCCGGCAGTGCATACTTTCGGGTAGATCCCCATACTGTAGATGTATACCCGGTTTGCACCAATGCCCAGGGGTATGGGGTGTATACCATATATAATAAATCCATTAAAGGCGCCCGTGCTGTCTTCATCGCCGCCAAACAGGGCATTATCCCCCCTCGCTCCAAACAAAGCACTTTCCGCACTGCGGCCCTGTCCGGTCATTTACTAAAAAAGCTGCCAAAACAAGCAACACTGGCAGCGGAACTGTTTCTCATGTTTTCCCCCAAAAAAAGTACCTACGGCCTTTTAATCACAGATGCTTTTTTTCAACAAGGCGCCCATAATACAAAGGAAATACAAAATCCAAAAGCTGAAAAAGACGGGTCCGGATTTGAAGTTGAGTTTTGGACAAAGAATATAAACACGGATTATTTCTATCATCTTACAATTAAAATTAAAGCCAGTGGTGAAGTTAGTATTGATTCAGAGGATAAAACGAAATTTAAATAGAACCGGGTGAGTACTTTCCGCAGGAAAAGATACCGGCTTAAAATCCTTTTATCGGCGAAATACGCCTCTTCCCGGAATGCAGCAGGCAGTTCATCTTCAGAAATTATATCGCCCTGCACTGCTCTTACGACAAGTTCATGCGGTTTCAATAATGTATTTGTGACATATAATTCTCCGCACCAACAAGAAAAGCCTCAGGAAATCCTGAGGCTTTTTTTATAAATATATTATAATTCTTGATGGTGCTAAATTTATTTTTCCTTTGCCTCTTGTGAAAAGAGAATCCTGCGCGCGTCTACTGTTGAAAAGAAAGGCTCAACGCCTTCTATCCATGGAAAAGCTTGTTGGGCACGTTCTATCGCAAGATAGTCGAGTTTCGCGTCAGAGGGACACTTTTTAATAGCTTTCTTTAGTTTCTTATAAATTTTTCGATCAAAGCGGTCATCAGATACCTTGCTTTTCTTTAAATGCTTAAGCCGTTTCTTAATGGTGGGCAGTATTTCTTCGTCATTCATTAACAAAGGAAACGATGATGGTTTATTGCGAATGGCAGTATGAACAACTGCTACTGTATCGTTACATACTCCCAATACAGCATACCCATCAAAAAACAAATTCTGCTGCTCCGCTATTGACTTATTAATATCTACCATGTAACCGGCCAAAATCAAAGCTTTTTTGGCATTCTTAGGTGAGAATATATCACTTACTGTTTCCCCTAACCATGCGGCTCTATCGGTACAATCATTGCCATAGAAACCTGTTTTAGGAATTCCCTGGTAGTATTGAATGGATGCTTGAATCCCCTGGCCCTCAGTTTGATCCGTTGGTCTTATTAAAAAAACGAATTCCGAATGCATTAAAGGGAAAATAGATTCCATTCCGGATTCATCGGTTAAACCGGTTCGGTGAAACACCGCGGAAGCAACAGGACGAATTTTTCCGTCGGGACCAGCAGCATAGAGCGGAATAAATGGTGCTACATAATGCCGTACAAACGCAGTTAATTCATGACCGTTCGCGGTAAGCGCGTCGACAAATTTATTGAGGCGTGTATACCTTTTTCCATTATACATAACAGTAAATGTTTTTTCCTCTTCAACATGAAGATTGAGGCTCAACCGTTCAATAACCTCACTAAAAATTGTATTCTTCCGTTGAACATCTTCAGAAACAGTACTATTTCGTAAAAAACCGAGGTAAACACCTTCTATCATTTCGTCCGGGGTAACTGGCGGCAGTACAATTTTTGTTGTATCAAAAGTCTCATAATCAAATACCTGCGGCAGTTGATACTCACTTTTAAGAGTCGCTGGAAATGAATCAACGATAGATGACATATTTTCGCCTGCTTCTTCCCCTGCTTTTCGATTGGCTTCGGCAGCAAGTTGGCGAATCATTTCCAATTCCTGAGTTGTAAACTGTAATCTATCAAGAACCATTTCAGGATTTTCAAGAATGGCATTTATCATTGTCTCGTCAAGTTCAATACCAAATTTTTGCTTGAGAAAATTCCGTACCTGTTCCATAAACATTACTTTATCAGGATGTGAATTAAGCTGACGGATAAAATCAGGAAAACTAATGGTGTTTGGGTACCGTTCCTGAATTAAGTCATGAATGTTTGTTGCGATGATGGGGGTAAGATACTTATCTAAGATTGACGCAATCTCTTTAGACGCGAAACTGCTTGTTGTAATACTAACGATTAACAACATCATTGCCAGTGATGTCCTTAATATTTTTGATACTTTGTTTTTCTTCATTATTTATTGATCTCCATAACCAAATTGTTTTTATATTTTTTATCTAAATTGAAAATTGTATATTTCTCGCAAGAAATTAAAAAACAGGTGATACCTTATGAAACAATATAACCGGTTTAATTGTTTCAAATATGAAAAAAATATGTTGGTATGTGAACCTATTTTTTAAACGTATCACACTGTTTGTACAAATAAGGTCTCAATGTATATAAAAAATAAGATGGCATTTGACAACACATATGTGCACTGTCAAGTATTTTTATAATAAAATAAATTTATTTGCAAAATGCATGTAATTGTAATCCGGCAGCTGAACTGTTTCTCATTTTTTCCAAAAAAAAGAAGTACATACGGTCTTTTAATCACAGACGCTTTTTTTCAACAAGGCGCGCATAATACAAAATCCAAAAGCTGAAAAAGATGGGCCGGGATTTGAAGTTGAGTTCCGGACAAAGAATATAAACACGGATTATTTCTATCATCTTACAATTGAAATTAAAGCCAGTGGTGAAGTTAGTATTGATTCAGAGGATAAAAAGAAATTCAAATAGGTTAATAACAGTTGGCTCGTCGCCGGCTTGCGTAATCCGGTTTTAATAGAACACCTTCCCTGAGAGAACATTCCTGATGCGGATACCGGTGAGGTGGTGGTTGAACGATTCCGGCGAAGTCTAAAGTATGAAGAGGGATAACGCCTAACATGGCGTATAGCTTTCATGAGGAATTTAAAATTGAATTGACAATGGGGTTCACTTCATATACTCTGAGGAATAGTCAGATGAAGTTATTTGGGAATAAATAATGAAGAGAATAAAATGAAAAAGCTAATAGTGACAGGAATATTCTGTATTTTATATACTTCTACGCTTTATGCTAAACAGCACCTTGTTCTGGCTAAAGTGGAAGGACTTTCCGATCAATATATTGGAGAATATATTTTAACAAAAGCATATGAATATCTTGACATAAAGCTGACATTTCGAATACTCCCAGCGAGAAGAGCTATAATATGGTCCTCTCAAGGGGAAGTTGACGGAGAAATCCAACGAATTAGCCAAATTGAAAAATCTTATCCTACATTAATCAAAGTACCTACTCCGATTAATCATATACAATTATGTGTGTTCTTCAGAAAAAAAATACCTTTTAGGACTTTGAAGGACTTCAGGGAATATAGATTCATTTATATTAGAGGGATTAAAGGATATGAACCTTTACTCAAATATTTTAAATCGAGTCGTGCGGTAACCACTGATGATCAAATGTGGAGGATGATCCAGTATAAGCGAGCAGATTTTACGTTAGTTGGACGGATTAATGGAATGTATACACTCAAGGCTCTTGGGATTAAAGGAATCTATCCGTTACGACCGCCTCAAAAGACCTTCCCCATTTATCATTATCTTCATGAGAAACATCGAGATTTGGCGCCCAAAATTGATAGGATATTACAAAAAATGGCAAAAAATAACGAATTGACGCGGTTGAAAGCGCAAGCTGTGGAAAGATTATTTAATTCAATTCCCAAAAAATAGAAACACATTGCAAAACAATCAATAATAAAAAGTCGTGGAGGGCCAGGTCAAGGGCGTGGGAGTTGTCACGAATTCCGGCGCTCCCCGTTCCGGAAATGAGTTGCTTTTACAACAACATTTTTCTAAAAAGATCATGCTATGAGGTCCATTAATTGCTTCTTACGTTCCCTCTTTTCCTGTTTCTTTTTTTCTTTTTCAATATATATCTCTTCAATTGACTTTACAGTGTCCGGCTGATCTTTCCCAAAACTTTTACGATATAATTCTTCAATGAAAACCGGTAATGGAGCTTTCCACGATTCCTGTTTATGATTATTTAATTGTCCTAATTTTTTTGGATTCATCCCTAATTCTCTTGCCATTTGAATTTGGGCATGGGACAACTTAAAACGTTTTCTTGCGTCTATCCAGACCTTATATTTTTCCGGTACTTTTTTCTTTTTTCCCATATAACAACTCTTCTTTATTTTTCATATCGATATTGGTGACCAGGTCATTTTGACTATGGTTCTGTTTCTCATCACATCAAGTAAATCCTTAAATCCCCAGGGGCCACCGCAGTCTTCAGACGGACAATTTCGTTTTCCGCTAACACATACTTGATTTTTCATTTGCTTTCCATGATTCTTTATTATGGTATGTCGGAAATACCGACAGACCACTTTTGATGAAATTATTAATATTTATACAGCATTTTCGTCCATGCCCATAACCGCGATGACAGAGCCATATTTTTTATAATTCGTGAGGCTTACTGCCTTTTATATCCGGAATACCTGTTAATAATACCCAGATTTAGAATGGTTTATTGAATAAAATGGAAGATAATTGCTTGCAACCTCGTTTAATCGCCATTAAATGGCGATAACCTGGCACGGTTAAAAAACGAGGATGCTAACAAAATGTTAAAAACCATAACTAAAAAATTCAAGCCTTTTTTCTTTGAAATTAAAAAAAGTC
>JAAENB010000673.1 GCA_024224995.1 bacterium | reverse complement strand
GAACAGGCTCTGTTTCTAAAATAATTCACCAGGGCTATGGGGATTTCTCATAGCGTGGGGCTTCCAGCCCCTCGTTATGAAGAAGAAGGCCCTATTGAAAAAGAGTTTCTTGAGAGTGCAGCTCTCTGCGCAAGGGATACGCAGGGTTTAGTCCGGAGGTCTTCCGCAGGACCGGAGCGAAGCGGAGCCCGGAGAAGCCCGGCCCGAAGGGTGCGCCCAATTTTAAGATCTTATTGACAAAAAATCCTTCCGGAGATAGTATAGAATAAATGACTAATTTCTACATAACCCAATACTCAATCGGCTATATCAGTCCCGCGCTGCTTGGTCTCATAATTTCCCTGTCAATATTTTTCAGAATACTAAGCCGCAAAAAATTTGAACCCGCTCAAACAAGTCTGGCCTTTTATTTTTTAGGGGCCAGTTTCTACAACCTGTTGATTTTTTTAGGGTATTCGGTATATTCGGAATACGCGCAAATATTCTGGTATCTTTTGTGTCTCTCACCATTTATAGTGTTATTTTTAGTCAAGTTTGCTTATCACTTTCCCACATCCCACAATGAAAAAGAGCGCAAAATAGTTTTAATAATTGGTATTCTACTTTCACTGGCCGGACTCACTGAATATATAATAATCAACCTGGAATCACCCATACGCTTATTTGGCCAGTCCTATGGCTCGGAAAATTTCTCCCGGGCAACTCCATTAATAATTGGCGCGCTCTATATGTGGACCATTATTGTATTCATCCGCAGGGCAGTCTTTTTTGAAAAACAGGATGGGAAGTACAAGAGCCTGCTTAAAACATGTTTCCGGCCTTCCAATGCTCACGCGAAAACAGCCCGCGCCTTTGCCGGTGTGATCCTTTTTGATGTTCTGCATTCATTAATTGTTTATTCCGCAATGAATGTTCTCTCTCTATCTGAAGGACTATCAACGTTTTCAACAACAGTCCTGGTTCTTATAATTTTTGCTCTTTATATAACAGTATATTTATTATCAGCATATAAAAATATCCCGTATATTTATAAACTAACAGGGCTGCCGGTGATTATCACACTTTTTGTAATAACATCTGCCGGATACCTGGTAATGCATTTTCGTTCTATTTCATATGATGAAGTTAACCAGGCGTTGATCTCTCATATGGAAATCACCCCAAAAACAAAAGATATTATACAGGAATTACCGCTCTCATATATTTGTAAAATAGAGAATTCATCTCTTACCGTACTCTACAGCAAGGATTATACCGGCCCCGATGTACTGACACCGGATTTATGGGAAGATGTTCCAAGCGGGATCCAGATAAAAAAAGGTTCAGGGTCAATAGCCATAAAGGACATACAACCCGGCGCAAAGTACTTTTTACAAATTAACAATACAAACTATTTGCAATACATCAGAAATATAGACGGCACACTATACGGATTCGGGGTTCCCTATTTGAATTATCTCGCGTATATGCATAAGATCGGGATTATTATTTTTATCATCATTATTCTTTCCATGGCGCTCATTCTAATAATACTGCCGGTTTTATATTACATTGGCATTGTTGCTCCTCTTCACCGGGTCCTGAACAGGGAAACCGATAAACATGAAAATAAACATGAAGATGACCAGACATTTTATAATGAACTACAGCGTATTGATTTCATTTTGCAAAAAGCCCGTGATAAAAAAAATAAACATACCCTGCCGCAAACACCGGAAGAGCTCTCAAAAGTGATAAAACAGGGCCTTGATACTATTATAGATTATATAAAACAAAACTTTCATGATGATATATCCCGTGAAGGTCTTGCCGTTCTCATAGACCTTGACCCCGGTTATATGGCTAAACTTTTTAAAATCTACACAGGCATAAAGATCGGTGATTATATTAACAAACTTCGTATTGAAAAGGCATGCGCCTACCTTAAGGATAGTGAGCATTCCGTGATTGATATCAGTTTTATGGTTGGTTTTGAAAGCCTCCGTACATTCAATAGAGCATTTTACAAATTCATGAATGAAACCCCTAGCTCATACCGTAATAAAATAAAGGAATAATAAAATGATAAAAAAAACCGGACAAAATCAGTAATTTACCCATTTTGACAAGACAGGTTTAATGCTTTTATAGTAATCTAAAGCCGTCGGGACGGGAAAAAAACATTGGTTCCGGAAAAAATAAATTTTAAATTTTTTATGGAGGTTTTTATGAAGAAATTTCTAACCCTGTTACTTTTCGCCTTACTTCTCACATCCTGCGGAGATTCCAATACCGCGCCGAATTCTCCGCCGCTTTCGGACCTGCAATTAGCTGTTGAAGACGCGTACGATACTGCCAGTAAAAAAGCTGGCGTTTCCGTTGCTATTTATAAAGCAGGAAAACCTGAATTTACCTATACTGCCGGCGCGGGCTTTTCCGAAGGAGCCCCTTCTTTCGCCTATAGTATCACAAAAACCATAGTATCGGCCCTTATATTAAAGCAAATTGAAGATGGTCTCTACACCTTAGACAGCACCGTGCTTGAATTGTTAGGACCAATTGATCCGGCTGATCCAAGATTGGACCCGGCTAACGCGGCATATAATCCGGCTGATCCTTCGATTTACAAGTATCCTTATTTCCCCATGTTTAACAGGCTCCTTGATCTTGTTGATTACGCTCAAACCGGTGACCTTGCGGCTTCTTCAAGTGATATTGATAGAATAAACCTTAGCGCTACCGTTAGACAACTGCTTTCTCATACTACGGGCATGAAAAATTATGCCGATAACATTGCTGGCATGATTCCTTTGACTGTGGAAGGTTCTTCATGGAATCCCTATTTGTCATTGAACCTGCTTATTTCCGAGCGTGAATCGAATAATGATTTTTGTTATTCAAATACCAACTATATTTTACTCGGAATGATAGCTGAAGTTATGTCGGGCGGTACTCAATTAAATAATCTCTTAAAAGATAATTTTTTTACTCCTCTCACTATTGATGCCGCTCTTGGCGGCCAGGACGATATTCCTTCAAATATAGTAACCGGCTTTGATGAGCCTCGAACTCTTGGTCAGGACATGGACGGTTTAATGGATTTTGGATTTTTATTAGATCAATATGGCCAAAGTATTGGTCAGGATTTAAATTTTTACCTGGGCGACGGCAGAACTACGTGGGCTGCCGGCGGTATCATGTCTACTGCCAACAATCTCGCGAAATGGGGGTTTGAACTCTACAGCGATAATGGCAGCGCCGTAAGTGCCGCGGTAAGAGAAACGCTGAAAGATTCCGCTCCCAACAATGATGATTATGGGTATGGGGTAAAACATAATGATTTCAGCTATGATGACGGCTCTGCCGGTAGTCTTTACGGTCATGGCGGCGGCGCGCCCGGTTATTTAACACTCATGACATATGAAGCAAGCCAGGACGTATGTGTTGTTGTGATGACCAATGTAAACGCTACGTATTCCGGCGGAGTACTGGCACAGACATTGGGACATTGGCCAGGCGACAGTGAGCTTGGTGTTGTTGACAGAACGGCTCTTACGAAGGCGCTTTTAAACGCGTATAAAGCCGGTCAATAAATAAAATTCAGGGGTCAGGGGCAAGGAGCAAGAACAGGCACCTTCCCTGGGCTCCTGTCTGTAGGAGAGGCATGCCTCTCCCCGCTGAGAAATTATTTTTATTCATCTTCTTCTATAACAATATCTTTGCTTTCAATTTCATCAATAAAAACTTCGAAACTTGGATTTTCCCGGCAATGTTTCATCAAGGTTTTATGTTTGAGATACGGTTTCGATATACGCTCATAATAATCAGGATTTTTATTTTCAGGGTCGATTGTAAACTTTTCTTTTTTATTAAGTTCCTGGTTTAATGTACGCAGGCAGCTTGTAATTTTAGCCTTTTTCTTATCTGTATAATAAAGAGGCAGCAGCCAGCATTCAATAGAATGGACCGATATTGCAAAGATTATTTTATCCCTGTTTTGCAGGAAAAAATCTTCGCCAATTAAGCCTTTAAACTTTTCGATTACCTTTTCGATCAATTCTTCCGGCGGTAATTCTTTTCCATTCTCATCACGCTTTGAAACATCATAATGTTTTTCTTCTGATACATCCGTATCTATTTGTATGATAATATAGTCATTAAATGGAAATGCTTCTTTAAATTTGTTTGATTTGCAATAATTAAAAACGAGTGTCCAGCCGCCATAGTTTTCAGACCTGTTGCTGTCGGTTTCATCTCTTAAGGGCTGTAGTTCATTTACAATTATATCATCACTCTTAAAGTAGCCGTTTAAAATATTTTCAATGATAATTTGATCGGTAACGCCTTCTGTGATCAATCCAAAATTAGCCATATTTAGAACCCCCTGGGAAGTCCCCCGATATATCCTCTCATAAACGCCTCAGATAATCTGACCGGTTCCTGTCCTTCCGGAGTTTCGGGCTTTAAGAAATTTTTGGCTTTTGTATGGCCGGATTTATTCCGGTATATAACAAAGAGTTTTTGTTCCGGATCATCCAGGTTGAGGCCGTCAAGAACTGCAGGATTGTGAGTAGTGAGAATTACCTGTTTGTCGTATTTTTTTGCCAGTTCTATCAATTCTTTAATCAAATGGCTGCATAATTTTGGGTTAAGAGAGGCATCGATATTATCAACGGCAAAAAACTTAGGTGTTTTATCGCTAATGAAAAGAGAAAAATAGAAAAGTAAAAACAAAAAACCTTCATTTGAATTTTTTTGATCAAAATAGGATATTTCTTCATCCAGGTATTTATCTTTAATATGAATAAACTTTTCATTCTCAGATGAATTCCCGGGAATTTCGAAATCTTTAAACCAGTCAATAAAGTGAAGTTTCTCTCTAATCTCATTTAGTTTTTCTTTATTTTCATCGAGGCTTAGAACTTTTAAGAGTTTATATAACCCTTCTCCATTAATGCCTAACGGCTGAATCTGCCCCTCTTTTTCAAATATTCGTAATGTTGGATTTTTTGGAGAGTAGATGAGAAAATCATGCAAGTTAGGCAAGTTAGGCATCACAATATTTTTTTCGAAATTTTGTATATTTTCTCTCAAAACTTCCGGATCAATTTCTTCGAGAGCTTCTTTAAAAACTTCCAGAACAATTTCTTCTGTCATTTCTTTAATAGCTTTTTTCTCTACCTTCTCCCGAATTTTTTCTAAAAATTCAACAGGAAGAGGTTCAATCGCCTGGCTCCATTCAGAGTATGGGGTATTGTCATTTCCAAGGGCACAATTAAAGTGGTTGTCATCAGTCCCTAGCAAATTTATCTTTATTTTCTGTGTAAGATTTTCTTTATCAAAAGCGGCACGCATAAATTGAGGATCTGTAACCCTGATTCCCCTGGAGGCCAGAAATTCATTATCGAGTTTGTTATTTGCCGCAGCGGAACTTAAAGCTATTGCTTCCAGGATATTGCTTTTACCGCAGCCGTTTTCTCCGATTAGTATTGATACCCGGCCCAGGTCCATCTTTAATTTTTGAATGGATTTAAAATTTTCTATTTCTATTGATTTTATCATAATTGATTATACGAGATTGTTAATATTTAGTGTATAATCCAACAATATTTAACCGGATTGACCATGTCAAGACTATTCCTGAGAAAATTACCCCTTCCACGTACCGGTTTTCATCTGGTAAAGACTGCGTATGCACACAAAGCCAATGCCGCCAAAGACCAGCGCTAATACGCCAAGAACACCCCACTGAAAATAATTGACCGACGCGCTCTCCTTTGTTAGCACCTGGGCGTCATAGAGCTTATTGTCCCTTATAATATATCGAACCTGTACTTTCTGCCCCACCTGTAACCCCAGGGGTCTTGGTTCTACGAAGGTAAAAGCGCGTCCTCCCTCCTCCCGGGAGTGAGCAGTTTTTTGAATAACTCATTCGATTTTGGACTGAGCCCATGGAGCGATACTGCCAATAATTCAATAGAACAGCGGCTTAAAAATTCCCGTAAAAACCCCTCATCCAGGTCTTCCAATTCCTCAGTACCATAAATGATCCTGCCGTTCCTGATTCTCGGGTCATCATAGGAAAGTTGATACAATTTAAATCTTTCAGTATCACCAAGCTCTTCAAAGCCCTTATCAATAAATGAGTCCTTATATTTGCTTGTCTGTTTTGCCGCGTTTTCAGTAACCAGGATTTGACCTTCATAGGCATGTTTTTCAATAAGGGAAAGTTCTTCAAAACCTTTTGAAAGAAGTTCTATTCTCTCAAGCAGCCGGATCTCATCAAGGTGATCAAAAGCAATCACGGCACGGCAATCGGGAACAGTCCCTTTCTCTTCAAACCATGTGTTTAAAAAACAAATGGTCTGCTCAATTGCCGGATCAACAGCATCAATAATAAGATATATGCAGTCGCCCTGTGATGAATACAAAATACTTACCCAGATCAATGATGTATTGTTTTGAACCAACAATATCCAGTTTCACAATTGATGTTTTCATTAAACATTCCATATTTTATGCCGGATTTATATAAATATTTTAACTGAAATCTATGAAATGTCAACAGTAATTAAAGTTCCTCAGGAGGCAGAAAACAGACCCAAACAACCTGCCCCATATTCCTGAGCATGAGCGAAAAAGGTCAAAGATAATAGTACAAATAATACAAAAAATAATACGATCATGTACCAACAGTATAATACAGCTATTTTTGTTTACAAAACTCTTTTTTAAACTAAAATAGTTTTATCGCAACTATCAAACTATCAGGAGAAAGGTTTATGAAAAATACAATTCTTATCGTTTTTTTGTCTGTTTTCACAATGGCTTTTATTGGATGTGATCCCGTTGATGGGCCTGATCTTAAAATAATAGGGTCACCGCAAGTAGTGTGGAATGCCGCTGCTAAAAAATGTAAAGCAGAGGTTAAGAACGTCGGCAATAAAGATGCCGGAGCTTTTATGATATACGCGAACGCTGACGAAGACCCGGTATCTTCAAACCACAGGCCGCAGGTTAGTAAGAATGAAGCGGGATTAGCAGCGGGAGCATCAACTTCTATAGAAGCGGATTTTCTGCCTCTGGCACACGCCGACAATAGCAATCTCGCGAATGTAAATGGATGTACGGTTATTGCTGATCCCAAAAATATGGTAGCAGAATCAAATGAAAATAACAATTCAAAAACAACCCCCATACCATGAATAAGGACAGGAGGTACCGTTAAAAATAATTCGCAGGGGATATCGTAATTGGTTTCCCCTGTTTTTGAAAGGGCCTCTCTTCTCATAGCTTGAATCTTTACGGGTTACATCACGAGTATTGCGTTGACTACTCCCGGAAGGCCTCCGCGCTATCTTGAAACATCCGGATATGATAAAGGCAAATAAAACTATCAGTAAGAAAGGAATCACGCATCAAAATTGATTTGATATGATTCCTTTCCAGGTTTTTATATATATTTTTAATACATATATTTCATTAGCCAGGCATCAAAATAACTATGGCTATTTTTTAAATTGTAACCATACCCAACCATAAAAATATTATTAGATGAATCCACCGCTATTGATGAAACAATATTGGTCCACTCATTCTGATCAAACATCATATTCCATTCAAGTGTATCTTCAACACCATCACTTAAAAACTTCTTAATCCAGCAGTCAAGATTACTCGTACTGCTTATTAGATTTTTGCCATATCCTGCCACATAAAGATTGTTATTTGAATCGATTGTTATTGAATAGATTGCATCACTGTCGGAATTTCCATCAAATTTTTTATCCCACCGGGTAGTATCTTCTACACCATCATTGGAATATTTTTTGATAAACCAATCACTACTGCTTGAATCACTAACAAGATTTTTACCGGTTCCGGCAACATAAATATTATCATCAGAATCAATAGCTACGTGGGGATTAGAATCATTATCATTGTTAAAATCAAATTTTTTATCCCAGTTGGCTGAATCCTCCACCCCATCACTGGAATATTTTTTAATCCATATATCGTAGCCGCTGGAGCTTGTGACTATGTTTTGACTTTTACATGCCGCAAAAACATTATCACTTGAGTCAATGGCAAGGGAATGAACAGTGTCGTCACCTCCATTACCATCAATTTTTTTATCCCAGTTTGTTGTATCTTCCACGCCGTCACTGGTGAACTTTTTAATCCACAGGTCACGCTTACTGGTGCTGCTGATAAGCTTGCTTCCTGAACCGGCAACATAGACATTGTCATTTGAATCAATGGCAATAGCATGAATTTCATCGTACATTGCGAAACCAGCCTCAAATTCTTTATTCCAGTTTGTAAGATCTCCAACTCCGTCACTTGAAAACTTTTTAATATTCCAGTAGCAATATGTTTTCGTCTTTCCATCAATAGTAATAAACCTTTTACCAACGCCCGCAGCATATACATTATTATTTGAATCAATTGCCATGGCTGGTCCGGCGCCATCATATTTCTCCTCCCATTGCTGAGCTCCAAATTTGGAGTATTTAATAAGCCACCAATCATAGTTAATACCAGTTGAAATGACATAAACGCTGTCTTCCGAATCTATTTTTACTGTTTTCCCAAATTCACTGCTATCGGTATTACTATCGATTTTTTTATACCAGACAGCATTATCGGAAACCGGCGGTACATGAATGCCATCAACGGTTACGGTCCATGTTTTTTGTGAACCATCCTCTGCTGTTACTACATAACCGGCAGGACCACTACTAAAATCAACAGCGACTCCTGATCCCGGTAATATGCTTGCTTTGTCAGAAACGCTCATGGCGGGACAAAGAGCAGACATATTGGAATTATAGAGAATTTGTATGGCGACTGTTCCGGCTGTACTATTGATAACAGCAGGTCCTGTTTGGTTTGCAAGAGAGAAACCAAGAATATCATTTGCCGAACTTGCTGCTTCAGTTACCGTGACTGTCCAGATTTGCTCAGTGCCGTCTTCTGATTCTACTGTGTAGCTTACCGGTCCGGAATCAAAGTCAACCGACGCGCCGGAAAGCGGACTAATTGCCGCACCACCGGAAATAGTGATTGTTGGAGTAAGACCGGTTAGACCAGTACCAGCGCTTACTTTAATGACCACTGTATGGTTCTCCTCATCAATAGTTGCCGGTCCCGTTTGGTTTGTAAGAGAGAAACCAAGAATATCATTTGCCGAACTTGCTGCTTCAGTTACCGTGACTGTCCAGATTTGCTCAGTGCCGTCTTCTGCTTCTACTGTGTAGCTTACCGGTCCGGAATCAAAGTCAACCGATGCGCCGGAAAGCGGACTAATTGCCGCGCCACCGGAAATAGTGATTGTTGGAGAAAGACCGGTTAGACCAGTCCCACTGCTTACTTCAATAGTAACGGTATGATTACTGACATCTATAATTGCCTGATCTGTTTGGTTTGCTAACTCAAAAGTAAGTATATTATTAGATGAGCTTACAAAGGCAGCTTCTGTTACTGTAACCTCCCAGAGCTGTCTTGTGCCGTCTTCTGCAGTTACCGTATAACCCACTGAACCTGAACTGAAGTCTACCAAATCGCCCGATTGAGGATCTATTGCGGCACCCGCCGACACTATAATAGTTGGGGTTAAATATCTCAGGTCAGTTCCATTCACTACTTCTATGTTTACAGTATGATTTGCCGAATGTATTACAGCAGGTCCGGTCTGCCCTGGTAGTTCAAATTGCACTATATCATTTACTGAACTTTTTGTAACATTGCCGCCATTTTTATCCTTTCCATCCATACAGGAAAATAAAAAAAACGTTAAACTTGTTAAGATAATTGCTATTTTTCTCATAGTATCCTCCTTTAAATATTCTTAATGTATTTGTTATACAGTGTGATTTTTTCAACAAAAGGGGCAAATTTTTTGCAAAACGTTTATTTTTTATTGTTTTTTTTATTGTTTCAGGAAGATTCTCCGTATAAGTCATTGATTTCACGGAATAAGTGACACAGAGGGCCGGGAAAAATAGATCAGAAACTGTGTTGAGACCGGGGTCTGTTTTGCGAAGATGCTCCGGAAAAGGGTTTGGTTCTGAGAGACGTTGCAGTGCAACGCCTTTACTGGCTGGTTTCTGGCCAGGGCTATGGAGATTCCTGAAGGGGCGCAAGAGTTTTTGGAAAGGCAAATGTACCCTTTTGGGTTTTTAGAATCATTTTCCAACATCTTCTTCCCCCTCGGGGGTTAGGGGGGGATGGTGCCCCCTCAGGGGGATAGGGGGCAAGCAGTAAAAAGCCCTATTTAAAAAGAGTTTCTTAAGAGTTCACCCGGAAAGCAGCTCTTTAAGTTTTACTTCAGGATGATGATACCGGTCAAATCCTGCTGACCTTTTCCCATACTCGATAGCAATTTTGGGACACCATTGTAAGCAGGCCAGGCATTTATCACATTTATGAAGCCAGGCAGGTTTATTTTCTTTCATTTCGATATTTTTCGCGGGGCAGATTTTCACGCAGGTTTCACAGGAATTGCACTTTTCGTTCACCCAAAAATTTTTATCAGTCTTATCGACATATTTCACAAAAAAAGGATTCAAAGATGATAATAATATATTTTCCCAGAGAGCTCCTTTTTCAACAGGTCCCTGTTCACCTGTTTTCACAACTGCCGTTATACGTTCAATTTTCTCTATTGCTTTTTTAAACCTTTTTTCCTGTAATTTTTTAGGATCCGCGCCTTTCCAGATTATATAATTTGAAGGCATAATAATTTCAAATCCTGCCGATAACGGCATTTTCCTTGAATTCATAAATTTTTTAAGTTTGATAAGAGACTTCGCGACCTGTCCTCCGCTTACGGCTAAAGCAAAAAAATATTTGGAAGAACCTCCCGGCAGGGAATCAATAAACTCAAGCATTTTTCCTGGCGGGCCATACCAATGAATTGGGAAAACAAACCCAACCTTTTCCGCTTTAGTATAAGCCGCTAAGGCCAATTCACTGGTAACCGGTATAATAGAACAATCCCCTATTTGATGTGCCAGCTTCTTAGCAACCCAGAGAGAATTGCCTGTCCCGGTATAATAAAAAAGTACATTTTGCATAATTTTATAACTCCAATTAAATTATTATTTTTCAGTCCCCCTCAATCTGCAGCCAAATATCTTCAATAAATTGGGGAATAATTTCCTCCATCTCTGAAATGCCGGCAATAAGCTCGGGCAAACCTTCAGTACCGTTTGCCGGGTCAACATCTTCAAACATACGAAGCATACTTTCAAGCGAAGAAACCATTTCCATAAGATTAAATATATCCTGCCGGGGCAGCTTTTCCAGGTCAATCTTTTTCCGGTCAAGAGAACGTAAGAAGAGGGAGATGGAGAGTAAGATATCGAAAATTTTTTGGCGGGCGGTGATGAGCGGGAGCAGAGGAGTCCGGTCACCGTGTTCTTCTAACAGGTCGTTGTATAGAGATAAAACGAGTTCTTGAAAGGCATCCTGGAGCTCAGGGGGGATATGGGGTTTTTCAAGATCTTTGAACAGGTAATCGATAATGTTATTGTACTTTAATTTATAGTTTTTGGAAATCTGCTGCAGGATCAGGGCGCGAACAACAGTTTCGGAATTATTGTTTCTCAGGAAGGTAAGAATACCATTTATGGATTCAAGGTCGTGGTCTTCATCTTCAAAAGATCGAGGATCCGATAAATCAATATCATTATAATGCTCAAGCTCTTGAGGATCCTGGTCATTAAAATGAAATACCCTGATGCCGGAGGAAAGCATGGAAAGAGTAATTTCACCTTTGCTGCTGATCAGTTTGGCCATAGATGTAGGAGGAGGAGACTTGACATTATTGACCCATACGTAATAAGCGTGAAGAAGCTGTTTTTCTACGGAGGGAAAGGGCAGGCCCTCGTCCAGAACATCACTCAACGAAGAGTAGAAAATATCATCGACTTTTTGAATTTCATCGCTCGCGGCATTCATATTTTCCGGAGAATCAGCAGAGAGCTCGAAAATTCCTTCTCTCAGGTCAAGGGGTTTCACAATGATGGTATCACCGAATTTAAAATTGTTTTCTTTATAAAAGCCGCCCAGGTCGTAGGTATACAGCGTAACGCTGGTATTGTCGTCAAAATCATTATCTTTGTCAAAATCAAGAAGGGGGACAGCAAACATATCCAGGAGGGTAAAATAGATCTCCACTTCTTTCCATTGAAAGGAGAGAGCTTCTTTTTGAATTTTTTTGCCTTTATACCGGAATTCAACTTCATCAACAGGAAGCCCGGGAAAATTAAAAGGGATAATACGGTGCCCGGGGATAATAAAATTCCGGTCAATTTCCATTTCCGTGGGAAGAATACGAAAAGGAATATCTTTCAGGAAAGATGTTTTGGGATGAATAAGAATATCACCATCCTTAAGTTGCGTAAGAACATACTGGCCGCTTTTTTCAATATGATTCTGCAGCCTGTTGACAAATACCCCTTTCGGAGGAATACCGGTTTTTTCAAAAGGGAGATCAATAGTAAAGGGCTCATCCAGGGATTCAATACAAGCCAATAGGATCTCAACGCTGTCATTTGTGTCTTTCATAATAGTTCCTCATATTAACTGGATATTGGACAATAGATCATGGGGGTAAAAAAACATCAAGGAATTATTTAGCCGCTCACCTCGCTATTATACTATTATATAGAAGAAATCCGGTGAAAAAGTCCCCAAACCATGAACAATGGTGCCCGCCTACTTAAGAGAAGTGCGAACAAACCTCGTAAGGGCCTGAATTAATCTGGAAAACCGTTGGGCTTCAATAGTACCAGCACCGGGACTAACCCAGGTAGAGTTAATTTCCAGCTGAATAGCAGGGACACTATTATTTTTGCAAAACCTGGTAATAGTTGGAGTTTTAGACGCGGCAAACCGGTTAGAAGAAAGACAATTTATACCTTCAGCACGTAAGTGTTTAATAAGGTTATAAACAAGTTCCTCATTTCCGAGAAGAGACTCCCCATTCATCGTCCCCATGTCGATATCAAAAGACCGATGCGGGTGGCTGCCATGAATGTCTAAAACAAATTTCGGTTTAACCTTAGTAAGAACTTTTCCCAGTTCAATTTTGAAAGGACTGTTATCATAACTGTTAGGATCAGAAGGAGGTTTGGAAGGCCCTTCATACGTCGTATACATAACCGTAGCGCCGGTTAATTGACCAACAGCAACAGCTAACGCGGCAGTCCCGCCTCCATCGGAAAAGCGCCTCTTCCCATTTCGAAACGGGCGGGTGGCGTGAGGGGCAGTCACTACTACCGGTATTTCCCCAATAACGACTTCAAACCATTTTCCACTTTTTGGAATAGGAACATTCTCTCTGCTGTTCAATTCTTTTTCCAGTTCAATGGATTCATTAACCATACCGATTTCGACAAGAGCTCTTTCGGGAAGTCCTGAAGCAACAGCATAACCGGCGATACTTACAATTACGAAAAGAGGAAGAACTTTGATAAATTTCATATTACCATCCTATTGTTTAAAACATGTTGACACTCTATTATAGATACACTCACCTCATTTTATCTGTTTTGTCAAGCATCTAACGCGGCAAAACCGGGAAAAACCAATGAAAATAAACGGTTTGACATACGATGTAATAACACATATACTACGGACGAATAAAGTGAATAAGGAGAAAATAATGAGTGATGAATATGATTCACTAAGCCAGGAAGAAAAAAATGAGGAGCTCTGGTATCGCTGTACCGATGGCGAGCTGGAAGATGTAAAAAAAATTCTTGAAGCAGGAGCTGAGCTCAATGCGGCAGATGAGGATGGGTACACAGGGCTTATGCACGCCGTATATAACTGCTACCCGGAGATAGTGAAATTCCTGGTCGATAAAGGAGCAGACAAAACAGCGCGCAGCAAAGACGGGTCAAATCAAACAGCCATGGATCTTGCCAGGGAATACCTGGAAGAAGATCCGGATGATGAAGAAAATGAATACATAGAAATTGTTAAACATTTAAAATAACCGCTCCCCATGGGAATTCCGAATGTTCAACTCGGGCTTAAGAATTTCAATTAAATGCTCTTCAACCGGTTTACTGGCTGGAACTTCTAAAAAGTCACCACCGGGAAGTTCGTACTTCGCGATAGGTTTGGAATACCATATTTCAACTTTTTGTTTGCCGGCCAGAGCCCGGGTAATTGATATCTTAACTTCATTATCAATATCGGACTTAAGAGGACTGCCATACCGGTAAGCGGGAAAGCGCGCGCCCATACCTGCTGTTGTTTGATTTATGTAGATAATACTTGAAGAGTTAACAATAAAAGAATAAACAATATTTTTTTCTCGAATTAACTCTTTTGGAAGCGAAAAATTAATGCCGTCCAGAAATGAAAGATGTTGGGTAGATTTATTGTTGCTCAAAAACCATTGCCCTGCCAATTTAAAACCATACTCTCTGAGTGCTCTCATACAATCTCCATCCGGGCGAATTTGATCCTTATAAAATCAAAGATACGCTTTTTATTTACTATCGTCAACAAAACAAGAATGAACGCTACCGGAAGAGGTATGAACGACACACTTTTACAGAGCAATTCTATAGAGCGCACAGGTGGAACAAAAATCGATTGACAGATGATAATCATTGAATAGATTATTGAGCAGAATAACACGGGAGAAAAATTTAATGAAAAAGAAAACCGCGCTAAAAATTATAACAATATTGCTTCTCGCTCATGGAGGGATATCTTTTTTCCATACAACAGCAATAGCCCGCGAAAAAAACCTGGTTGCCAGGATAGATCAAATCATTCCGGATAATTTTCCCAATGTGGAAGCTTTTATATCGGTAACGGGTAAAAACCATGAACCGCTTGTATCCCTGGAAAAAGAAAATTTTACGGTATATATCGACGGAGAGAAAGTAGAAACGCCACTGGAACTCGCCTCCGTATCCACCAGTCGTAAAAAGGGAACCGCCTACGCGCTCCTCATGGCAGCAAACGGCATGATGGAAGGTGAACATTTTGAGAACCAGGTAAAAGCCGCGGCGGTATTAGTGAAATCGCTGCTCCCGCAGGACACGCTTTCACTGTACCTGTTCGCTGAAGAGGTTAAGCCCATACTACAGACCGAACAAAAAAATGAAACCATGATTGATACAATAAAAGAATGCAAAGTAATGGGAGGTAATCCCCATTTATACGACGCCCTGGTCTATGTTGCCAGGAAAATCGATGAATCGAAATTAAAAAGAAAAGTAGTTATCGTTATGGCTTCGGGAAGAGAATACGGAAGTAGATATAACAAAGCGCAATGCTGCTCGATCCTTAGCGAGAAAGGTCTTCCTGTTTATTCCATAGGAATAAAGCAGTCAGCAGGCAAGGATCTCCATAGAATAGCAGCGGTATCGGAACTTACGGGAGGAGATTATTTGCTTTCAGGAACCAGTGATACGATTCAACAATCAATGACCGGGATTATTAAACAAATAGAACAGCCCTATTTGATCAAATTTAAGGTTGAGAGCATTTATGCCGACAACCAGCTTCACCAGTTTCAAATCAAAGTAAAAAACAAGGATGATATTAATACTTCTTTCAAAACTTTTATCGCCGTGAAGAATCCCATTCGCCTTAAAGATATATTAACCTGGGTGCTCATCGCCGGAGCCGTCTTATCCCTGTTCATTATCATGCTGGTAAAAAATCTCTCCCGCCAAGAGAAAGCCGCTGCCGGAGCTCCGGTAACAATACAGAATCCACGCCCAAAAACAATGAAAGAACTTGAAGAAGAAAACCGGGAACTAAAAAACAGAATAGCCGAACAGGCGCTTGAAATAGAAAAACTAAAAAAAGATTAAAGGGTGATATTAATCTCTATCCAATAATCTTTTTTATTTCCCGGGCAAAGTTCTCTTCAGCATACTCAATACATTCCCCAATCCGGGTATTATCACCCTTCATTTCCAGGGAAAAAAAATTACGCCCCCACCCTCTCATATCCAAACGGGACTTCGCGCCGATCGTTATCCCAGGAGGAAGCCCGTAAAATTTCCATACTCCTTCCTCACCATGGACCCCTACCCCGGAAATAATGGGAGCGGCCTTTAAGAGAAGACCATAGCTCCGGTCGCCAAAGAAGACCGTTCGTTCCACAGGGCCAACACAGTCATCATACTTCATATCCGCAACAGGCTCTCCGGAAATAATCTCCCTGCCGCAGCAGAAAGAAAGAATCCCCAAAAGCTCCTTTTCAATAGAGCCCCCTTCACTCACGGCCCGCACCTTCGATGCGGGAATATCAACATCCCATTTCACAATAGAACCCCGGTAAAAACAGTTTACTTTTTAATGATATATTATATATACAACATGTCCATAATCCGAACAACAACTTTTTTGGAAATCCCGGGAACCGGCAGGGGCAAAACCGCCCCTCCGACAAAAAACCTCGAACCTCGAACCTTTTTCCCTACTCAATCCACGTAGGAGCTTTTCCATACTCCGTACTCATCTGGCAATTTTCATTAGTAGCAACATCTACAACATACACATACTGCATCCAGACTTTTTCAATGGGAGACGCAACTTCCGCCCATTTTTCATAGGCAAGAACAGCACCGTCGGGAGACCACGCAGGGTATGAAACAGCATTCCCCACGGAGATTTGTTTCGCGTTAGAACCGTCGGCGTCAATAACCCACAACTGGCCGCCTTTTTCGGAATCATTGGTTTCAAGAATAAAGGCGATCTTGCTGCCGTCGGGAGAATACTGAGGATACAGGATAGGAAACTCACTTTCAAAAAGCAGGGAAGAGTCAGCGGCCTGAGCGGTATTAAATGTATTAAGACTGAATTGATCCCAGTTATTTCCCAGGCGTAAGGAGATGGCAATGTCCGCTCCATCAGGAGAAAGAGCCGGCCTGGTGTTCATGGCTTTTATGGACACAACAGCCAGGTCGTCCACAAAAAAATCATATACTCCGGAACCGGAACCATTCTTGATGTAGGTCAGTTTATCCTGGGCGGACCATGCGGGATACTTCCCGTCTTCAATAAGCGGCGTAACAGAACCTGAGGCTACGTCAAGGTTATAGATCCTGCCGCTGTCGCTGCTGTTCTCACGGGAATAAAAACTAATGAGTGAACCATCACTCTTCCAGGAAAGATCAGAAAATCCGAAATCCCTGGTTTCCTTGATGCTGGAAACTCTCTTTTCCGAACCGTTTATTTCATAAATGTTATGAACATAATACCTGTTAGGGTACGCACCGGTATACTCGGTCCAGGAATAGGCGATCTTACCCTTGATCCTGTCCCAGGGTTTGCCGTCGGAATTGTCGCACCCCATAAGAAACATGATGCACACAATGGGAAGCAATTTAAAAATAAATTTTAAAACACTCTTTTGTTTATTGGTTAACATGGTAACCTCCTTTGTTTGATTAATTATTTGATTATTGTATTATTTGATTAATTTTTTTGAGCGGAAAAGCAGAATTAAAAACAATGCAACCAATGTCAACTTTTTTTATTTTTTTTCCGCTAACCGGCTAACCGGCTTGTAAAAAAAAATAAAAATAAATCAAAAAATTTGTGACGATAGAGCTCCCAGCGACGCTTATATATAACATTCAGAAACATAAACAAAAAGAGGGAACGGAAAAAAAGCCGTACAGTACGACGGAAAATCAAACAAAATTCCGTTCCCTCTTAAAGAACTAAATTTTGGTTGTGCGCTGGCTTGAAAGTATGGGGGGTCAGGGCTTCGTGTAAACTGCTTCGCAGGGTCAGCTGCTCTCAAGAAACTAAAATTTAAAACCAGGACTTCCTTCATCATAACGAGGGGTTAAAACCCCGGGCTGAGATTAGCCCAT
>JAAENB010000672.1 GCA_024224995.1 bacterium | reverse complement strand
TATATCATCCAATGTATTAATAATTGATTTACGCTGATCTTTAAGATGGCTGTAATCCGGCAAATGCATCATTTTCATCAGAAGGAATAATTTTCCCATTACCAATATGGGGATAAATTACGATGTAAAGTTAATTTTTTTTAATTTTTCATGACAAAATGAGCAATATATCCACTTTTCCCCTAAAAGAAAACCCTGAATCCCAGGTCTATTTTATGCAGGTTCCCATGCACCTCTACTTCCGCGTCATAACTTCCCGACCAAAACGAGACCGGCCTTTTAGCTACGTAAAGATCTTTTGTAAAACAATACTGTAAGTAAATTCCCAGGCTGTCCAGAAGCATATAATTCAGCCCTGCCATTCCGCCATAAGAATATGTGGTAACACTATAGGGATCAAGTTCCTGTTTGCCATATACAAACTTTACTCCAAGGTAAGGGATCAGGTTCTCGCCAAAATCAATATAATAATATATTGAGGGGCCAATAGACCAGGCAAAAAGTTCAAGCGTATCTCCATAATCATCGGTTTGTGTTTCCTGCCCTATAAAAAATGATGTTCCCAGGGCAAGCCCCTTTACAACCAGGAAATGTGCTTCCAGGACGGTGGACGGACTCACTCCCACATAAGAATTACCGTTTCTATATAGATCCCCTGTTCCTTTCTGAAATGTACACAAATTTCCAACGGCAAGAACTACGTTCCCTGCCGAAACCGGTCTTTCTTCCCCTGCTGCCATTAGAGCACCTTGTGAAATTAAAAATACCGCTATAAATACGAAAAATGAAGTAAGTAACTTTTTCATAGTTTCTCCCTGAATGCTTTAAAGCCATTATGTTTTGTTGAGTTTGATACGATAGAGTGATAAAATACTATCTAACAGGGGCGGTTGTTCGATGGCTGCTACTCTATATACTGTTATTATTAAATAGTTTTATTCCAAAATACTGTCAAATATAATTTTCATTGTATCACCAAAAATTATTAGCGCCGCGCTTCTCCGGCAACAAAAAGCCGTGTCTCTTTCCTACAGCGAATCACATTAAGCGTGTAACCATTGAGATAATTAACGATTTCGGACAGCTCTATTCTTTTACTCCCTTTTATATGCGCGATAAAAGGCATAATTACGGCGTCATGTGAAATATATAATACAGACTTCCGTAAGGAGAGTTTCGTCTGAATTTCATTTATAAGGGGTTTGCAGGCATCCCGAAAAGGGAAAAAACCGGGTAGTATTTTTCCCTGGATGATCAGGTTTATTACTTCATGAACCGAAAACCTGTCAAATACCTGGGCGGCCTGTTTATCATTTTGAACAAAGATGCCGGGGGCGCCGAGTAAATGACTTTTTTGTATAACAATATCGGCATGGAGGCCTTCAATAATTTTTTTTGCTGTTTGCATACAGCGCTTCACCGGGCTGCTCACGACTTCATCAAACCGTAAGCCTTGCTGAGATAAAAATTTCCCATAATTATACGCATCATGGAAGCCCCGCTCAGTTAAAGCCTGCTCTCCGGTTAATGATTTTTCAGCATGACGAATAAAATAGATCATTGTTTTTTCGCCTGACATATATTGAGGATAAGAGACAAGATAAAAATTAACTCACCCTATAATAATGTCAACCAAAAATAAAATATTCCGGAAAAAGAGCGCCATAAATTACGAAGCGGAAAAAACGATCAGGGGAATCCCGCACTCCGCGCACTCCCCCTCTTCTACCATGTAACAGCAATGACACCGGGGACAATAGGTTTGAGTCCCCTCTTCCGGTGACTCCGGCGGTTTGAGAATATCGGCCATAAGGACCCCCTCTTTTTTCAGGGCTTTTCCTATCACAGAGAGCAGCTCTTGCGTGTACCAGGTCCGAATATGGTACTCTATCTTTTCTTCCTCTCCCGGTCCCGGAAATAAGAGATCCCGGCTTACCTGTGTGGCAAGTTGAACAAAAAGATCTTTTCCTGCTATGGCCTGCGCTACTGCCACGGGGTGATACCCCGCAAAAAGCTCTCCTGAGATATTGT
>JAAENB010000671.1 GCA_024224995.1 bacterium | reverse complement strand
TTTGTCCAATACTGTTAATAATTTTTCCGTTCTCTTTATACTTGCCGGTATATTCTTGTTATTTATCTCAATGTCTTCATGCGGATATGAAAGGGATAACGCGCGTGACCCTTTTAATTTTTCAGCGAATGATGACGACCCGGCACCGGAACCTCTTAATGCTTCTCTTAGCGTTTTCGTAAGTGAAGATACTGTTGCCGCCGGTGAAACCGTTACAGTCACAGGAGAGGTCAACGGTGGTGGTCCTTCCACGCAGTATTCATACCATTTCCGGGTGAAAGCGCCGGACGGCGATTCTTTTCAGTTGCTTGAATCCCGGTGGGATGCCAATACAAGTTCATATTCATGGGCTGCCGGTAGTGATCCCGGTACGTACACGATTAAGGTTGAAGCCGAAAATTCAGACAATACCTGGAATTCTTCAATGACCGGTTCATTCACGGTTCAGTCCAATGATACGAAAACTACCAGCAGCATTTCGGTTGATATAGAGCCGCAGGAAGCGGTAGACGCAGGCGCACTGTGGAAAGCTACCGTTTTCGACAGATATTCAAATGAATTTATTGCTGCTTCGGGATGGCAAGAAGATGGAGACACCTTTGACCTGGACAGGCTAATTCCTGATTCCGGTTCCTACCTGGTGGAATTGAAATGTAATAGTGTGGAAGGTTATCAAATTCCCACAAGGAGAGGTTTTTATACTCCTCTCTGGAATGGTCTGTTGGACTCCGATATGCTTTATGAAAATCTTCCATAATAAACATGGCAGGTTGGCCGGCTTATACCGTCCATTCGGTATGTGTTAGTCGAAAGGAGGAGCCGCATATTTTTTAGTTTTTTAAAAAAAAGTGAGACACGATTATGCTCTAAACCGGACTTGTATATGTATGCATTGGTAATATTATATGTATGCACCGGTAATATTAATTGCCGGTTATTATTCCCCTATACGAGGTAGTTATGTCATCACTACAATCAATAACGGACTCCATCATAATCTTCGCTTTGGGTACGTACCTCTTAATGGCTATTGGGCTGCTTACCAGGCCTTTACGGTTCAGGAATGGTACACTTTCCCTGGTTTTATTCGCCCTGGCTTTTTTGCATTTCTTCATGTACCTGGTTTACTCCAATAAGATCCTGGCATATCCTCACTTTTTTGGGATTCATGCCCCGGTACTTATGGCTACGGGACCATTAATATATTTTTACATTCAAAATATTTCCGGTGAAAAAGAATCAATGGAGCGGAAAGACTGGCTTCATTTTGCAGCGGCATTGATTGTCCTGGTACTGTTTCTGCCTTTTATCATAAAAAGCGGAGATGAAAAAAGAGAATTGTTAACAAAACTGTTTCTTAATGAAGAATTCATGCTTACTAGAATACCGGGGATACTGGGCCTGGTTCACTTTTTTTTCTATATCATTTTTGCCATGAGAAAAATACTATTACGCGTGAAACAGGGAAACCCGGCACAGGGAAAGATCATTATCCTCATAGGATTGCTGTTCATGTGGCTTGTTTGTGTTGTTCTAGCAGCAGTTAATATCGTTATTATTGATTTTACTCTAATGAAATATAATATCCTGTTCGAATCTTTTATGTTATTTACCCTCTATTGCATGAGCCAGCGATATCCCTTCCTGCTCCGGGCCGGCACTGCGCGGAAGCCGAAAAAGGATTACGCCAGGTCCTACCTGGATAATGTAAACCAGGAGAACCTGGAGAGACAGCTAAAACTCATCATGGAAGATGAAAAATTTTATTGCGATGAAGATATTACCCTGGCTAAACTGAGCGAAGCTCTTGAGCTAACGCCCCGCCAGCTTTCCCAATTTATTAATAAACACTACGGAAAAAACTTTAGTAATTATATCAACACTTACCGCGTAGTGGAATCAAAAAAGCTCCTTATTGAAGATTTTCAGCAGAATACTCTTTCAATAGCCTATGCCGTGGGATTTAATTCCTACACCGCTTTTTATAGCGCTTTTAAAAAAGACATGAATATGTCTCCGGCCGATTTCAGGCGAAGCAAATAGAGAACTCATCACGGAATACTTTAAGAATCATGATCCCGAAACAATAAAAAGTTTCGGGATCATGATTCGCTATGCCGATTTGTTATATTTTCTTTGTTTTCAATAATTGGATGTGAAAGCACGGAAGATATAAATGAGGCTAAAGCTTTTAGTGAAAAAAAAAGTGACCCTCTAAACTATAAAGTAAACAGGTCTCTGGAAAGTTTTCCTACCGGTATATGTGGTCCTACAAATGACCTGCAGCATGTTAATCAATATGACGGGTTATTAAACGTTTCAAAAGCATTTGTAGATGATCATAAAAGACCTGTTGGTGCGATACAAACCAATATTAAACAAAAATTTTGTAGTGGTACTCTAATAGGACCGGACTTGTTTTTAACTGCAAGCCATTGTGTTGATAATGAGACATTTTTGGATTCCGTTTCATTTAATTATGAATTAGATTCAAATGGTACTCCACTGCAAGAAGATTCTTTCAGCATTATTGAAGTTGTGGAAGATGGTGCAAATGTTGATCTTGATTATGCTATTATAAAACTAGCTGGACGACCTGGTGATACTTATGGATGGGCAGAAGTTAGTGGTAGAACTCCTGACACGAATGAAAGACTTACCGTTATACAGCATCCACATGGCGAACCTAAACAAATAGAGACCGGATCGTTTTATAGTCTTGGCGGTGCAAAAAAAATAATTTTATATTCTAACCTTGACACATCGCGTGGCAGCTCCGGTTCAGGTGTACTTGATTCTAACGGTGTTTTAATTGGTGTACATACAACTGGAACATGCTCCGAGGAAAGTGAACTAAATGCAGGTGTTTGTATATCAGCTATTCAAAAAGTTTCTGCAATAATAAACAACTATGGAGCTGTGCCGCTTTACCAGTGGTATAATCCCACAATTCAGGATAATTTATTTACCAGGAGTGCCGCATCAGCTGAGATTTACGGTTATCAATATGAAGGCATTGCCGCATACGTTCATGCGTCACAGGAAAACGGATCAGTTCCCCTGCATCAATATTGGAGTCCTTTTGTAAATGATCATTCATTCTTAACAGATTATTTTCCAAACGGTGTTTATGGATATGCTTACGAGGAGATTAACTGCTATCTATTTGATCACCAGGCACCTGGAACAATTCCTATATATAGATGGTGGAATAGTTCAACTGGAGATCATTCTCTTACAATTTTAAACACAGCTGAAGCGAGAAATTCTTTGATTTCTTCCGGATATACGGATGAAGGGGTGCAATACTATGTTTATCCAACGAGGAAAACAGGTAACTAATTAATAACACTTTCAGGAACACGATCCCGAAACAATAAAAAGTTTCGGGATCGTGATCTGCTATGCCGATTTGTTTTATTTTTGGTATATTTTAGGCAGAGTTTTAAACTTAAATAATAAAACAAAGGAGTTTTAAAATGAAGAAGTTATTAGTTTTAGTTTTTCTATTTGCTGCGGCAGGTGTTTTGTTTGCAGGGTATTCAGCAATTAGCCCTGTGGAAGTTCAATACTATAGTACTGCCAATGGAATGGGGTATGGGAAGGGATCTATGAGCTCTGCAAAAAATACCCCCAACAATGTTGAATATATTGGTTGTTTTACGGAGGCTTTTCATCGCAATAGCGCGAGTTATAGAGTTTACTGTGGGGCGCTTGACGCAAGTGGGCGGTATGTAAAAGCGTGGTCTTTTAACCAGTTATATATAGATATTGTAAAAACGATGACAGCACATTCATATATTTATTTTGAATTTAACGGTAATGCAGAAATTACACGCCTCAAAATAGAAAATTTCTCTTCTAATATTCCATAAGAAATTAATGGCTTAATAATGGCAGACCAGGCAGCCTGGTCTGCCATTAAATTTAAAACCGGAGAAAGTAAAAATGAAAAGAAAAATGGAAAAAGAAAAAATTAGATTGTTACTGCCCGGTGCTTTTATTGTTTCTTTAGCGGTAAACATTCTTTTTTTATTAAATATATCTTTTATAGAAAACAATGGAACTGACAACAACAGGAAACTGCTGGAACAGGTATTAAAACTGCAAAAACAGCAGGTCATTGGCAACTTCCTTGCGAAAAAGAAAAATACGGATACAGGCATAGAACCGGAAGACGGTTTTGATAAAACAGACGCCGGTGAAGCTGTATTGCAGCAGGAAATAAGAAAGCTTCTTAAAGATGAATTAAAAGATGTTATCGCTGAAATAAGAAGCGATACTGGTTATGAAAATGATAATTCCAATGAGAACAATGAAAAGCCCGAGGAGTCCCAGGTATCAAAAGAGAAAAGAATAGAATCCTATGAAAAGACCATGGTGCTGGTACATAACGCCATTGATTCAGGACGATGGACCCAATCGGATACAAACCAGGCGCGGAGGTACTTTCACCTGCTTAGTAGAGAACAGCTGGAAGAGGTTTATAAAAAAGTATACCCGGCAATAAATAATGGTGATCTTAAAATGGAAGCACGAGATATTTTTTAGTATCCGGACATAAGTGGTGAGTCACCGAGTTTGTACCCTTTTTGTTTTTGCGGCAGTGCTACTCCAATACTCCATGTTTTTTCAGGAGTTCTATTATTTCTTTTTGTTTATATTTAATCGCAGTTTTTAATGGAGTTTGACCGTCTTTATCCTTTGCGTAAACATCGGCGCCTTTTTTTATCAGCAGCCTGGTAATCGTAATATGCCCTTTTCCCGAAGCAAAATGCAGCGGTGTTTCACCGGATGAATTCACCGCATTAATATTGGCTCCTTTATCGAGAAGTAATTCTACATTTGCGATGCAGCCTTTTTGAGCAGCCATAAACAGAGGTGTTTCTCCGTCTGAAACGCCATTAACATTAGCTCCTTTTTCAATAAGTAATTTTATCATACTTAAATGATGAAGTCCTGCAAGCAGGAACAAGGAGGATTTGCCCCTGGTAATATCAGTTCCTTTTATGATCAGGAAATTCGCAATCTCTAAATGGTCATTTGCCAGAGCCCTATATAAAGGTGTTTTATTATATTTATCTATAGTGTTAACACGAGCCCCTTTTTGCATTAATAATTTAACAATATCGATATTGCCAACTGATGATGCAAGATGTAAGGGAGTCTCTCCATGGTTGTTTTCGGCATTAATATCAGCAACGGTATCAATAAGTGAATTGATAATATTGATATAATTATTTTTAATAGCCCAATGGAAAAGTGGATCGCCGGATTTGTTCCTGCCTTTATAATCAGCTTCTTTATTTATAAGTAACTGTACAGTACTGATATGATTTTTATTTAAAGCCAGGTCCAGTGGTGTTTTTTTATCGAAGTCTTGTGCGTTTACATTAGCCCCTTTCTCAATTAGTGATTTCGCAATATCATTGGAGCCTTGACGTGAAGCCAGGTGCAGCGGTGTATATGCTTTGTTGTTTTTAGCTTTAACATCAGCGCCTTTATTTATGAGCAATTTAGCGCTTTTTGTATTACCGAAGTATGAAGCCAGATGTAAAGGAGTATCCCCCCTGTCATCTTCAGTAAATATATTTGCTCCATTCTCAATAAGTAATTTAGGAATTTCGATATTATTTTTATCTAAAGCAAAGTGCAGCGGAGTTGAATTTTCTTTATCTTTTGCGTTTACATCAGCGCCATTATCTATGAGCAGCCTGGCTATCTCAATAAATTTTTTCGCTGAAGCAACATGCAATGGAGATGATCCGTCATCCTTTTTAGCGTTAACATTCGCGCCTTTTTCTATCTGTAGTTTTACTGTTTCAATGCGCCCCGTAAACGCAGCCCTGTGTAAAGAGGTATTCCCATCTGTATCTACGGCATTAATATCAGCATATTCATCAATAAGCTGTTTTACTGTTTCAATGTCTCCTTCTGTGACAGTAAAATGGAGCAATTCCCCATAGCTTACAGTAGATGCCAGCAGGAAAAATATAAGATATACAAATTTATATTTCATACTATTATTGTGTTTTTGACTTCCCTTTGATTTTTTCCTTTTACTTTAATAATAACGAAATTTTTTATCTTTGTCAAATATTAATATCGGTCAAAAACATGAAGTCATTAATCGTAATACTCCCTTTTTTTGTCTTTCCTTTTTTGTCTTTTTTGTCTTTTTTTGATTTTAAAAGGTTGACAAATTCATATGTAATAATAATTATTACATATGAATAGCGAATTCGCATTGGCAGTACATAGCCTGGTATTATTGGCCTATGACCCGGGAACCATGCTCACCAGCACGAATATTTCCGAAAGTGTCTCTGTTCATCCTGTTAGAGTAAGGAAAATACTGAGTCTTCTCAAGAAATCGGGCTATATTGACTCAAAAGAGGGCGCAAAAGGCGGTTTTCTCATTGATTGCGACCCCAACAATGTAACACTTGATGAAATATATCTACTAACGGTTAAGGACGTTCTTAAACCCAAATGTCATACCTGTCCTACAACCTGTACAGTGGGATCAAATATTGAAGGTGTACTGAATGAAATCTTTGTTGATGCCGACAAGAATTTGCAGAATTATTTAGCCGGATTTACCCTGGAAATGCTGCTTGAAAAAATGCGTTCCAAATAAGCGGGTTTTTTTTGAGGTAAACTGTAATCGGTTTTGTTGCAGTTTGCCTGTTTATTTTATAGAGTTTCGTGAATTTTTTTGCTCGTAACTGTAATTGGAAAAATTACAGTTACGAGCAAATATTAATAAATTAAAACAAATTTAAAAAAAATGGAGAACAAAATGAATTTTTTAGAATTAACAAAAAAGCGGTATTCCGTACGAAATTATGAAAACAAAGCCGTAGAAGAAAACAAACTCATGGAGATATTGGAAGCCGGAAGGGTGGCGCCCACTGCCGCGAATAAGCAGCCGCAGCGGTTAATCGTGGTTCGTGAACAGGAAGGGCTGGAAAAATTAAACAAAGCCGGAAAAGTTCATGGAGCTCCTCTTGCCATTATCGTATGCGCTGATCATAACAAGGTGTGGGTACGGCCTCAGGATAATAAAAATACCGCTCATATTGACGCAAGTATTATTACCGATCATATGATGCTGAAAGCGACCGAACTTGGCCTTGGTACTGTGTGGGTTTGCTATTTTGATCCTTCCGTAATTCGCAAAGAATTTAATATACCCGATAACCTGGAACCAATTAATATCCTGGGTGTTGGATACGGTACGGGGAAGGTTGAGTCACCCGATCGGCATGCTACTATGCGGAAACCCATTGAGAGTATTGTTTCGTATGAGTTGTACCAGGCGTAGGTGAAAAAGTTTTTTATTACAAACAAGGTTTTAAACCGGGGCGGTTTTAGAGGCACTCCGTGCGGCGCCTCTACGGGCCGGTACCCGGAAGCTTTTCAAAAAAATCAAATCCTCCTATTAAAATACTTGCCATTCGTGTGTTTTTATCTTATTTTAAAAAAGTAGGGTACGATTCCCCTTGTTTTCGGACTATATTATAAGGCATAAGGTGTTTTTCACAACATGTCGGAAAGATTTGCCAAAAGAGCAAAAAGAGATAGTTATACTTTTGCCTATAATGAATATTATCCCCTGGTGTTCAATACGGTCTATTCCAGGATCGGTAACAGGGAGGATGCTAATGATATTTGCCAGGAGATATTCCTGATATTTTTTGAAAAGTTTGAGGGGGTTGACAACTACAGAAAATGGCTTTTTGGAACAATGAGAAATGTTGTGCTCCGGTTCTATGAACGAAAATCAAGTCCCGAAGTTGATGTTGATAAAATGTTTGATGATATGAGCATGGCCTATATTAATGGCTTCAGGGATGCCAGGATTGTAATCAGTGATGTTATTGAAAATATCGGTATAAGTGAAGAGGAGAGGGTTTTGTTCGATTATATTGCCATAAATAATTACAGCTACGGTAATACAGGTAAAATATTAGGTCTCTCAAAAAAACAGGTTATTCTCAGGTTTGGAAAGATCGCGAAAATTATACTCCTGGCGCTAAAAGAAAAAGGAATCCATGATATAGGGGACCTGTTGTGAACCGTGATATAGAACAACTAAACACCATTCTTGGAAAATATGAATTAACCGATTCCGTTTCTCCGGAAATACAGGAATATGCCATAAAATCGGGCCGGGACAATCTAAAAATCATACTAAAGAAAACAGGCTATTATTCCGCTTTTTTTGGACTCTTTCTTTCGTTTTTTTATATGGCTCGATCTTTTGGATTTAAGGCCACAGTCTTGATAAAAGGGAAAATTGTTATAGCGCTTGTTTTCGTAAATGCCATTGCCGTCGCTGCAGGCGGCGGATATTATGTTTTTGATAAATATATTCTCTCAAAGGCACCGGAAAAAGATTCCCCTGGATCGATCATTGCGGACCGGTTACATGAGCAGGCAGAAAAAGTGCAACGTGTCTCAAAAAAAGGAACACCTAAAAAGAAATATCAAATTGAATATATTATAGGCAATACCAGGATACAAACATTTAAGGGAAAAGATCCCGCTCTGGCAAAAAAGATTACCGACAATATTGCCGTAAACTTAAAAAAAATGAAAGGAACAGGCGCTGCAGAGGTACAAAATACGATACAAAATAATGAAAAAAAAGATATTGCTAAAATGATTATGGGGTCAATCAGGGTACTTGGAGGCACCACTTTTATTACCGCTCGCGTGATAAACGCGAAAAACACAAAAATGGAGTTTGTAACCTCAGAGCAAATCGATTCCCTGAAAGATCTTGATGAAGCATGCAGGAATATCTCAAAAAAAATTGCTGAAAAAATTCAATAATATAACGGGTTATGCTAAAAACAAAACGTCATAAATTATTAGCCTGTATTTTTATACAGCTTATTATTATAATAGTACTTCCTTTTACCGGTGAGATACAGGCAAATGAAAAGAAAAAACCCAGGATTGCCGTACTCGATTTTAAGGCGGATAATACCTCCCGGTCAGTTGCCGAGAGTGTACGGGATATCCTTGAGGTCCATCTTTACAAAACCGGCGCTTTTGATCTCCTGGAACGGGCAGAGGTTGATCCTGTCTTTAAGGAAAGAGGGATTACTGCCCGGTTTTGCTCCGACGCCCACTGTGCCGCTAAAATGGGGGAGATCCTTGCTGCCGATAAAATTATTATCGGAAGCGTAAATAAGACAAAAAAATTTACAATAACCCTGAAGTGTATAGATCTTAAAAAAAACAGCATTGAATTCGCTGATTATAAAACAGGCCTTTCAGAAAATGAGATCATTAACACCGTCAAAAAATTTGCACAAAGAGCAGCTGCAAATATTGAAAAGCCTGAGAACAAGAGTAATCATAGGGAGCCGGCGCTCTATTCAACGACCGGTTATTATTTCAGGGGAATCGTCCCCGGCTGGGCTCAAATATATGCCGGGAAAAATGGAAAAGGTTATTTGTTTATAGGAATGTTTACTGTTTCAAGCGTTCTCGCCGGGTTTTCCATATATGATTTTAACAAGAAAAGAGATGAATATGACAGCCTTACGGGAGGCTCAAGCTCTCTGTTCCAGGAAAAATACGAGACAAGCGACAGGGCCTTGACCAGGATGTATATCGCTGTGAGCATATGGGCAGCGGTTTATATTGCCAACTGGATTGACGCGATTTTTTTCTCAAAGCCTTCTTTTGGCAAGACCGAAAGCGCCGGTACCGGGAAGGCTGGACTCTTTAATAGAGACAGTAATTATTTTAGTTTTAGTATCTATAATCCTCCCATGGCAGCGCGGGAATTGCAATTAAGGGCCTTTTTAGGAATAGAATTCTAAAAAACTGTATAAATGATGTTCGTTACATCAGCCAAAGGTAAACCATGGGACTTCTTGTTTTTTTGTGCCCGGTACTATTTTTTTTGTGACAATCCGGGATAAAAAACGCTTATATATATAACCTCTACCAGGAGGTGATAACAACAGGAATGATTCGATTTAATTTAAAACGAGGTTTTTATTATGAAAAAAGTTTTTCAGCTTGCCGGTATATTTTTTTTATTCATCTCAATATTTTCATGCGGATATGAAAGGGATAACGAACATGATCCTTTTAATAATAACGAAATCCCGGCACCGGAATCTTTTAACGTTTCCGTGAGTAAAGATACTGTTGCCGCCGGTGAAACCATTACGGTTACGGGACAGGTAAACGGTGGTGATCCTTCCACGCAGTATTCATACGATTTCCGGTTGAAAACGCCGGCCGGCGATTCTTTTCAATTGCTTGAATCCCGGTGGGACGCCAATACAAGTTCATATTCATTGGCTGTCGGCAGTGACCCCGGTACGTACACGATTATGGTGGAAGTTGAAAATTTAGACAATACCTGGAATTCTTCAACAACCAGGTTATTCACTGTTGAGCCTGTTGAAACAAAAACTACCTGGTATCTCAAGGAGACGGTAATAAACTATTCTGACCTGCACTATCCGCCGAAGAACAGAGCCCCTTATCAGTGTGTTGTCGATGGTGTTAGTTATGCCGACCGGGGAACCGAAATTGACGGTAAAGAATGTTCTCCGTCAAGATGGAGTGCATGCGATGGTCACTGTGTGAGCTCTTCGGTGGAGGGGCATGATTTCACCTATTATGTGTTTAAATGCGAATAATCCGGTATTAATTAAAAAAATCTTCTTTGCCCCATAAATTTTTTTAAAATAATGTTACCGCCGTAACTGTTTTTACGGTAATACCTCAACATATACCGGCCGTCCGGTATGAATTCCCTTCTCTGTAACAGTCTTAAATATTTTATAATTTTTTAAAAAAAGTGAGACACGATTCGGCACAAAACCGGACTTACCTGTGTATAATCTAAAACTGTTTATACACTAATTAAACATAAGGAGTAACACATTAGTATGTTGAGAAAAATAATTTTATTACTAACAATGGTATTGTTTGGCGCTCTTTCTTGCGCGGACAATTGGCAACCCAATGATCTTAAAAGTCCGGGTAGAAATTTAACGGCCTCTGATGGTTCATCAGCTGGTGATTGGACCCTGCATCATCACCAAACCTTTAGTGAGGCGGAATCATTGGAAAATGTATGGGCAAGCTCGGGATCGGATGTTTTTGCAGTCGGTTATGTAGGTACCTCTCTATATGAAAGTACAGGTGTAATCATGCACTACGACGGGAATTCCTGGTCCTCTATGGATTTGCCGGATGATAAAGGGCGTCTTATGAATGTCTGGGGTACCTCGGGATCGGATGTTTTTGCAGTCGGTCATTGGGGTCATATTCTGCATTATGATGGTGCCTCATGGAGTTTAATGGATAATCCTGAATCGGGAGGGTGGAGTTTTCTTCAAGCCATTGGGGGAACGTCGGGATCAAATGTTTTTACTTCCGCCACGGGACCTCTGCATTACGATGGAAATATATGGGCATATGAAGGAAATCCACACCTTCGTTTTTCCGACATTCACAATGTTTCCGATTCGGATCTCTATGGAATATGTAATGTTTCCGGAAGCGAAGGTCAATATTTGGCCGTTCACCATTATGACGGGAATTCCTGGTCAACACCTCATCAAATTCCCGGAGTAAATGGAGTAAATGTTTGGGGCAGCTCCGACAGCGATATTTATATTGTAGGAACTAGCGGGTCGAGTTATCGCTTATTACACTATGACGGAAGCGAATGGACACCAGTAGAGCTCCCCGACTCTCCGTCTAATCTTATAAATGTATGGGGAACTTCTTCATCAAATGTTTTTGTATCGGGCTACAATGGTCAAGTCGGCAGCAGCCAGGTATTCCATTTTAACGGTACCTCCTGGAATGAAATTTCCCTTCCTTCGTCTACAGATCCAATAATTATATATGGGGTTTGGTGTAATGATACGGATCTTGTTGTTTCGGGAATGACGATAAATAGTCCAAACAAGGGCGCTATACTGCATTATAAGCGACCAATTATCACAGCTAAACTTACTGAGGAAAGAGCCTACTTTGATTTCGACGGGAATTTTGAGGATTCAAGTAGAAGAAGTTACGGAATGAATCACGGAGAGAATAACGGAGTAGCTCTCTTTGATTACAGAGGCGGGAAGGCCGGTCGTTTCGACGGAACAAATTTTGTATCCATAGAGTCGGATGAATTACGTACCGGTGTTAAAGACTTGACGATCAGTGCCTGGGTAAAGCTCGATGCGGACATGGGAACGGAAGGTATGTGTTACGGAGTTTTATCGAATGAAACGTATCAAAACAGCGGTTACCTGCTGCGGGTGGAAAACCGGGATCGCAGCGTATACGGCGAGGAATGGGGCAGAATTCATTTTCGAACTAATGTATCAGGAAAGGCAACATACATAACAACCGTATCCAGATCCTATCCGGACGATAAAGAATGGCATCATATTGCTGTAGTGAAGAATGGAACTACCGGTAGAATCTATCTGGACGGCAAAGAACTTTCCTTATTGGAGAACATGCCGTTACTGGATCCTGTTGATGCTTCGGGATCAACGTGCATCGGCGGTAATGCGCAGTGGTTACAACGATGGAAGGGAAGTCTGGATGAAGTTAAATTTTTTGATCGTCCAATTTCACATCACGATGTTTATAATGAATATTCCAGGTTGATTAATAATTACGACTCCCCTATTCCTGATGGATGGGTAAAGACCGGTCCCAATACAATGACATACGTGGTGGGTTACCCCAAAGGAACGTTTATGCAGGTTGAAGCAGACTCTCCTCTTCCAGAGGGATGGGCAAGAACCGGTCCCAATACAATGACATACGTGGTGGGTTACCCCAAAGGAACGTTTATGCAGGTTGAAGCAAGCTCTCCTCTTCCAGAGGGATGGGCAAGAACCGGTCCCAATACAATGACATACGTGGTGGGTTACCCCAAAGGAACGTTTATGCAGGTTGAAGCAAGCTCTTCTCTTCCAGAGGGATGGGCAAGAACCGGTCCCAATACAATGACATACGTGGTGGGTTACCCCAAAGGAACGTTTATGCAGGTTGAAGCAAGCTCTTCTCTTCCAGAGGGATGGGCAAGA
>JAAENB010000670.1 GCA_024224995.1 bacterium | reverse complement strand
GGGGTTTCCGGAAGCTCCTTTGCTGGAAGAGTTCTTTACGTAGGAACAAATCCCGTTCCAAAAACCGTTTCTCTTCAAAATAACCGCCCCTCCATGGATGATAACACTATAGCTATGCACGGGCCAGAGGATTGTGCCCGAAAGGTGCGACCCCTGCCCCCTGAACCCTGGGTTCTCAAGAACAATTCTCCGCGCAAGGGATACGCAGGGTTTAGTCCGGAGGTCTTCCGCAGGACCGGAGCGAAGCGCAGCCCGGAGAAGCCCGGTCCGAAGGATGCGCCCAAATTTAGTTTCTTAAGAAGAACATCACGGAGTTATAATAACATCGACGGAAACCGAAGGAGCGGCAAAGGTGAGCGAAATATCTTCTGTGGTTTTCTCAGACTCTGAGGTCAAAAAATGTCACTCGAAAATCTGTAAAGAACTCCTGCATTAAGATAGCCGTTTACTGTGCCTAGACCTATGATACCATCATCCATGTTGCCAATAGAACCAAAACATAACCCTAAATGCAAACCAGTATCAAATGATAAACTGATGGACTCTGAAATATGGATATTGATGCCAATAGCCAGACCAAATTCAAAAATAAGGAATCCATATTTATTTTTGGAACTGGAAAAATATCCACTCGATTCTTCTTCCGATGTCCGGGTACCGGTATACCTACCAAAACAAACCTGAGGTCCAAGCCAGAGTCGAATGGATTCGTTTCTTATTATGCCAAAACCAAAGGTGTTATCTATAAATATTCTCCTGCCACTGTTTTTATCTGTTTGAATATCTTCATATCCAAATGAAAGATTAAAACGGTAATTGAATATTCTATTTGTTGCGATATTGCTGTCATATATGATCCCGCCTTCAAAATATACACTAATCGGATCTTTGATACCAGCCTGATCTTTGTTGAGAGTTAGAGCGCCAATTCCGCTTCCTCCAAAAAAGCCAACTCCGTGAGCTTCTGCTTTTTGAGAAATTGTGATATGCAATATCGCTAAAACTAAAGATATGATGCATATTGTTTTTCTTTTCATTTGTTTGTCCTTATTTCTGGTATTTTTATATAGCGAATTATTTATAAAATATCTATAAAATATAATTCAGGCAATAGATCAATAGTTTGAATTTGTGAGAATTTGTATCATACTTTGGTATTAGAGGCGGGACTTCTGGAAATTAATTGACCTCAGAGCTCTTTAAAATGACCATAACCCGGATTCGGTCTCTTTAGAAAACCTTTTTTAAAAGGAAATTCCCGGATGTTAAAAGTCATGGTTCCATTTTTAGCGCCATTCGTATATTGATATGTTATTTCCGCTGTATCAGAAGCGCCCTTTTGATACAGCCCAATCCAATCCGTATTGTTGTCGGGAAGCTTAGAATAGGTAACGACAATTGACTCGGTTGCTATATTTCATAGCTGCCTCCTTAATTATTTAATACAGCAACCATTTTGACACAGAGGGTGGCCCTTCCAATGATGACGTGTTTAAATATGTTGATCCCCGCCCCCACCATTATTATTAATAACCCAACGCTTGCGCGTTATACTATTTATTTTACGAAAAGGGGTATATACAATGAAAAAAATTTTTAACTCTACTATTTGGGATGTAATCCCGGTTATAATTTTGCTTGTAGTCTCGGTCATGATTTTCTCGAGCTGTGGAAACGGTTTTGAAAGTTCCGACAAAAGCAATGCTGATAGTGTTGCAGATGATGTGGCTGTTTTACGGGCAAAAACCGCAGCGGATTTTTTAACCGGCGGCGATACTGACATTGGAAATATAACTAAATTAACAATTCTTTTTATCTTTAAAATGACCATAATTACATACTCCATCTTGATTATATTGCTTATCTCATAAGTTGTATTAGAAGTATGATATTTACGCCTAAAAGGGCAATTTTTTTTAAAAAAACCTTTCCAGGCCGAAAAACTCACATATAAACCCCCTTTCTCATACTAAAGTTTGAGACAATTTCCGAATCACCTTTTTTTCCCTGGATTGATAGTATAAGAACCTCTCTACCATGGGAAAATTCAAATCCCGTATACCTGTATGCGGTTTTTGATTCGATTCGATTAAGTCATGAAAATGCAGTAAATGATGAAGATACAGAATGTTTTTATACATCCTATAGCTGGGAAGACTAAGCTCAAAAAATAACAGTTGTGGTTTCTTGTTGGAGCAGAGCAGGCCGCCCCACTCCAACAGGGAACAAATCTATTGCTTTACTCCCGATGAGCTGTACTTCACCAGGAATATGTCCTGGCCACCGTCGTTTGTATTCCCGTCCAGGCCGCCATAGGTATCCCCGGTAATATGTATATTCCCGGCGCTGTCTACTGATACTCCACTAGCATAATCATTCTCAGTCGTACCCATTTGCCGGGTCCATTGCTTAACTCCCAATGAGTTATACTTCACCAGGAATATGTCCCAGCCACCGTCGTTTGTATTCCCGTCCAGGCCGCCTTCTGTACACCCGGTAATATAAAT
>JAAENB010000669.1 GCA_024224995.1 bacterium | reverse complement strand
GGGGTTTCCGGAAGCTCCTTTGCTGGAAGAGTTCTTTACGTAGGAACAAATCCCGTTCCAAAAACCGTTTCTCTTCAAAATAACCGCCCCTCCATGGATGATAACACTATAGCTATGCACGGGCCAGAGGATTGTGCCCGAGAGGTGCGACCCCTGCGAGAGGTGCGACCCCTGCCCCCTGAACCCTGGTTTCTCAAGAGCAACTCTCCGCGCAAGCAACTCTCCGCGCAAGGGATACGCAGGGTTTAGTCCGGAGGTCTTCCGCAGGACCGGAGCGAAGCGCAGCCCGGAGAAGCCCGGTCCGAAGGATGCGCCCAAATTTAGTTTCTTAAGAAGAACATTACGGAGTTATAACAACATCGACGGAAGCCAGAGGAACGGCATAATTAATGGTATAGGCATTTGCAGATGCAGCACCCTCAGCAGCAAGTTTGGGGAAAAGAAAATTTATAAGTATTTAATAGAAGAAAGTGTCTTAAAATTTGTCTGTGCGCACAGATCATCAACATATATTGTTTTTTTAATAATATATTTTTGCATATCAAAATACACCTATTTGCTCATATAAAAATTATACCCCTCATGAATTTTCCTGGCGGGTATAAAACACACTTTCCCATCATAAGGGGAATAACTTCTATTGGAGTTGATTAATAAGCCTGATAATCACTGCCAGAGTGACCCTGTTCCATAGGGGAGTTCAGCTGAAATGCTTGTACCGCTTATTACTGCCGAAACATCATAAAGAAGCCCGCTGTTGTTGGCAGCCTCAAATACAAAAAAAAGGTTCGCTTTTATTGCCGCACAAGTCGCGTTCATTCCCTGCCTATTGACAGAGAATGAAAAATAGTATATTATATAATTATCCAAACTTTGGGGGAGAATGTTGAAAAAAAAGAATTTTTTAATAGTTTGCTGTTTAATCATAATGGCAGGATTGCTTATTTCATGTGAGCAAACGAACTATGAAGCAGGTGAAAATCCGGTTATCTTCGGAGAAGAAGCTGCAAAGGGGGGAGCCTGCGGTCCCATCGGATTCGCAGCAACTGTTTCTGTAGAACAGGAGAACAGAGCTCAGTTGCATACATGGCTTTTGCCTGCATTATCCCTTGAATCACCATCAAGTTTAACTGATTATGTGGTCATTATGCAGCCCTTATTGTATAATGGTTCTCATCCGGCAATAGTAACAATTGCGGGATCTTTTTATCAGAGTTATTTTGAATACCGAATTTCAGAATGGAATTATTTGGACAGTGACGAATTTACGCAGGTAGATCCGGTGGTGATTAGCCAGATGTATAATAATGCCGGAGGAACTGTAGTGGTAACACAACAGCAGAATGTTTCGAGCACAGGGTTTGAAGTAAAACTACAAACTGAAGAGGCTGTCTTGCCGTTCGGAACTCAACCGGTTTTTTTAGCGGGTATGCAAACCTGTCAAGGAGGAGATACTGCTTCAAACAGGTACAAAGATTTAACAACATATGGTGTAAATATTTTCATTCAAGAAGAACAATCCCAGGATGTCGGGTACTGTCCTGTTTAATCCCGGATATATTATGGGATATTAAGAGTATAAAGTACGCGAAACACCCTGTTCCATATATCAACAGGGAATCACTTACTGAAGTTCACCTGTAGTAAGATATCCTCCCGGGGCGGGATTTCCGTCCAGGCTGCCGTTTGTATAGCCCGTAACATAAATACCATCTTCATTTACCAATAATGCTTGCGCGCCTTCAGAACCTGTACCTCCCCAGCATCCGGGTCCAGTCCCGTGCTCCTGATGAGTTATATTTTATGAGGAATATATCGTTGCTTCCGGCACTACCGTGGTTATTGGCACTAGCGGGGATGATTCAGCGTATATTTTTAACTGGTAATCATCTATAATTCAGGCAAATATATAAAAATGTTTAAGATCTGAAACGGGGTATTGAAAATGGAACTCACAACCGGCACGGAACGAACAACAGCGATAACCAATCTTATGGCAGCCATACTGTGTTTAATCTTTTCCTATTTCTTATATGCCATAAACCAGGAACCCTCTTTCTGGTTCTGGGCATTCCTTATTATGAGTATTAATACATTTATGAGAGCTGTTGTACATGGAATAGAACTCGATGAAATGTATCATAATGAGATGTCTGCTATTAGTTCGATATATTATTTATCGGAATAAGCCGGTTAAAATATTTCCGGGGTTCATTTGTACCGCATATTATTTTTACCCTGGTTATCTCTATATTTTGTCTTGTCGCATACCTGTTTTATGCCAGCCAATACCATCATTACGCGCCTGTTCTCATTTCGTTGGGATTCTTAGTTACTATTATAGGCGGAGTAGTACTATCCATCAAATCAATTAAATTCAATGTAAAATCATTTCAATTAGACAATAACGGGTTTTATCACCTGCTTTTAATTATCAGTTTTATTTTGATGTTCAAAGGGATAGTAAATCTCAGCGAGTTAAAAATTCTAATTACGGCCTTTTAAAAGGACAGGCGCACAAGAGGGAAAATATGAAAAAAAACAATTAGCCATCTTATTAATATTACTGAGTGCATATTGCTGCACATCAAAACCCACTGCCCAGGATTTAACTGAATTAAGAACTGAATTATTTGAGGCGGTTAAAGAAAATGAAACAGAAAAAGTAAAAAAAATTCTGAGCCAGGGAATTGATATTGATACGAGAAATGAGACAGGTGAGGGTGCTCTTGCTCTCGCCATTCTTAAAGATCATTTTAAAATGGCCGATTTTCTAATATCAAAAGACGCGAATATAAACAAAAAAGACAAATTTGGTAATACTCCTCTTAATTATATTCTTTCAAATGGTAATATGAAACAGGTCAATTATTTAATGTCAAAGGGAGCCCAGGTGAATGACTATGCCATTTTTGCCGCAGTTAGCAACTACTATTCAAATGAAAAGATCCGGATTGTTCTCGCGAAGGGAGCTAACATTGATTTTCAGAGAGGAGATGGTTATACTCCGCTCATACTTGCCTCCTATAATGGAAATCAATCATCTGTTAAAGAATTAATTAAGTCCGGAGCAAAGCTCAATAGTAAAGATCATAATGGCTGGACCGCCTTGATGCATGCGTCAAATTATTATTACGAACAAAATAAAGAACGGTTTATAAGTGTTGTGCGTCAGCTCCTTTCTGCGAAGGCATCTGTCACTATAAAAAATAAAGAAGGAAAAACCGCTCCGGATATTGCTATTGATAAAGGGCATTGTACTATTTCGCTGCTTCTCAGGGGGGGCTGGTGCTAAGATAAGATATTAGTTACTCAAGTAGATTGACTTTTTTACAGGGTCTTATTTAAAGACTGTTATATAGAAGAAAGTACATAAAAATAGCCGTTTTTCAGGATAAAGCATGCTGAACCCCCTGTTCCATATAAGTACCGTATATATGAAACAGGGGTTTATCAACAGGGAATCACTTACTGAAGTTCACCTGTAGTGAGGTATTTGAGCAGGAATATATCAGATCCTCCTGCGTTGGTATTTCCGCCCATGCCGCCGTTTGTATACCCGGTGACATAAATATTGTCGGTATTGTCTATTGTTACCCCTGTACCATAATCAGCAGCAGTTGTTCCCAACAGCCTGGTCCACTGCGATATTCCCGCCGGATCATACTTTACCAGGAATACATCACTACCTCCTGAATTTGTATTTCCATTAAGGTGGCCTCCTGCGTACCCGGTAATATAAATATTACCCGAGCTGTCTGATGCTATACCACGGCCACTATCATAATCAGCTGATCCAATCTGCCGGGTCCACTGTTTGTTCCCTGATAAGTCATATTTTGCCAGGAAAATGTCATGGTTTCCGATATTTGTATTTCCATCCAGGCTGCCGTTTGTATAGCCCGTAACATAAATGCCATCTTCATTTACCAATATTGATTGCGCCCCTTCAGAACCCGTACTTCCCAGCATCCGGGTCCAGTCCCGTGCTCCTGATGAGTTATATTTCATGAGAAATACATCATTGCTTCCGGCGTTCGTGTTTCCATCGAGGCTGCCGGCGCTATACCCGGTAATAAAAACATCTCCCGCACTGTTTGTTACAGTTTTCAGAGCAACATCAATAGAAGCTGTACCCATTTGCCTGGTCCACTGCTTGCTCCCTGATGAGTTGTACTTTATCAGGAAAATGTCGAGCGCCCCGGCATTCACATTCCCATCCAGGTTCCCCACGGTATACCCGGTAATATAGATATTATCAGCATTGTCTACTGACATACTATAGCCGCGATCATCGGCTGCTGTCCCCATTTGCCTGGTCCACTGTTTACTCCCTGATGAGTCATATTTTACCAGGAAGATATCATTGTCACCGCTGTTTGCATTTCCATCCAGGCCGCCTTTGGTAAACCCGGTGATATAAACATTATCGGCACTGTCTGTTGCTACAGAGTAACCATAATCTTCGCCGGTTGAACCCATCTGCCTGGTCCATATCCTGGTTCCTGCCGGAGCATACTTTACCAGGAAGATGTCACTGGCTCCATTGTTTGTATTCCCATCCAGGTCGCCCCGAGTATGCCCGGTGATATAAATATTACCGGCGCTGTCTGTTGCTGTTTTCCGGGCATATTCAGCTGAAGCAGTACCAAACTGCTGAATACCAGTCCATGGAGTACTCGGTAACGCAATAGTAACGGTAACGGAATAGTCCTGTTGTGTGGAGTCAGCTGCTGTTACCCGGTAGATCACGGGGCTGGTAAAATCGTTTGCTGTTATGCCGCTTGTTTGTATACTTGCGCCAACCGTGACGGTTTCACCCGTAGTTAAAAAACTCGCGATGAGAGCTGAAGCATCAGTTCCATAGGGGAGTTCAGCTGAAATGCTCGAACCGCTTATTACTGCGGAAACATCGGAAGGAAGCCCGCTGTTGTTGGCAGCCTCAAACATAAAAGTGGTGATATCTTTTGTGGCAGGAGCCTCTACAACATGAAAGGTATGAACTGCTGAACCGCCTCGTTTTCCATCGGCAGTAAAAGCCGTAACATCAACACGGTATACCCCAATGGCAAGATCACTGCCGGGAGCAAAGCTCGAACCCGTTGACTGTGACACGCCATTCAAATACCAGACATAGGTAACATTCCCGGCATCCGCAGGGACCGACGCTTCAAGGTTCATGGAATGTCCCTGGTATAGAGTATCCTGGGCACCGTTAATGGCAACAGTAATTGGATCGCCCATTTCAGTGTTTATATCAACCTGGATATCTCCAACAGCCTTATTTAACTCATAAAATTCAAAAGTACCGGAAGTAGCCTGGTCCTTGACAATTCTTACGATCTCAACCGCGCCCATTACGGGAACACCGGTATCGGTGAGGCTTAGCGTGAGAGTATAATAACCGGCGGCAAGGGAACTGTTTGTATAGGTTCCGGTGTTGCCGCCTGTTATGTTGAAACCGGGAGTAACAGGAGCTCCCGATTGCGGCAGCAGCTGTGCTTCAATAGAAGGATTTGCCGTATCTCCGGCATTCCACCGGACCGTAATATCAAGGGAGCCAAAACCGTCATAGGGTGTTACTGTAATGGGGAGGAAGACTGTCTGGTAGCCCAGTACGGTTACGGTTCCCGAGCCCGAGCCCACTCCCTGGCTCTCTCCATTGAGCGCGTCAACCTGGATTGTCCATTCTCCAATGGCAAGGCCTGTAATTGTAGCCATTTCCTGGTTTGAGTTTACTGAAAAACTTTCACCGCCGGGGCCGCTGCCCGTAAGGGTAAAACTCGCGGGCTCCATATCAAGATCCGGAAGCAGGGTTTTCCCGGCTGCCGTACTGAGATGTACGGCAAGAGTCCCTGTTTCTTCCGGATTATTTATGGAATTTTCATTTGTACCGCTAGCGTTAAAGCAGGCAAAGTTGAAAATTGAGAACATTAATAGAATTGATAAGAATATTTTTTGTTTCACTTCATATCTCCTGGTGAATAATTTTTTGTAAAAAAGATTTTATACTATAAGGAAAGAATTATTTTTTCCTTCTTAGCTGTAAAGAATTATAAAAAAAAATGGTTGGGACAGATCTGTACCGGTTTTCGCTTGAAATACAAATTTTCATAGCAACTCTGCTCTATCTTTTTATTTTTTTAAGTTCATGAGCAAAAGCCCGGGACAAATTTGCCCCCACACAAAAAAATAAAAAATCTTGCGAGATACTTTTGATTGCCTGATTATGTCTCCATGCTTTTTAAGCACTTGTTAAATAATTTAAGGAGTATTCTATGAAAAAATTGCTTTTAATATTCTCTATTGTTCTTTCAGGATTAATCACGTTAATAAACTGTGAAATTAATGATTCGGGAACAACGGAAGACATCAACAATTCCGATGTAAATCGAATAATTAATGGTACCCGGGTTACCAATAACACCAATGGTGTTGTCCGGCTCAACACCAATGGAAGCGGCTGCACCGGAACCTTATTGAGAAATAACTGGGTATTAACCGCTGCCCACTGCATTGATACCGCCCTGCCAACGGGAACTACCGTAATCCATAACGGGGCTTCATTACAAAGCCGAAGTGTCGCTGCCCATGGAAATCTTGATGTTGCTCTTGTTCTACTCAACGGCAGCTTCACGATAAATGGCTCAACCACTGCGTATGACATGCCCGTATTTGCCGGGAACAATTCCAATTTAAACGGACAAACATTGCTGTGTCAGGGGTTTGGACGAAACACCTATACCGGCGGATTCGGCACGCTTCGCGAAGGCAATATTACGGTTTCAGGAACCTCAACGACCAACCTCACCTATAGCCCAAACACTAACGGGCAAATTCAATGGAGTGGAGATTCGGGCGGAACCTGTTTTTTTGTCAACAACGGGACCACTCAAATAACCGGTGTCAACTCTACATGCAACCATACCCCCTCTCAAGGGCAGGTTAACTCATGCTCCCAGGTTGGCCCCCAGGCGTTCAGAGGCTGGATATATGATATTATTGCCTCCTGGACCGGTGCCGGAAACGGCTCTGCTCCTGACGGCTGGTATGTTGGTGACTTCAACGGGGACGGAAGAGATGATATATTCAGATATTTGCCCGGCACTTCAGGCGCCGATGTTTTCCTCTCCAACGGGGACTCCTTTGCTCACTCCGGAAGCTGGACCGGTGCCGGGTACGGCTCCGCTCCTAAAGGCTGGTATGTTGGCGACTTCAACGGTGACGGAAGAGATGATATATTCAGATATTTACCCGGTACTTCAGGCGCCGATGTTTTCCTCTCCAATGGAAGTTCCTTTGTTCATTCCGGAAGCTGGACCGGTGCAGGAAACGGCTCTGCCCCTAACGGCTGGTATGTTGGCGATTTTAACGGTGACGGAAGAGATGATATATTCAGATATTTGCCCGGCACTTCAGGCGCCGATGTTTTCCTCTCCAATGGAAGTTCCTTTGTTCATTCCGGAAACTGGACCGGTGCCGGATACGGCTCTGCTCCTAAAGGCTGGTATGTTGGTGACTTCAACGGTGACGGAAGAGATGATATTTTCAGATATTTGCCCGGGACTTCCGGCGCCGATGTTTTCCTCTCTAACGGAAGCTCCTTTGTTCATTCCGGAAGCTGGACCCCCGCCGGAAACGGCTCTGCTCCGAACGGCTGGTATGTGGGTGACTTCAACAGTGACGGAAGAGATGATATATTCAGATATTTACCCGGTGTTTCCGGCGCCGATGTTTTT
>JAAENB010000668.1 GCA_024224995.1 bacterium | reverse complement strand
AGAAGGTTATTTCTTTATTGTTGACCGTAAAAAAGATATGATCATTGCCGGAGGGTATAATATTTATCCCCGTGAAATTGACGAAGTTTTGTTTGAGCACCCTGCTATTCAGGAAGCCTGTGCTGTTGGGATTCCTCATCCCTCCCGCGGTGAGCAGATCAAAGCGTTTGTTGTTCTTGAGGACGGGCAATCACTGACTGAGGATGAGATTATTGAATTCTGCCGGAACAAACTCGCTAAATACAAGCTTCCTTCCCAGGTTGAGTTCCGTGATGAACTGCCTAAAACTACAGTGGGCAAGGTTTTAAGAAAAATTCTCAGGGCAGAAGAAATCGCGAAAAGCGCGAATTAGGCAGGAGCAAGCGGTCCGGCACTTCGGCTCCGCTCAGCAACCACACTTCGGCTCCGCTCAGCAACCACACTTCGGCTCCGCTCAGTGACCTACAAGCTCCTCCGGCGGAACCCGGGCCGGGTCAACTGCCCCTTTTATCAAAAAAAATCAAAAAAAACTCATTTTTTTTGTCAGGCAAAGCCCCTTTTTCCCACTTATGTACAACTGCGCAGGAACATTATAAAATAAAGAAAGATCACCGTGAAAACATGCAAATAATAATATCTTAAGGAGACTTAAATGAAAGTTGAAATTTTTAACAAAAACGGGTTAAGAAAAAGTATTTCCGCCATGATGCTGGCGCTGGCTCTTGCACTAACGGGATGTGAAGCAGGGCTTCAAAGTGGATCAAGCTCTTCAAACGGAGATGATGGTGACTTCAGTTTTTCCGATATGTATTCGAGTATTACACAATTGAAAGACGAGCTGGCAAGTTTAAAGAATACGGTAGATAATTTAAGCGGGACTCAGTCCAGTTCATCAACGGGTTTACAGCAGTCCATAAACGCGCTGCAGACTTCGGTAACGGACCATGAAAACAGGCTTGTGGTAAACGAGGGCTTGCTTCAAAAGGCAGCTCCTGCCGGAACGATTGTTCCCTTTGGCGGCGGAATTATTCCAGACGGCTGGCTTCTGTGCGACGGAAGCTCTAAATTAAGGACCGATTATAGCGACCTGTTCCAGGCTATCGGTACAGCCTGGGGAACCAGTGACGGTTCCCGTTTTAACCTGCCCGATCTTCAAGGGTATTTCTTACGGGGAGTCAATAACGGCTCCGGGAATGATCCGGATATTGGGATGAGATATGCTCGAAAGACCGGGGGAAATTCCGGGGATAAGGTAGGGTCTTACCAGGTAGATGAGCTTGGAGAGCATAGCCATTTTCTCCCCAATATCAGGTATGTTTTTTCAAGAAAAGAAGGTGAAGGCAGCAGTTTAATACTTGGCATACCTGAGTTTGAAACAAGCAGCGCCGGAGGAAATGAAACCAGGCCAAAGAATGCTTACGTCAATTATATCATCAAAAAATAATAAAACAAAACCGGTTCTTTTAAAAGAACCGGTTTTAATATGCAGTAGTAACCACTCCGGATAAAAAAACCTAAAAATAACACATATTAATGCCATTATACAGCTTTTAACTCGACATTTACTCCAAAATTTGTTATATTATAAAGGTGTTTATTTGCTACACAAAATCCCTCAGAAAATAATTCGAAAAATTTATAAATATTATACTATAAGCAGGAGCAATATATATGAAAATTGAAATAAACATCAATGACAGGTTAATAAAATTCATTCAATACATTTTTTCAGGAAAACGGCTTGTCCTGACATTTGCTGCATCAATTATAGCCACATCCGCCATTGTATATTCTTCAGCATCCATTCCCCACACCTTTACAAAGGGCGAGACCATATCGTCATCTCAAATGAACGCCAATTTCCAGGCATTAAAAAACAAGATCGATGAGCTTGAAACTCTGGTTGAAGGAGTCCCAACAGGCACAATTGTACCTTTTGCAGGGCCCACTGACAAAATTCCCGATGGATGGCTGCTCTGCGACGGTACTTCCCTGGAAAGAGACAGCCAATATAATGACCTGTTCCAGATAATCGATACTGCCTGGGGAGCTATGGACGGCATTCATTTTAACCTGCCCGACCTCAGAGGACTATTTATAAGAGGTGTTGATCATGGCGCCGGAAAAGATCCTGACGTTTCATCCCGGATAGGGATAAAGTCGGGAAGTTATCTCCCCGGAAGCAATGCTGATAATGTAGGTTCTTACCAGGATGATGAACTGAAGAACCACAACCATTATCTTCCCGATATCAGGTTTTTATATTCGAGAAAATCAGGAGAGGGCAGCGGCTTAATATTGGGAAAACCTAACTATGAAACAAGCTATACCGGTGGAGATGAAAGCAGGCCAAAGAACGCCTATGTCAATTATATAATCAAATATCTGTAATTTTTATTTGAGTGTATGACAAAATATTTAATCATAATTGTTTTGGCATTCCTAACGGCCGGGAAAATTCCCCTCCGCGCGGAAACACCTCCGCCCAAAAAGAAAACCATTGCCGTAATGAAGATCCGCGCCAACAACTGCCCTGCCCCTCTTGCAATGGCGGTCCAGGACATGCTTGCTGGAAAAATATTTAAAATAAACTTTTTCAGCCTCCTTGAAAGAAGCCAGGTAGGGCAAATTATCAACGAAAACAACTTCGATGAAGACAAGTGCGACGATTCGGAATGCGCGGTAAAACTGGGGCAGATACTTTCAGCGGATAAGATAGTAATGGGGTCCATAAGCAAGCTCAATACTTATCGAATAGAAATAAGGGTGATAAATATCGCGGACAGGAAAGTTGATATTTCCATTCCCGCAGAAGTGGAGCGAGAAAAAGACTTCGAAGAGACTGTTGCCAAAATCGTGCAGGATATCAAGCACTACTACCAGGGCTACTCATCCATCTCAGGAGCCTTTGACCTTTCACTAGCCGGAACATTTATCGCGGGAATAGGCGACCTTACCAATGGAGCCCAATACGGCTATGGAGCCAGCCTTGATTTTTTTATCAACAAGCCACTTGGATGGAAATTCCCGGTAATTATCGGAACGGGATTCTATTCTTTTGTGCCGGAAATTATATCAATCGATTCCATGTATATGGTTCCGCTCAAAGCGGGTGCTGCGTATCCCATATCCATAACGGAAAACGTACGATTCTACCCATCGATAACTATGGGCTACCTGTTT
>JAAENB010000667.1 GCA_024224995.1 bacterium | reverse complement strand
TCCAAAAGAGTCTCCAATTTTTTTACTCAGAAGATGAAATAACTCTTCCGCTCTATAATCTTTTTCTTCAACAGTCAACTTTTTCTCTTTGTTATTTTTCTCAAAGGCCTCTTTTAATTCACTAACCCATTTGCCGCCTTTAAAACCACTATCTTTTAAGTCAATTTTTACCGTATCGTATTCTTTAAAACGATAGGCAATTGATGGTATTCCATGATCAAGGATTGTAAAATTAACCATGAATTTATTATTTGCGAAAATTTGGTTTTCTTTTATTGTATTTACATGGACCAGGTCCCAGAGAGGCGGTTCTATTGAATAGACTTCAATTGTAGATTCATCTATTATTTCTCTAACTTCATAGGATACTGATCCTTCATTGATTAAATTCCAGGTGTATCCTTTTAATTTAGACTGAACTTGCAGGGAAATCTCTTTTGGGCCGCATATCACAACTGTTCTTTCAATGCCCAATTGATGCCGGATCATTTCATCAAAATTGATAAAATGATCAATATGAGTATGGCTTATAAAAATTGCGTTCACATTCTGGCATTCTTTCATTGTTAAGTTACCGGCCTGGCCGCATTCACAAATATAATCCCAGGGGTGATTATCTACTCTAAAGAGGATACAAATGTCCTCATCCGGTTTACTCTTTAATTCTGTAATAAACATTGCTATTCTCCAAAAGTCCCTGTTATTCGAAAGTGATTGAATTTATAATAATTTATTATAAATATGTCAACTCCTTCTAAAAATCTATTAATTTTTTTCTTCATAACAGTTAAAAAAATTATTTAAAATTCTTCTTTACAAAACAAAAGGAATATTATAGCTTGTACACGAGTTACTTTCAGGAGATACATTATGATAGAGGCGGGAGACTGCATATTCTACCAGATTGCGAAGACAAACCAGGCTGCCGCGAAATTCTGGGCCAATAAAATATCACATTTAAGTATAACCGCTGTACAGGGGATGGTGTTAAACCATCTGTACGATAAAGACAGCATTACCTCAAAAGATCTTGGAGAAAGAACCCGGGTCGACAGCGCTACGCTCACCGGTATTCTGGACCGGCTTGAAGCCTTACAGTATATTGAGAGAAAAAATAATCCCAATGACCGCAGAGCGATTCTCGTATGCCTTACCCCGTCAGGGAAGAATACAGCCGTAACAATTAAAAAAATAAATGAAGAAGCAAATGAGGAATTTCTAAGTGAATTTAACAAAAAAGAAAAATTATCTTTCAGGAAATTTTTAAAAAAATCCCATTAATAAAAAAATCGGGGAAAAAATTTTAACCATATTACTCGCATACAAACTATACGCATACAAGGAGATTTCAAATGAACAGTAAAAAATCAACGGTAAAAGGCAATAGCCCGCTAACGGAAGTTCCTTCTGATTATTGCCCGGAGGAATGCGGTTCCTGGTTTACTATTCCCGAAGGAATAGATGCCGGAAAAAAAATATTTTTCCGGGATAGTACTCATGGTTCGGGAGAAGAAGAAAATACAATTGTTTTTGTACATGGGAACCCTGAATGCTCCTATGTTTACAGAAATGTTATAAAACATATTATTGCTAATTCTCAAAAAAAAATTCGTATTGTAGCAATGGACCATATTGGTTTTGGCCTCTCCGACAGGGCAAGTTTTGAAATGGTAGACATGGATCACTCTGCCAATTTGCTTCAACTAATACAAAATCTTAACCTTAAAAAGGTAACTCTTGTTGTTCACGATTGGGGCGGCCCCATTGGCATTGGGGCATTTTTAAAAGAATCCCACAGGGTGATAAACCTTGTTATAACAAACACCACTGTTTTCCCCATTCCGGAAAAGGGATATACTTACAAAAATTATCCCATGCGGCTTCTTCCCTGGTCGAAACTTCCCGATTTAATCTCAAGCTCTCAATGGGGAAATATGGCAGCCTATATAGTCAGTACGAAACCTGCCGGATCGGCAAAATTGATATGGGATACGCTTATTTATATATTATTATCGAAACTGAAGATAAGAAAACTAAATGACGCGCAAAAAATTTATAAAAAACAGATGAGTGTTAAGGAAAACGTGAGATCCTCAAAGCGCTTTGTGCGCCAGACTCCATATTGGGGAAAAGGTAATGTTTACAAAGAACCGACAATTGGTATGCGTGATACAGCTCCCTTTTATTCTTTTATACATGAAAATATCAAATCCGCCTGGGGGGATGATGGGCAGCAGATTGGCGTTAGAGCCGTTCTTGGAAGATGGGATCCCCTTGGAAAAGATGAGGTCGTTTCCCAATGGAAAGAACACCTGCCGCAGCTGGAGGGACATGTCAGGATATTTGATGATGTAGGCCACTTTATTGAAGAATTTAAACCGGAGGAGATTGGCCAGGCTATTGTAGACGTGGCTAATCTCGGGAGTTAATTTCAGGGCTTGCCTGCCGCTTTGAAAAATTTGGGGATGATTGAGAATCCTCTTGACTAATACTTTAAAAGGTATAATAATACAGGCATGAAAGCAAGTGTATACAGAAAATACGGACCTCCCGATGTTCTGGAAATTCAGGAAGTAGAAAAACCTGCTCCGAAAGATAATGAGGTGCTAATAAAAGTACACGCGGCAACGGTAAATCGATCAGATTGCGCAATGCTGTGGGCAAAACCATTTTTTATGCGTTTTGCCACGGGGTTATTTAAACCAAAGAACCCAATTCTCGGAACCGATTTTGCAGGAATTATTGAAGCTGTTGGTAAAGACGCAACATTGTTTAACATTGGAGATAAAGTTTTTGGGTTTGATGATGGCGGCATAAGCTCTCATGCTCAGTACATGACGCTGGCTGAAAATAACGCACTAACAACAATGCCCGATAATATAAAATATGAGGAAGCAGCAGCCAGTATTGAAGGTGCCCACTACGCGTATAATTTCATCAATAAGGTAGAGCTTAAAGAGGGACAAAAAGTTCTCGTAAATGGCGCAACAGGAGCTATTGGTTCCGCAATAGTTCAACTGTTAAAACATTTCGGAATAGCTGCAGCTGCGGTATGTGAATCAAAGAATGCGGATTTGGTAAAGTCATTAGGAGCCAATAAAGTAATTGATTATACAAAAGAAGACTTTACTCAGTCCGGAGAAAAGTATGACTTCGTTTTCGACACCGTTGGTAAAAGCACATTTGGAAAGTGCAAACCATTGTTAGTACCTGGTGGAATATATATTTCATCGGAATTAGGACCAATGGCTCAAAATATTTTTTACTCGCTTTTTACACCAATATTTGGCGGCAAAAAAGTTATATTCCCGCTTCCCACTGATCGGCCCGGAACACTACGTTTAATAAAAAAACTCACTGAAGAAGGGAAGTTTAAACCGCTTATCGACAGGACTTATTCGCTGGAAGAAATTGCCGAAGCGTTCAGCTATGTTGAAAAAGGTCAAAAAATTGGGAATGTTGTAATTCGACTGGTGGAAGAGAAATAACAGCCTGGTAATCCATGAATTACCAGGCTGTTCTCATAGAAGCACCCTTCTTATTTAGGGATACTATAGATCTTTCCCTTATGGTCTGAATATACAGTCAGGTAAATATAGGCATCATCTTGAACAAATGAAGGATTTCCCGAAAACGAGTTATTATAACTCTGTTTTAAACCATTGGTTTTCTTGACAGGAGTTCCTCCGTTTTTAGATATTTTATAGACTTCATTGTCTAAATAGTATATCCACGCACCATCTTCCAGGACACCAACAGGTTGATTGGAATCGGTTGCATCCACTAACACCTTAAACGAAGAAGACTCAGGAGTTTGATCGATAAGAGATTTATCTATCCGGCATACCTTACCTTTGGTTTCCGAATTCGAACCATGAACAAGAAAATAGACATACGTATCATCCACTGTGAGGTTAAACACCTTAGGGAAATCACCGGTGTCTTCAAAGATAACATCACTTGAGAAATTATTCCTGTTTACTCGCCTGATAATATTCCGAGAAGAGCTGGTATGGTGAGCAATATAGGCATATGTATCATCCATACAAAATATTTCTATAGGCCGACATGTCGGACGCTTGCCATCCGTGGGTTCATTTCCATATAAGGTTAATCCACCTGAGTGCATAACAGATTGTTGCTTCAGATTTCGCTTAAAAAACCCATTTGAATTATTTCCATATTCACCCCAATAAATGAAGATTTCGTTACCTTCCTCTGCGGCCATAATAGTAGTGTTCCAGTCCAGACCACCCCAATACAAATTGGATCTGACCTCATTTGTTTCCAGGCTAAAAACACCATTTCCGGATTGCATATAACCCCGGTAGACAGTGAAAAATAAATATTCCCCCAAAAGATCTACAGAAAAGACATGGTTTCCAATTCCGCAATTTCCTAATGTAGTGGAAGCCACACCGGTAGCTGTGGGATCTTTTATGGATACTTTAGAAAATTTTCCATTTCTTGAAGCAAAATAAAGAAACCGATCATCATGATCCTGAGGTAAAGAGCGATCCAATGTCAAGGACGTAATCACGGTATTATTAATGGTTGCCAATGGAACTAAAACGTCGCTATAAGCAGTATAGGTGTAATCATTAAAGAGCCATTCTCCATTCACCATGGAGTGCAAGCGCACATATACTGTTGTCCCGTCACCGGGAAGATTGGAAATTTCTCGTGACGTGTTTGTTTCCTGCCCGTCACTGTATATCTCCTTACCACCCGGTGTTGTTCCAACCCACAGCCAGAACTCTTCAACGCCCGGATTATTCCAGGTAAAGGTTTCTGTCGTTGAAGAGAGCGTTGATCCCGGAACCGGGCTCTGCATCACTCCTTTCTTGCTATCGGCATTACAGGCAGT
>JAAENB010000666.1 GCA_024224995.1 bacterium | reverse complement strand
CAGCAAGGACCCGGCAATAGCAGGGTTCATACCCCCCGGGGCGATCCGCATCCTCGCGCATTGGATCAGCGCCCCCCCAAACACCAACTTCACCAATCGCATGACGCAACCAAACCTGGACTCAGCCATGCGCAGCCCCCAGAAGTAACTCAATCAACCTGCCACCCAAGGAGCCACACCCGGTCTCTAATGGGTGAGTCCACTCGCCAACCCAGCCCATCCGCCCCCCCGAGTCCGGCGTGCTCAATCCCAGTCCGGCCCCCTCAAGCAGATCCTGCGCACCCACCTGCGCACCTTCCTAGATCGCTCCGAAGGCTCCGGCACCCCGCGCTCCCTGCCCGCCCACATCACCAGCGAACTACTCGCTTTCGTCCGTTGCGGAGACCCCACCTTCGGCTTCGCTCGCCTGCGCTGCCCCACCTGCCTCTTCGATCAGCTCATCCCATTTTCCTGCAAGGGCCGAGGCTTTTGCCCCTCGTGCGCCGGCAGGCGCATGGCCGCCAT
>JAAENB010000665.1 GCA_024224995.1 bacterium | reverse complement strand
AGGTTTTTCCCGGGACCATTTACCGGAAAAATGGATGCGCGACAGCAAGATCATGGATATTTTTGAAGGGACCGGACAAATTCAGCACCTCATTGTCGCGCGGAATGTGCTTGAAATGTCGAGTAAAGAGCTTAAGTAAGGTAATCGGTGGCCCGGAGAGGCGTTGCATGCAACGTCTTTAAAACCGCCTCGGCGGCAAAAAAACTTGAACATGTTTTCTGTTTTAGATTTTGCCGTATAAAGAGATTAAAATAAATAAATAAAATAGAAGGAGTTTATTATGAACATCAATGACGTAAAAAAAATTGCCATTATTGGGTCCGGTGATATGGGGCATGGCATTGCCCAGGTATGCGCGGTTGCCGGATTTTCCGTAGTGATGAATGACATTAAGCAGGAGTTTCTCGACAAGGGCGTTGGGAAGATTGCCGATAGTCTGAAATTCCTGGTGGGTAAGGAAAAGATGACCCAGGACGATATGGATAATGTCCTTAATAACCTGCTTACAACAACAACCGATCTTAAAGAGGCTGTACAGGATGCCCAGATCGTTATTGAAGCAGTTCCTGAGATTATGGATTTGAAAAAAACTGTTTTTAAAAATATTTCCGACGCAGCCCCGGCTGATGCCTTGCTGGCGACTAACACCTCAACCATGAGTATTTCGGAAATTGGTGCTGTTGTTGAAGATCCAACACGTTTTGTGGGCATGCATTTTTTTAATCCCGTAAACAGAATGAAACTGGTAGAAATTATTTATGGCGATAAAACCAGTGATGAAACAGCCGACTTGCTCTGCGAGGTTTCAAAAAAATATAATAAGATTCCCGTAAAAGTCCTTAAAGACCGTCCCGGCTTTATTGTAAACAGGATCAGCGCGCCCAACCAGGCTCTTCTCAGCGCTATTTTAGATGAAGATAAGATTAAGCCGGCCGAACTGGACGCGGTGATGAAAAAAGTTGGCGTAAAGATGGCGCCTTTTGAAGTGGCCGATTTTGTTGGGCTCGATGTTTTTACGCATACTCTTGATTATTACGCAGAAACCCTGTCACCGCAGTACAAAGCCGGCAGCTATTTAAGCAGTAAAATAGAAAAAAATGAGCTGGGGAAAAAGACCGGGAAAGGGATTTATGAGTGGGCCGAAGGCAAAGCGATAATTGATACCTCGAAAGAAACTACCGACATTACTCCGGTTCACTTTCTTTCTGTCCAGATCAATGAAGCGGTCAAAGTCTATAAAGAGGGGCTGGCCGAATCAGTCGCTGATATCGATAGTGCTGTTAAGTACGGAATGAATGCTTTTGCCGGTCCTTTTGCAATGGCTTCCGGTATGCAGCCAGAGCAAATAGCCGATTCACTAAACTATTTGTCCGAACGGTTTGGTCTGGATTTTCTAAAACCGGAACCGGAAATAACAGACGGTTCATTTAAATCAATGGGTGCGTAGGAGGAGTATATGTCTGATTCCATTTTATTTGAAACAAAAGAAAATGTAGGGATTATTACAATAAACAAACCAAAAGCTAATCAATTGAGTCCTGATGTGATTGAGGGATTTCGAAAGATTCTGGACTCCTGTGAGAAGGATCCTTCGATCCGGGCAATAGTTATTACCGGTTCCGGTGAAAAGATTTTTTGTGCCGGTGCCGATCTGTCGAGCGGTATGGGAGACTTTAGTCCTGTGGACTTCTTGAAAAGAGGCCAGGATGTATGGAACAAAATAGAAGATTTTCCCAAGCCCGTAATTGCCGCGCTTAACGGTCATGCTCTGGGCGGCGGGTGTGAGCTTGCCATGGCCTGTCATTTCAGGTTTCTTAAGAAAGGAGCCCGTATTGGTTTAACCGAAACAAACCTGGGAATAATGCCGGGATATGGCGGCACGCTGCGTCTGCCCAGGTTAATCGGCAGGGCAAAGGCCCTTGAATACATGGTATTGGGAAAACAGATCGAATCGGATGAAGCAGAGGAGATGGGCCTTGTTAACAGGCTCTGTGAGGAAGGGGCTGTTATGGGAGAAGCGCTTGAGTTTGCCGGGCAGCTTTCCAAGCGGCCGCCTCTTTCTGTTCGCGCATTGCTTAAAATAATGTCAATGAGTGAGAGCATGTCTCCTGAGCAGCATCTGAAAGCTGAGCGTGAGGAGCTGGGAAAACTTTTCTCTACAAAGGATATGATGGAAGGGATGACTGCCTTTGCTCAGAAAAGAGATCCCGAATTTAAAGGCGAGTAAAATTCTCTGTCTATATATAAAGCTATTTGACTCATGGCCGGAAGTTTTTACTTCCGGCCTTTTTTTGTTCGCGTCCTCCGGGGACGGTGTTTCTTGATAAACCGTGTAGGAGAGACAAACCCCTTGTTTTGCGTGGAATACCCAAGCATAATGGGAAGCCCCGGGGTTTCCCGGATCTCAAAATGGAGATGGGCCGCATAATACCCGTCCAGGTTGCCGATTGTTCCAAGCTGCTGGCCCCGTCTTACAATAGAATTTTTTTTAATCCTGAGATTTTCCATGTGACCATAGAGAGATTCTACATATCGCGGCTTTTTTTTACTTCCCACATTATGGATAATTCTAACCACATTCCCCCAGCCAATTTTTATGTCCCGGGCAAAGAGAACAATACCGTTGGCTGGAGCGTAAACCGGGTCCCCAAGATCGGTATTGCCGCCGCCTACACCGTTCCAGTCTTCACCCAGGTGCGTGTTTTTGCCAAAGCGCTGGGCATTGTAATAGCCCTTTGCGTTTGGGGGGCCAACAGGGAAATCAAATCCGTCTGAAACCGGGCAGCGTGCCAGGAGCCCCGCCGAAGGAATCATGGGCTTTTCGTATATGAATTCTTCTTCTTGCTGAGCAGGATCGCATGAAATACTGTACAGCATGATAATAATCGTAACAAATAATCTAGTCCTTCGCATGGCATGCCCCCGAATATGAAATGAATCAATTCTGTTTTGAAATAAGGTTTTTTGTCAATTAAATTAATCGAACTTCTCAAAGTCAAAGATTTTGTTCGGATTTTACTTGCTCAATTTTCAGCGTGCTATAAAGTATGGAATTATACTGAATAATAAGAAACCGGAGAAATAGATGAAAAAGCCTCTGCATGGAATGAAAATACTTGATTTTACCTACCTGCTGCCGGGCCCCTATGGCTCCATGCTCCTTGCCGATATGGGGGCGGAAATCATCAAGGTTGAAAACTCAACCCAACAGGACATGATGCGCTTTGTTCCGCCTCTCGTTGACAATGTTTCTGCGGTTTACGCTCACGTGAACAGGGGAAAAAAATCTTTTACCATAAACCTGAAACGCGAGGAAGCACGGGAAATAATTTACTGCCTGGTTAAAGAATATGATATTGTTATTGAACAGTTTCGCCCCGGTGTAATGGAAAAATTTGGCCTTGGATACAATACGCTAAAAAAGATAAACACCAGTCTTATCTATTGCTCACTTACGGGCTACGGTCAAACTGGCTCCTACGCTTCCCGGGCGGGGCATGATATTAATTATATGGCTCTTTCCGGCCTGGATTCCTATTCCGGCAGGACCGCAAGCGGACCAACATTATCGGGCTTGCAGGTGGCCGACATTGCCGGCGGGTCCAAGAACCTGGTAATTGGCGTGCAGGCTGCCTATATTAAGCGCTTGAATACAGGTCTTGGTGATTACATTGACGTCTCCATAACAGACGCTGCCTTTGCCATGACTGTTTTTTCCTCTGCCGCTTTTCTTGAAGGAGGCAAGGAGCCGGAAGCCGAGGCCGAACTCTTGAATGGCGGAGCCCTTTATGATTACTACCGTACTGCCGATGGAAGATATCTTTCCGCAGGGCCAATTGAACCAAAATTTTTTAACCGTTTCTGTGATATAATCGGCTGTCCCGAGCTGGCGGAAGAGGGAGTTGGGAATTCCGGTGTTAAGAAGCGCATCGCTTCGGTTATTGAAACAAAAACCCTGGAAGAGTGGCACGCCCTTTTTTCAAATACCGATGCCTGCGTTGAGCCGGTGCGGACCCTGGAGGAAGCTGTTAAAAACGCCCCTTTTTCGGAGCGCGAGATGATCGTGACTGTTGATTCCATGAAAGGCTCGCCGCTCCGGCAGCTGGGGAACCCTATCAAATTTGAGTCGGGTCATTACTTCGCGGAAACAGCAGGTGTTTCTGCGGGGTATCATAATTATGAGATCCTGGAACAAAACGGGTATTCGCCGGATGCGATAAAGGCTCTCAAAGAGAATGGAGTAATTGGGTAAGCTACACCAGCTCTTTATATTCCAGGTTTTTCAAATGATGATTGGTCCAGAACCAGCAGAGAATCATTAAGAGGAGGTTGCCAAAACCAAGACTTGCAAAGACCCCAATCATGCCCATGTTAAATACATAGACAAGCAAAAAAGCCGGCGGCACAATAAAAAGCGCCGTTCTCGCTACATTAATAAGAATCGGCGGTATGGGCCGACCCGTTGCAAGGAAAGCCGAAAGCGAGACAAACACAAAGGCGCTGGTGAGATACATAAACGATAGTACCTTTACCTGGAGCATCGCTCCGTCTATAACGGCCTGCACATTTGTCAATATGCTGATCAAGAAGGGAGCAATCAGGGTGATATATATAACCGCAAGGAAAAATATCGCAACGACACAATAGAGAATATGACGCCGGTAGATATCCCATACCCGCTTTAAATTCTTCTTCCCGTAATTTTGCCCGATCATGGTCATTGTTACGGCTGAAATGGTCTGGGACGGAAGGAGGAGCAGGTTGTCTGCCCTGAGGCAGATTATCCAGGCGTTCATCTCCGCTTCTCCTATGGAACTGACTATTTTATTTAAAAATATAATTGTAACGGATATGCATAAGAAACCAACGGCGTTGGATAGCCCAATCCGGGTGATCTCATAAACAATTTTTTTCTGCGCATTTAATATATTCCAGTTTATTTTAACGGATGATTTATTCCTAAAAATAACCGAAATTAAGTACAGGGCCGATATAGCGATTGAAATTGTTGTTGCCAGTGACGCCCCTGCTACGCCCATATTAAACGTAAATATTAGAATAGGATCAAGGATAATATTCAGAATAAACGTAATGGCGTATCCCCAGGCGGCATACTTCATGAGGCCTTCTCCCTGAAGAACGCCAAACAGTACCGATTCCAGGAGTAGAATTCCCATTCCCGGCAGGTAATAATATAGATAATTAATACCATGCTCCACCGCTTCTCCCGATAATTTTGATCCCGCAAGCAGGGAGATCATGTCCCGGCCAAAAAAATAACCGCCGCATACCAATAGTAGTGAAAGGATTAAAGAAAGAACAAAGCCCGAATCTGCTGCTTTATTAATGGCAGAACTGTTTTTTTCCCCGATTCCCCGGGCAACGAATGTTCCTACACCAAAGGTAATACCGTTCCGGAGTGCCAGGAATATCATGTAGATAGGGAAGATGAGTCCTACGCCGCTTAATATGGCAGTAGAAGTGGTGTCTATCCGGGATATGAAGATCGTATCGGCGATAAAATAGAGGAACATGAGGAAGTTGCTTGCTGCTATTGGCATGGCAAGTTTCATTGTTGTTGGTAGGATTTTTCCTTCGAAGATGTTGTTTTTTCCGGTTTTATTGTTATCCATATAATGTTCTCTATGCAGTTTCCCCCCATTGCCTACATCTTTCTGGATTATTAAGCGCAGGAATGGGGGATATTATGTAATCTAACTTTTAATGAGAAGCTGCATCATGTATACCATGCTTCCTATTGTGGCAAGCAGCTCCCGTTGAATAGCTTAACTTTTTGCTGTTAGCATAGGACCAACTACTGACGCGATTTTATCTACAATTGGTTCCTGGAAAATGCTTTCATGGTTTCCCTCAAAAGATTGAAATTTAATTCCATTCTTGCAAAAGTGCAGCCAATGACTTTCATTGAAATCTCTTTCTTCTGCTTTGATATAAAAAGGTTCGGTTTTGAGCTTTGTTTTTGGAAAATAGTTCTCACGTCCATTCTGGATATTTTCAATAAACATAAGTTCTTTGATGAAAATTTCTTTGTCTATTTTTTCAATATCTGGAAATCCAACAGTAATTGAATATGGCATATTTTCTATCGCATATTCTAATGAAATTTTGTCTGCTTTTAAATCTTTCAATAGAGAAGACATTTTATCGAAAATGTTCTGAGTAGACCAAAAATCTTTCTGTGGAGCCCCAGCGCTGATTAACACCAAGTTACTAACCTCTTCCCCAGCCGCTTCCAGTTGTCGTGCTATTTCAAATGCAATAGTCGCGGCAAGGCAGTATCCGCTAATGTTATACGGTCCTTTCGGTTGTTTTTCCCGAATTTTTTTTATATATGTTTCTGCTATATTTTCAAAAATTATGCGATTATACGCAATATATTCTTTGTCTGCTAAAAATCCCCAACAGGTAATTTCCGGATCCAGTTTTTCGCTGAGCAACAGGTAGGGGGTAACATTACCAAAACCCGTATGTATAAAGAAACAATTTTTGGGCTCACCTTCTCCTTCGCCTCTTTTTATAAGGATCATTTCATACTTGTCCATTTCAGCTTTCTTACTACTTTTATCCTGTTCCGTGTCCACTATGGGGACAACTGATCCTTCAAAGTCACTGAGTTCAGCAAGCCCCCTGATAGTAGAATTTCTCATTATCGCTGAAATTGGAACTTCAATATTGAATCCGCTATTGATTTTTTGTATGACCTTAATAGCCAGGATGGAATCTCCACCCATTTCAAAAAAATTATCATCAATTCCAATTCCTTCAACACCGAGTACTTCTGACCATATATGGGCCAATTGTTTTTCAGTTTCATTTCTTGGTGAAATATATTCGGATCCCTTATTTATTGCAAAATCTTTAGGGTCGGGTAAGGCTTTCCGGTCTACTTTTCCGTTTTGAGTCATAGGAATTGTATCAACTTGTACAAAATAGTTTGGAACCATATAGTCGGGCAGCTTCTGCAATAAGTATTCTCTGAGTTTGAGTGTTGTAACTTCTTTATCTGAAGTGAAATACGCGCAAAGAGATTTGCTGCCGTTATTGTCCTCTCTGTCGATTACAACAACATCTTTAATCGGGGGTGTCAGGTATCCTATTTCATCAAGAATAGTGCCAACCCTATCAATCTCGCTGTGAAAACCAACTTCATCAATAACCCCTTCTCGTGTACTAACACCGAGACGAATATCCCAGCTTAACGGTCCTTCGTAATTGTGGTATTCGAGATCCCTTGAATGCACATAGATTCCCACATCATTGATGATACAGTTTGTTGAACAAAAACCGGTATCTAATGGCTGGTTCCAATATTCATCTGTTTTTTTCAAGTATTCTTTTACTGCATTCACCGAGACATTTTCATATCTGAAAAAGTCTATAAAATGAATATTGTCCATAGTGTCATTTTCAAACTCAACATCCAAAAGTTCAACTATTCTATCACCGGTAGAGTGGTATAGTTTTCTAAAAAGAAGAAGTTTCTCCTCTATCTCTTTAATATCATAAGTTTTTTGTTTGAGTAATCCATGAAGCTTCGTATCGAAAATTTGGCCTCTTGATAATCCGGTAAATATCATGTTGATATTTTTTTCAAGAGCAACTTCCATACCGATTGTTGTAAGAGCTTTAAAACAGCCGTTGCAAACTGTTTGATCCAAATTTAAACTTTCCACAAAAATATCATTCATTTTTTTTGCGTCAGAAATAACACTATCAACACCAAGTTTCGAAGTAATTCTCTCAATATTTTCAAAAGCCATATCTGAAATGTACCCATTGTCAAAGGTAAAAGCCAGTACTTTTAGCCCAAGTTCAACCAGTCGGTATAGTACATAGGAACTGTCTTTTCCACCACTGAAAAGTAGCAGGCAGTCATACTCCGAATCGTTTTTCTTGGCTTTTTGGGCTCCACCAATCAATGCCTTCAGGTCATCAATATTTTGAAAATAAGCCTGTGCGTGAGTCTCGTACTCCTCAAACTCATGACAAAAATTACATACTCCATCTTCATCAAATTCTACACCAGGATAATTTTCTGAAATAAGGCATTTAGTGCAACGTTTTAGATTTGCAAGTTTTGTTGGGAGCATTTCGGGATCAACATTATCCATATAATCTGTATGTCTTTCGAAATCGTAAAGTGTTTTTTCTATCTCTCCCAGTTCAATTCTGAATCCTCTAATCTTTACTTGATGATCTATTCGTTCAAGAAATTCAATATTTCCATCGGGGGTCCATCGGACGCGATCACCGGTACTGTACATCCTTCTTTCTTTATTAAAGGGATCATCTATAAAACTTGCTTTTGTTAGTTCCGGCTTGTTAAGATACCCTCTCGATACGCCATCACCACTAATATGAAGTTCTCCCGGAACCCCAAGTGGTGTGAGTTGCTTATTTTTATCCAGGATATAGACTTGTTCATTCGGCATTGGTTTGCCTATTGGAATATTGCTATAATCATCAATGGTATTTATCGTAACTTCATACGATGTTGAATCAACACAGCATTCGGTTGGGCCATATATATTAGTAATTACGGGATTATTTTCTTGGTAATTGTTAAAAAAACGTTCAACCACATCTCGATGTAGAGCCTCTCCACCGATTATGAAATGTTTTACATTGCAGGTGGTATTGCTCCTGGTCATACTTTCCTGGAGAAGTTGTATGTGAATTGGAGTGCCATCTGAAATTTCTATTTTGTGCTTTTTTAGATATCGCAATAAAGAATCTCCCTCTATCCTGCTCTCTTCCGGTACAACATGTAAAGCATGTCCTAATAATAAAGCGGCAAAAATCTGTTGTACTGATGGATCAAAAAAGTAAGGTGCTACCAGTGCGACGTTTAAATTTTCATGGTACTTCTTATATATCCTCTCATGTAATCCAAAGACCAGGTTAACAACATTCTGTTGCTCTACCATTACTCCCTTAGGCTTTCCTGTTGACCCTGAAGTGTAAATAACATAGGCAAGGTTTTCGGGCATAGTAACAATTTCAGGATTTGTTTTTGGGTTTTGATATAGTGATGGATCTTTAATATCAATTATATCAACCTTTTCATTCCTTAGACTCGCATCCAGCATATTTTTAATATTTCCATTGGAAAGAATTATGGAAAGTCCACTGTTTTCAACTAAATAACTGATTCTGTCTTCGGGGTAATCTACGGGGATTGGAAGGTATGCGCCACCAGCCTTTATAATTGATAAAATTCCTGTTATCATTTCCACAGAACGGTCCAGCATAATGCCAACTACAGTATCCGCTTTTACTCCCCTGTTCCTTAATTCATGACCCGCCTGGTTTGCCTTTTCATTAAGTTCCCGGTAGGATAATTGTGTATTTTCATATACTAATGCTGTATTTGTAGGAGTTTTTTCTGCCTGTTCTTGGAATAACTCATTCATAGTTTTGTTCTTAGGATATGTTAGGCTGTTATTATTAAAGTGAAATAGTAATTTTTCTTTTTCTGAAGCGGGAATTAAATTGATTTCTGAAATTTTTTGTTCCACATTTAATTTTATTGAGTTAAGGATCTCTTTATACTGGTCAGATATTCTTGCAATGGTCTCTTGACCATAAAGGTCAGAGTTATATTTAAAAAATAGTAAACATTTGTTGTCGTGCTCAATTATTTCCAGGTTAAAATTAAAATAACCGTTTTGGTGAAGTCTAAAGTCCAGTTCAATACCTGATTTTTCTATGTTGCTGCCTGTAATGTAATTCTGGAATAAAAATGCCGCGTCAAATAATAGTCCACTATCACGGCTACCTTTTAAATCCTTTGTAAGTTCATGAAGAGGGTAATCTCCATGGGTCAGAGCTTCCGAAACCGTATTCTGAACCTGGCGTAGAAATTCTCTGAAAGTCATATTGTCATTGCAATTCATTCGTAGAACTACCATGTTTACAAAGAATCCCATGAGTTTATTGAATTTTTTCCCTGGTCGACCGGAGACTGGGGAACCAACAAGTATATCATCTTGTCCGGAATATCTATGGAGGAGAATTGTATAGGCGCTCAACATAAGGGGATATAGAAATACCTTTTCACTCCAGGCCAGTTTCTTTAGCTGGTTTGTTTCCTCTTCGGAAATTTCGCTTATGAAGGTTTCTCCTATGTAATCACGGGCCTTTGATGCCGGATTATCAGTTGGAAGCTCCAGTACCGGCAATTCTCCGGATAGTTTATTAAGCCAGTAATCTTTGTGTTTTTTGCCTTCAGCACTGCTTAACATATCTTCCTGCCAAGTGACAAAATCTTCATAAGTGGTTTCCAGAGGTGGTAAGGGGGGCGTTTTTCCCCGTACTTCCGCCAGATAATAGCTTCGCATGTCCTCAACCAGAGTAAGTATTGATGTTCCATCATAAATGATATGGTGGAATGTTATTAAAATAATATTCGAACTGTTTGGAAGAGATGAGTCAGTAAATACATGAAGACGAACCAAAGGACCTTCCTCAAGGTTAAACGGTTCCCGTGCAAGTGGCTTGAGAAAATCAATCAGGTCGTCTTCCGTTTTTGTTGCAATTTCTTTGTGTTGAAAAAATAATTTCGCTTCTGGATTGATTTCTTGAACTGGCGTATTGTTTAACTCTATGAACCTGGTTCTGAGGACAGGATGACGAAGAATTAACTGTTTGTATGCTTTTCTTAGTGCTTCTATATTGAGTTTGTCATTAACACGGAAAATATTTGAAACATTATAAGCATAATTTTCAGGGGAGATTTTATAAATCATCCAGAGGTCTTTCTGCCCTGCGGATAAGGGATGACATTCTATTGTTGTTTCTGCTTCTGCTTCATTTTGTCTTGTTATCTCTGTTTTAATTTCTATTGAATCTTCTTTTATATTTTCTTTAAGTCCCGCTTTAAGCTCTGCTTTAAGCTCTGCAATGATTTCGCTTTTGAGTTCTTTTATAAGTTCGATTTTCATATCTTGTGTTTCTCCATGATTATTCATTTTTTTCATCTCATCTATTTCATTTGAATCGGTGATTTTTTCCATGTTTTTTTTGCCCTCCAAATTTTTTGCTTTTTCAAGCCAGAAAGCCCCCCTGTTAAACTGATACACAGGCAGAGGCTTTTTATAAAAAGAACCGTCACTGATAATTTTATCCCACTGAATATCAGCTCCAAGAAGCCAGAGATTCACCATGCTCTTTAATAAACCGGGATTTATATTTTCATCGATCTCTATCTGTACACTATTTTGTATACCGGGATTAGTACTACCTGTCTGTATTACAGTATATGATTTCAGCAATTCGGGGTTGACGTCAATCCAACGTCCAGCGTTATTGATGGAGCCCAATTTATTTAGCCTGTCAGGAGCCTGGTATGGGTGCTTTATTTTTTTTTGTCTTGTGTTCATTGATCCGGCTATTTTTCCATAGTCCGGCACCCTTGCCGCCAGCACAGCAACAAATTCATCGTTCGTTATGACTTCATCCACAATAAGATTCACAAGATCATAAAAGGGTGTTTTATTTTCAGGAAAATGTTCTTCCAAATCCCACTTTTCATAGAGAAGGCGCAGCGCGGAGAAAATCATAACCATTAAAAGGAGTTTATAGGCACTCTTGTTCTCATTACCGTTTTCCCGGAACAATTTTTCAGCAGAGAGATCAACCTGCTGAAGAGCTCTATTCCACTTGAGCAGGTAATTTTTAAATGTAAACTGGCTTTCAAATAGGGTTCTTGCTTTTTTAAAGTATTCCTCGTATGTAGCGGCATCGACCTTCGATTCTGAAATCAATGATTCAACATACTCAGCATCAAATTTATGCGGATATTCAATCTCTCCTGTTATAGGGTTTAACAGGGGCACAAGCGGCCGAACCGGTTCCAGGGACGAACCTGGTTCTTTATTAAAGAAAGAATCGACAACCTGTTCAACAGGTAAAGCACCGGACAGGGCATAACTCACGAGAGCCCCGGTCCCATGGCCCGCAACCAGGTCTGGCTCTAATCCGGGAGATAAAAGCAGTTGTGATGTAATATATAGTCCGATAAATTCATTAAGAGAATCGTTTGTGTTACAGATCTCCCGCTTCCCTGTGTGCTTCTCAATGACATCCAGGATAGGGGTGATATAATCATTTAAAAACGGGAACCGGCTGCATAATGAAGAAACAGAAATGTCACGGTCTGTATATTGACCTATTAAAAGTGCTGTTTTTTTAAGAGTGGAACCTTGAACCGGCAAGTCAGTTTCATGTAAAATACTCTTTATGTCTTCTTTTGAACTCACCACTCCGGCAATACGGAATTTCAGAGGAGTTCTTCCATGAGTCAGGGTGCCGCAAATATCTTTCAATTTCATCCGGCTAAATTCATCGGAGTTAACAAAGGCTTTCCATCTTTTTATCACCTGTTCAAGACTAAAAGCTGACTTCGCGGATAAAATAAACGGTAAGCTTATCCCGTTTGTCTCTTCAGTTTCAACCGGGTATTGAAAACTTTCCAATACAACATGTCCATTTACGCCGCCAAATCCGAAAGAGCTCACACCCGCAAGAAGTGGTTCATCCGAAGTCCAATCAGCTCCTTCAGTTGCAATAACGAAGGGGGTACTCTCCCAGTTAATCAGTGGGTTATAATTGCTAATGTTTAAACTGGCGGGTATGTGCCGGTTCTTCATCATCATTAAAACTTTTATTACACCGGCAATTCCAGCGGCACCTTCCAGGTGACCGATGTTGCTTTTAGCGGAACCAATCTTGCAAAATTGTTTTTTTTCCGTATGTTCCCTGAATGCCGTGCTTAAAGCTTCAATTTCTATAGGGTCTCCCAGGGAGGTTCCGGTGCCATGAGCTTCAATATAACTCAGCTTGCCGGGATCAATATTCGCGTTGTTAAAGGCAGACAAAAGAAGCTCTTTTTGGGATTTGACAGTAGGAGCGCTCAGGTGTCTGGCTCTACCCACATGGTTGACGGCCGATCCTTTAATAACTCCATAAATGTTGTTTTTTTCATCCAATGCCTTTTTAAGCGGCTGCAGCAGGATAACCGCGACTCCTTCTCCGGGGACATATCCGTTCGCGTCTTTATCAAAGGTTTTGCATTGTCCGTCGGGACTTAACATGCGTGCTTTAGAAAATGAAATATATTTATAAGGATGCAATATCATGTTAACGCCGCCGACAAACGCGTAATCACTATTTTGTGTTTGCAGCGTGTTTACCGCGTCATATATTGCGGCCATGGATGCGGAACAGGCGGTGTCAATTGCTTTGCTGAAGCCGGTGAGCCCAAAATAGAAGGATATCCTGTTGGCCAGAATACTGGAATAGCTGCCGGAGCAAGAATATTGATTGACCTCAAATGAATCGTCAACCGACAACTGTTTATAATCAGTAGCCATAAAACCGATATAGACATCTGTTCTGGAAGCGGATAAGCTGTTTTGAGAAATGCCCGCGTCTTCAATACACTTCCAGGTCTCTTCCAGAAGTATTCTCTGCTGTGGGTCCATGTTCTTGGCCTCAGCCGGGGATATTTGAAAGAATTTATTATCAAAGGCGTCAATGTTTTTCAGAAATCCGCCCCATTTGGAATGAGATTTGTTTGGATCTGAATAGTCAGGGGAAAAGAACGAATCGAGCTTCATCCGAGATTCATCAATTTCGGAAATAGAATTGATGCCCTTATCCAGGTTTTGCCAGAACTCGGAGTAGTTCTCAGCGCCGGGAACCCGGCATGATATGCCGATAATCGCGATATCGGAACTATCCGCGTTATACTGATTTGGTTTTTGTTCACTATCTTTTTTCATGATAGATACATCTCTTTATATTATTTATAGTATTAAAGCTATAGTGGATCCTTTTATTATCCTCCTTCTTGGATTTATTTCAAGAAGAAATTCACCTTCATTTTTTAAAAATTTTGTCTTGTTTTTTAGGCACATTATATGCATCCCAGCGCGCGGACCACCCGGAGAGTCATCCGGAGCGGTAAGGCGTCACACTAAAAGGAACGTACCATGTTGATTTGTTTGCCTGTAGAAACGGGAATTCTCCCTATCCCACAGGCTTTTAATAGGATAAATGGGAGGTGAGTTTTTCGTGAGCAGCAGGGAGATTGTTTGTGATCCAGATATCTTTACCGGAAACAAATCCTGGTTCTGTATTGGTAACTGTAGTATGGCTTAACTGTACGTCAAGGTATTCAGCCATTAACGCGACAGAAGGGTACTGGAACAGATCTTCTATGGTGAAAGGAATATACTGTGTTTCAATTTCATTGATGAGTTGGACCGCGTCCATTGAGGTACCGCCCATGTCGAAGAAGCTTTCATCAATGACAATCTCATGGGCATCCATCGCGAATATTTCCGCGAAGATTTCTTGCAGTTCCGGAACGGTATCACTGGTCGTGTTGTTAGTGAGTTCTCTGTCGAGGTTATTATCGGCATGACTTTCTTCTTTTTGTTTTTCTTCTTCTTGTTTTGTTTCTTGTGTGGTTATTGTTATAATGCCAGAGCGATCGGCAATATATTCAGCCATTAACGCAACAGAAGGATACATAAACAGCTCTTCTATAGTAATGGTAACGTAGAGAGTTTCAATTTCATTGATGAGCTGAACCGCGTCCATTGAAGTGCCGCCCATATCGAAGAAGCTTTCATCAATAACAATCTCGTCAACATCAGTAGCGAATATTTCCGCGTAGATCTTTTGTAAATCACGAACAATATCGTTGCTCATGGGTTCTGCGCGGTTTGAAACAGCAGGTTCAGGTTTCTCTTCTGTTGCTTCGCGTGCCGTACTCATTTTCGGAATTACTTTTTCAGTTTTTTTATCGAAGGGGTTTTCCGGAAGCGAATTTTTTGAAGATTTGATTTCACTGAAATCATTCTCGGTATATAGCTTGTGCCAGTCTATTTCAACACCCGAAGTCCAGAGCAGGGCCAGTTTATCGCATTCCCCGCGTCTAAAGATGGAATTGATGAATTCCGTACCGGATTGACCGGCAACGAGGAGTTGTGTGTAAAGACCATTTGACGCGACATTGTTCGTGTAAAGATTTTTTATCGCGGTCTTTCCTTCGCAATAGGCGGTTAACTTTTCAAATAATTCATTGGCATTTGAAACGATGAGAGCCAATCGTTCGTCTTTGGCGTCGCAGCCGGTTTGGAAAATATAGGAAAGGTTGGTAAGAACCTGTTCGGCGGGTTCGTCCATTTGCGCGAAGAATTTGGTTTCTAAAAAACAGATCATCCCCCCGGCGTATCTTTTTAGTTTCTCTTTATTGTCGGCAGAGAACAGGAACAGGTAAGATTTATTGTTATTCTGCGTAGGTGAATAAAAAGCTCTTTTGTTCTGCATTGGTAATGCATTCTCCGGCATAGAGGGTCTCTCGAGAATTGAGCTGCCGACTCCACTCATAGTTTCGGTTGTGTCATGTACGTTTAATCCTTTATTCATGTTTTGTCTCCCTTCCCGGCTTATCTTACAACCGGAATTAGGTTTGGTATTGTTTTGATAGATTTCTAATTCCTCCCTTTGCATATCCCTTAATGCCGGGAGAATTCCTTTGAAACTCCTTAACTTGATCGATACTTTTTATGCATTCTTAAAAGTTATCGCCGATTACGGTGTGGACATTTTTTAAATGTACCCGATGTTGTCAATACTTTTTTGCAAATTTTTTCTTTTTTTTTGCAAAAAAGAGAGTGCTGTTTTAAAGCTGTGAAATGATTCACTGCTTTGTGGTGAAATTTTTCTGCCTTTTTGCAGCAGTTGATTCCTGAAACATTTTCCCCGGTCTCCTTTAGACCAAATATTGTTCGACAACACTGTTTAAGTAAGCACTAATTTGATAGTGTTTATGTTTTGCCCTGGCAAAGTAAGTTTAACCTGGCCGTTTGTGTCACATTGAGAAGGTGCACCTGTACTGTCAATGTTTTTACGCATTTTTTTATTTTTATTTTTAAAAAGTAGGGGAATTCCCTTGAGATCTGTGAATTAAGTTTCAGGTTTTGGGGGAATTCCCCTATGTTTAGGGGTTTGCTCTACTTTTTAAAAAAAAATTTGCCTGTTTTAATTTACGCTGTTGAATTTGGTTTTTGTAAGCTGATTAATAGCGAATACTAATTTTCCCGGGAAATAATCAAAATTATTTTTGACAGAATAGATAATATAAATAGACTTGAGTTTATTGTTTTGTATTATTATATAGAAGATAATAATTAGTATATGGAGTTTTTTTCTAAAATAAGGCTTTAATAGGGAGCAGGATGGGAAGACAAAAGGCGTATCTATTTGATTTCGACGGAACCCTGGTGGACACAATGGGCGGATTTGCCGACATTGCGGCACGAGTAATAAACGAATATCATCCAAATATCAGTTTTCATGAGGCACGGGCCAAATACCTGGAAACGTCGGGAGCGCCCTTTTTCCAGCAGCTGGAAATAATAGTACCCGGAGATCCCACCAATAAAAAAAAGGCCGAGATTTTTGAAAGCACTAAAATAGAGGGGTTTTTGAATGCCCGGTTTACCGAAGAGGTGAAAAATACCCTTCGGGAGCTTCGTTCACGGGGAGCAGTCATTGGAGTGGCGTCGAATAATTTCCAGGAACTCATTGATGAGTTTGTCTCAAAAGATGACCTGGAGTTCGACGTTGTGCTCGGTTTTAGAGATGGATTTGAAAAGGGAAAAGATCATTTCGATTTTGTCCTGAAAAAGTATTCACTCACCAAAGAAGATCTAACCTTTGTTGGCGATTCATTAAAGGACGCGGAAAAAGCTTTCGGCTACGGAATAAAATTCGTGGGCATATGCGGAACCTTCAGGCGTGAAGATTTTCAAAAAGTGGAAAAAGATATAGTTACAATAGAATCAATGAAGGAGCTATTAGAATTATGAAAGCAGTAGTACTGGCGGCAGGAACAGGAAGCAGGCTTGGCGAAGTAACAAAGGCCAGGACAAAAGGGATGGTTCCCGTGAAGGGAAAGAAAATGATAGACTACCTCCTTGATTTTTTTGAGATTGATCTTTTCGACGAAATTATTATTGTGGGTGGATTCCATTATGAAGATCTCAGGGATCACGTGAACAGTGGTCAATATTCGAATGTGCGCGTTATAGAGAATCCGGACTATCTGAAGGGGAATATCTTTACCATGCTTCGAGGGGTGGGGGAGTTTTCCGGAGAGTCCTTTCTTATTACCAATGTTGATCATATTTATCCCGGGAAGATGTTTGCGAAAATGAAAGAATCTTTTTCCGGGATTACGGGGATGTGCGATTTCGACCGGCAGCTTGGAGCCGATGACATGAAAGTGAAACTGCAAAAGGATGGGAAGCGGGTCGCGGCTATTAGCAAACAGTTAAACGATTTCGACTGCGGCTATATTGGCATGACCTATGTTGACGCTTCAATGGAAAAGCTGTACCGGGAAACGGCAGCGGCAACACTGGAGCGTTTTGGTGAGAAGGCAGTGGTTGAGAATATTCTCCAGGTGCTGGCGGAAGATGAATCGACTGCCCCCATGATATGCGATCTTTCCGGGTTTGGCTGGTACGAGGTTGATGACCCCAATGACCTGGCAAAGGCCGAAAAAGGACTCGCCACAGACCCGAATTTTACCTCTTAGTATTCTTAAGTTTCCGTGAAATAATTTACAAGTGTGACTCTATAGTGGGGAGTTGCACTTGTATGCAGTTTTCCTGCCAAAACGATAGCAATAATGGTATTTTTGAGGGCGGAAAACATCGATACTATTGGGTTAAGGTGTGACTTGTTTCACAGGTTTTCGGCATAACAATTGTTGTGTTTGGAATGCTCGTTGTTATGCTGCAAATAACGGAGTTGTCTTTTGTTTCGATAGTTGCGTGTTAGGTGGTTGGAGTGATGAGCCGGCTGCCGGAGGGACTTATTGAAATATTTCTTCCATGCGCAGGATTTCCCGGGAATTTACAACAATAACAATTTTAGTTATATCTCCGAAAATCTTTTTGTCTTTCATGTAACGCAGAAGCTGCTCTTGGGCACCGGCAAAAGCTGTGTCGACATCCTTCTCCCCGGACTTCATGTATTTTAGCTCAATAAGATATTCATGTTTTGTAAGGTCCGTGATGAGGCTGTTTTTTGAAAGCCAGATATCGGCAAAGCCTCCGTTCATTTCCGGCTCGCTGTGAACCAGGTGATAGGGGGTGAGGCTTAGGTACGCCAGGAGAAACATCTTGATCCCTTCTTCATGGTAAACAAAATCTCTGTTTGAACAGGCATCGTAAAACCGTTCAATAATATATTCAAACAGCTCCTTCCATTCTCCATTTAGAGCTATAGCTCTAAAACACTTTTTCAAATGGTCAATATTGATTTTTAGATCATATGAATCCTTGAGCGCTTCTCGTATATAATTCCAGAGCAGTGTCTCAATAACCTTGTTAGGGACAATAAAATCATGGTCCTTTGCAATGATGTGTTTGTCTATGGTAAGGAGTCCCAGGTAGTAGAGGAGGGATCTGAACCTGGTCTCCTCGATTCTTTCCCCAATAGCAAAACTGGTGACCAGTTCCCCGGTAGTGATTCCTGTTTCGAGAATGGTTGTGAGTATGTTGAAATTCCCATTGAGCTTTTTACCGCTGAGGATCAAATAGCGGAGTTTGCCGTAGTCGGTACGGACATTGTCGTCGATTAGATTGTCGGGAATTTCGTTGTTTTCCAGGTAGTTATTTAAAAAATACAGCACCATGTCGGAATTGTAAACTTTCTTATGGGTTTTCCCCCAAAAACAGTAGTTGTTGTAATATTCTTTCATTATTTGAGTAATTTTTTCTCTTTCATTGTCCGGGATGAGTCCGCTTTGTATATAATGCTCAAGTATCGTTTCTGTTTCTTCTGTGGTAAAGCCGATCATTTCATTAGTGAAAGCATTATTGGAAATATTATCCCCCATGTTGAATCCGCTGGTAACATCAGCCAGAACGACGGGGCTTACTCCCGTGACAAAGAGGCGGTGAATGGTTCCTGTTTCCGTACCGCTTTTTATAACGGCAAAAAAGGTCCGTAGGAATCCCCCACTGTGTGTTACTCGTGTGTAGGTCTCCTGGCCCAGTTCCATAAGGATATTGTTGGCAAAGTTATCGTATTCGTCAATAAGCAGGAAATATTTTATATTTTTGGTGTTTAGTTCTGCTATGAAATATTCTAAAATATCACCTCCGTTTTTTATTTTTTTTATCTCGTCATAATCAATATTGGAGACATTATTAAAATTTTTGTTTTTTCCCAGGTAAATTCTAATTGAACTAAGTATATGAAGCCTGAAGGATTCTTCTATTTCATCTAAAGGACCATTCGATTTAACCTGTGAAAAGTTAAGCCTCAGTATGGTATAGCTGTTCCGAAGAGGAGTTGGATTTTTACCAATATAGGTGTTCCCAAAAAGAGCATCAAAATCGTCTTTTTTATTAATATCATAATAATTCTCCAGCATTGAAATAAAAAGCGATTTGCCGAATCGACGCGGACGCAGGAAAAAGAGATATTTTGCAGAGAGATTTTCGAGCTTTTCTATGTATTGTGTTTTATCTACATAATAGTAATTTTCTCGAATAAGGTCCTCATAATCGCTTATGCCATAAGGGATTTTTTTCATGCATATCCTCCGGAATTATACATATATTAGCAGGGGGGCTGAAAAAATCAACAAAATAATGGGGATAATTGGAGCAGGTATTTGACTTGATAAAAACGCCCATTGTGCTTGAATTATGTATAGGTTATTATTTAAATTAAAGGAGTAGCCGATGGATAGTGAAATCAATTCAGAAGAAATGCGGCTTCTACAGCAAAGATATAATGAATATAAAGAGAACCCTCAATCAAGTATCCCCTGGAGTGAGGTTAGAAGAAAAAGTAAAAGTTTGATAAAAAAACCCTCTAAACCGGCAGACCCGGCTTAGAGGGTTTCTTATTTATGAAACTCTTTATGAATTTAAGCAGCCTGCTTTATCGTCTCAGCCAGCTCCAATCCACGTTCAAACGCTTTCATATTCTCTTCCAGAGCCTTAGGCGGAACGATTTTCTCTACTGCCAGACGGGCAGCGTCAAGAGGAATGAGATCATTGGTGCCCACAAAAGCGGCAAAAAGAATGATGTTTGCCACAAGACTATTCTCGAACTCATCAAGAGCAATATCCTGCACCGGGAGTTCAAGGATGCTTACGCTTTTTTCAAAGTCCTCGGGAACAGTAACCAGTGAAGGGTCAAGGATTATCATCCCCCCGTCTTTTGCGTCATTGGCAAAAGAGCGGAACGCCACCTGGGACAGAAAAATACTGTAATCGGGCGCGATAGTCTTGGGAAAATCGATATCGTCATCATCAATAACCACTTCAGCCCAGCAGTCACCGCCCCGGGCCTGTGGACCGTAGGCGTCTGTTTGCGAGGCAGCCTTGTTTGTGTAAAGGTTGATGGCAGTTACAAAGAGCATGCTTAAGGTAACAACTCCCTGGCCGCCAAAACCGGCAACTTTTATTTCAGTTCTCATACGTTTTCCCCCCTGGCTGTTCTAATAAGATGCTGATAGTTTTCACTGAGCTCCGGACGCTGTACGTCCTTGAACTCGCCAATAACAAATTTATTCTCTTTTTCTTCGTCGCTCAGTTTTTCCGCGTCTTTAATACTAACGGAACTGTCCCGGACCCATCTGAAAGTATCAAGAGGAGTGGGAAGCCCGTTCCTGCGCCCGTAATTGGTAGGGCAGGTAGAGATCATTTCAATAAACGAGAGACCTTTGTGAGCAATAGCCTTTTTAAGGGTGCGCTGAAACTCTCTAATATGAACCGAGGTCCACCGGGCAACATGCGTGGCCCCTGAAGCAATAGCGATATCAACCGCGTTAAAGGATTCTTCCTGGAATCCGTAAGGAGCAGTTGTCGCTTTTTCTCCTTTTTTCATGGTGGGAGCCAGCTGTCCGCCGGTCATGCCATAGACATTGTTGTGAAGCATAATAACAACAGCATCCAGGTTCCTGCGGCAGGTATTAATAAAGTGAGCGCCGCCAATAGCAAGACAGTCGCCGTCGCCCGTTAATACAATGGGCTTCATGTGAGGAGCTGAAAGTTTAATACCCGTAGCAAGGGGCAGGGCTCTGCCGTGAAGAGCGTTAATTGCCTGCCGAGGCGGCAAAATCGTGGGAAGACCGGTGTAACACCCGATTCCCGTAACAATGGGGAAATTCTTTACCGGCATATCAAGTTCCGTGAGGACTCTGGTAATGGCAAAGGCGATAGCGCCGTACCCGCATCCGGGGCATAAAATGTTATGAGGAGAACCGATTATGGACCCTAATAATGTATTTTGTGTCAAAGGATGTTCCGGTTTTTCCGACCGTTCCGCCACTAATGCGGCCTTGGCGGCTTCACCGCGAACATCATCACTAAGGGATTCGTCTTTTATTTCTTTTGTGTTTGGAGACATTATATCACCTCCTTTATTTTAGCGATAATTTCTTTTGGTTCATGGAGCCTGCCAATTTGTGGGATCAAATGACAGGCAGTACCTTCTTTTGCCGCAGCTCTTTCTACTTCAATAAAAAGCTGCCCCAGGTTAATCTCGGGAACAATAATGTTCTTAACCTGTTTGGCTGCTTCAGTAACAGCTGTTTCGGCAAATGGCCAAACCGTAATAAGACGAAGCAGACCGGCTTTTACTCCTTCACTGCGAAGTTCCCTTACTGCTCGAAGAGCGGTACGGAAAGGGAGCCCGTAAGCGATAACAGCAACCTCAGCATCGTCCATATAATATGAATCGACCCGGCAAATTTCTTCGTTGTTTTTGGTCAATTTGTCGCAAATAGTTTGTGTATCGGCAAGGTGAATGCCGGCATCAAAGTTGGGAAAACCAGTGTTGTTATGGGAAATAGTGGTAGACCAGGCTGGGAAGTAATCGCTTCCAATCTTAGGTAATGGCGGAGTGAATATTTCGTCGCCCACTTTGCATGAGTAATAAATATTACGGGTAATGTCTTCTTCCGTAGCTTCTTTTCTTACCACGATCCTTTCGGCCAGCTCTTCATCCGTAGGGACAACAACTTTTTCTCTTATATGGCCGTGAAAAGCGTCACTCAGGATGACTACCGGAGTCCGCCATTTTTCTGCAAGGTTAAACGCTTCAATAGCGAAGTCGAATGATTCCTGGGCAGTAGCAGGAGCAAGGGCAATAATTTCATAATCGCCGTTTCCGCCCCACCTGGCCTGGTTAACTTCACCCATATGAGGAAGACTCACGATTCCCGAGCCCGGAGAAACCCGTCCCACGTTCCCAATGACCATTGGCACTTCATTGTAAGCGGCAAGGCTAATAAATTCCTGCATAAGACAGAAGCCCGCGCCCGAAGTTGAGGTCATAACTTTTTCTCCCGTCATGGCAGCACCGTAGCACGCGCCAATGGAAGCCATCTCATCTTCCATTTGAATAAACGTACCGCCAACCAGTGGAAGCTTTTTACTCATGGTCTCGGGGACTTCGTTTTGCGGAGTAATAGGATACCCGGCAAAAAACCGGCATCCCGCGGCAATAGCACCTTCGGCCATAGCCTCGTTTGCCATTAATACATGTGTTCCTGGTGATAATCTTTTATCCATTAGCGGCCTCCACTACATAAATCGCGTGATGAGGACAAACAAGCTCGCAATTTCTGCAAAAAGAGCAAGCAGTCTCCTCTTTGAGTTGTGGCGGATACGCTAATTTTACATTTCGAACCGCTGCACTGATAAGTACGTCTTTAGGACATACCTCAAGGCAATAATTACATCCGGTACAGCGAAACCATTGGCCAAAAAGTACCTTGTTTTTGGCCGTGTCAGCATAAAGTTCTGGCATAGCACCCTCTCATAATATTTAAATTTTATTAGATGATTGTATTATAATTATTATTATTTGGTTATTTGGATCTGGCCGTACGTAAATTTATCAATAACTTTGTATTGTTTGGTATACAATGTTTTTTAGTTAAATTTTGGTTCGGTGTGATCCCTAAAAAAAATCCTTCTTATATAGAAGAGACTTTATTAAACCTCCTTTTGCCGCAGTATGCTTGTACCAGTGGCTCTGCATGCTAAAAATTGAGAAATACTACCTGTCAATTCTTAGCGCCCCTGATGAACATACTTCAGACCTGAATTATAATCCGCAAAGTATATGTATTTGTTGACATTTGACAAGTATTTTCCCGGATTATGTGGTTTTTTTTCACAATTTGCACTATTTATGTGAGTTTTAACTCACATAAATAGTGTCCGGCACCTCAGAGCTCTTTATAAGAGCTCTGAGGTGCCAACTCCCATTTAAGGCGCAGCAGAATATTCACCATCAACAATATTCGACCTGCCTCCGCTAATCGTAGAAGATAAGCCGTTCGCGGAATTATCCATTCCCCCCGTAACACTGGAGCTCTCTCCGGCAGCAATATTATAAACTCCGCCGCTTACACTGGAATGCAAATTACCGGCAGTGTTCCTGCTTCCCCCGCTTACGCTTGAATGCATGCCGCTTGCGGTATTTTCCATGCCCCCGGAAACACTTGAACTATTGCCTCCGGCAAGATTATAACTCCCGCCGCCTACACCGGAAAAATGACCCGCTGCCCTGTTATAACTCCCGCCGCTTACGCAGGAATACCACCCGCTAATAGAATTATAATACCCCGTTACAATTCCGCCGTAAGATGAAAAATTATTCAACTGACCAACCACAATATTATGCGATCCGGTCCGCTCGTTTCCATACGTACGCTGCTCATTATAACCGAGAAACAGGTTGCCCAGACCATTCACCTCTCCGGCGGTTGACCCGGTTCCGTTCACTATTTGTACATTCACCCCGCTAAAAATTATTGTATCCCCGGTTCTGGATACGCCGGAAAAAACCTCGCCCAGGTGGGAGGTTTCCCCGGTACCGGGCTCACTACCGCTTCCGGAATTTGATGATACTGCCTGTTTTAAACTTTCAATCTCTTTCCGCATTTCATCTACCCGGGTATAGATATCGGAAAAGCTGAAATTTTCTCCCGAATCATTACTGGTTAGCCCCTCTTCACACCCGGAAAATATCAGGGCAGATATAATTATAAACCCGGAAAGCTGTTTTAAAATATTTGTTCTCATGGTTTTAATCTCCTTAATTATTAGTTTTTGTAATTTGAGTAAAATATAATGTGTGTAATAAGGGCCGCAAGAAGCCCCACCGCGCATCCCGCGACGAGTCCGCTAATCATTGATCTCCCATTCCTCTTTTACCTGGTCCGGCAAATCAAAGTTTATTACCTGTAGTGTGTTCCCTTTATTGTTCTGATTCATCTTTGCCACACTAAGGACCGACCATATTACCGGGTCCGCGTCCTTTACTTCAGGCATATCAACAATAATATTCCGGGTATTGTTCTCAATAAATGTATCAAGCACTCCTCCCAGCAACAACGCCCTGTCGAAATCCATTATGCTGTCTAAAAGATAAAAAACTGCTTCGCCTTTTTTCCCTTCTCTTTGCCGGTAATTTAAATCCGTTCTCCCTTCCATGATGTTTTTAATCTCCTGAATATGTTTGTTCAAATTTCTGTTTGCTTACGAGCTTAAAAATTTTGTCCCACTGGTTCTTTTTAAAGAGCTCCTCCATAACCGCGCTTAATCCGTAAACCACGAACGTAATGCCATTCTCTTTGCTGTACCGGGCCACCCTTATGAGCCCGCCCACGCCTATTGAATCAATAAAGGTCATGCCCTCTCCATTGACCCCTATTACCTTGAGCTCTTCCCCGGAATAGTCCTCCAGGATCGTCTCCATTGCCCCGCCTGTTCTGTAATTGCATTCTTTCCCGGTATGCAATATTAGTACCCCGCTTTTGTATTGCTCTGTTTTCATCAGGCTTCTCCTCTGTGCCCCCGCTTGGTATAGTAATTGCTTAATATTAACCTGTTTATAATATAAGTCTGATTTTAGGGCCAAATCGTACGGAACTTTTTTTGGATTTTGTTAAAAAAAGATTTTTTAGGTAAAAATGAAAAAAAAATTAGAATTTGAAAAAAAGTTCCGTACGATATCGGGGTAAAATCAGACTATATATGTATAAGAGTTTAACTCTGGCACATATAATTCAGGAGTCTAAATATGACATCTTCAAATATTGCTGTTCTGGATAAGAGAAATACATATTTTTCAGAACAGTTCAAAGAATACCGGGCTATAATTAATGGCGCGATTTATACGAAAATTGGGAATACCGAAACAACCCAGGATTTAACCCAGGAAGTGTTTTTAGCATTTCTTTTGCATATTTCCAATGAGGAAAAAAATGATACAATTGAAAACGTTCGACAGTGGCTCCTTGCCACTACCAGGAATAAACTATACGATTATTTTCAGGACGTAAAAAAGATGCCAAAAGATGTTGCTATGGATGAGGCTTCCGGTGCTGTTGAGCTGACCTTTATAAACGGTTTCAAGGACGCGCGCATTATTATTACCGAAGCCTTAGATGAAAATATTTCAGACGATCTCGATTTAACGATATTTGACCTTATTGCTGTTCATAACTATTCTTACCGGGATGCCGGCAGAGAGATTGGGATGTCTAAAACGGGGGTTCAATACCGCTATGATAAAATTGTTAAAACCATATTGGATTATTTAAAAAAAGAAAAAAATATTGATGAACTGGGAGACCTTTTATAATGAATACTACTAATGAAAACGAAATCTTTGATGAGCTTCTTACTAAAACCAGGTTAAAAAAACCTATTCCCCCCAATGAACGGGAATTTTCCAGGAAAAGTGCCAGAAAAATGCACATTGCCGTTTTAAAAAAAGCCGGACGCTATCGGCCTTTGTATGGGGTTATCTTATATGTCTTTCATTTTATGACCGGTCTGGGGATTAAAGTTTCAGTTGTCCAGAGCGCTGTTCTTCTTGGTGTTGTTTCTATTGTCCTGGCCGGCAGTGTTTCTTCCGGTACCTATGCTGTTATACAATATGCTTCAACAGATGAACCGCTGATGGAAAACGTGGTTCATGCCGAAGCTGTTACGCCGGTTATTCCGGACAAGCCCGGTCCGGTAAAGGCTAAACCCAAAAACCAGGCAAAATTACATATCACCGTAAAGGGGGATGGGATAAACAAAACCATCCTGGCCCCTGTGAAACAAAAACTGGAAAAGTTCTTCTCACGGAATATTGGGCAAACTAAAAAAAGGTACTGGGTAAACGGGGAAGTCTCGGAAATTGGGAACGATTCGGTTTTAGTAAGCCTGGCTGTTCAGGATATTACTAATCTTAAGGTCCGTACGGAAATTTACGCGAACAATAAAATGATGAAAAAAAATAATGACATTTTTCCTGTGCTTTTAAAGATGTCTCAAGAAAGTTTAAAAGAGATTGCAATCCGTGAAAAAAAATAAATTACCTTCTGGTATAAAACTCCTGTTCGCGTTTATCCTGGTGATCCTTTATTCGGTCCCGGGGAAAACCGCTCAAAGAATTATTCTCTTTGATCCGAATATGATTAATGTTTCAAAAAAAGAAACAAAAATCATTGAGGAATTGTTTAAGGCAAAGATCTATAAGCAGCAAAATCTTGAGCGTATTGAAACCGGGAGAGTTAAGGAGCTGAAGAAAACCCTTAACATTAAAAAAGTCTCGGACAATGACGCGTTTGAAATTGGCAGTTTCCTTGACAGTGATTTGCTGCTTATTTTAACTTTCAAAAAAGAGAACAGTGAGTATTCCCTTACGGCCCGTCTTTTAGACGTTAAAACCAGGAAGGCGCTTTTTGTTGAATCGGAACAGTTCAATTCCCTGGTTGACTCTGAACAGGCTATTAACAAAATATCGGATACTATTTTTAAAGGTGATATTTACCTGGATCATTACTATTATATCTGTACAACTATTGCTTATTTACAACCCGTTGGCAATTATGCCGATATTGTGCATCCCGGTTTTGGTATTTCCCTCACTATTGGCATAAACAACTGTTTTATAAATAACCTTTCCCTGGCCGTTGAATCCGGGTATTACCGGTTTACCTACCTGGTGAACTCCCATGATACGATTTTTCATATTCCGCTTTTTCTTTGTGCCGGGTATATGTTCCGGTTCTTTGATACATTCTCAATTACTCCTGTTCTTGGCTTTGGTGCCGATTTTATTGTCATCAGTCATGGCAGCGGTAAGGGGCTCAATATTCCGGAGAACTCTCAAAAAAGTTCCCTGGAAAAAGGTTTTAAAACCGGTTTTCAATCGGGTTGGGCTCTTTCTGAATCTACTACGATTATTCTGGACGCGTTTTTTACCTCAATTTTAGAACAAACAAGTCTCGACTTTGTTAATATTTGTTTAGGTGTTAAAATTAAATTATAGCCTTTTGGAGGGCAGTAAATGAAAAAATTTCAATTTATTTTATCCGTAATTTTGCTTTCAATTGCTTTGTATGGATGCGGTTTTGAGCCGGGCGGTGATATTGTTACTAAAGCCGCAACTCCCGATTCCACGCCTCCCACTATCAGCATTGAAATTGCCAATCCCGCTGTTGTTAATACCTACGGCTCCGGTACTATTATTATTCAGGGCAGCGCCGGGGATGATTTAAGAGTTACAAAGGTTGAAACCTGTGTTAATAATGGGGCTTATTCCGAAGCCAAACAGGGGTTTTCTACAAGTGCTACTAAACTGGATTGGATATCTTCTGTCGATACCAGCGTTTTAGCTGACGGTATACATACTATTACGGCTAAAGCTACGGATTTATGGGATAATACTTCTACTGCCAGTGTTGTTATCAATGTGGACAAAGGTACTCCACTGGCTATGCTATGGGGCGCTCCTTCTGTTATGACCGATAAAACAGAGTTGAATGTTTCTGTTTACGGGAATGGGATTACTCATTATAAATATAATCTTGATGATAGCGGCTGGGTAGGGGGTTTCGACGGTATAGATGCATCCATAGCGTTAACGGTCGGCGGACTGAGTGTTGGAAAGCATACTCTTCTGGTTATTGGGAAGAAATTGGGTGTGTGGCAGGATGCGACTACTGAGGTTACCAGGTGTGAATGGTCTGTAAACGCGAAATTGTTTTTTAGTCCCTCCGATGGTGCTGAAGGATTTGGACGGAGTGTGGCAGTATCCGCTGAGGGGAGTACTATTGTTATTGGTGCTCCTTATAATGCGAATCATTCCGGGAATGTATACGTACACCAATGGACAGGTAGTGACTGGAATGAAACGAAACTGACAGCAGACGATAGTGCTGATTATGATGATTTCGGCAGTAGTGTGGCCATTTCCTCTGACGGTAGTACTATTGCTGTTGGTGCTGATGTAGGCGGTGGTAATGGGGATTATTTAGGGAGTGTTTATGTTTACCGCTGGATAGAAGGTGCCTGGATTCAAACGAAAAAACTCATGGCAGATGATGGTGCTAAATTAGATCACTTTGGATATAGTGTGGGTATATCCTCTGACGGAAGTACTATCGTTGTTGGTGCTCATACTTTCGGGAGTGCCGATGTCTACCGCTGGATAGAAGGTGCCTGGATTCAAACGAAAAAACTCACTGCAGATGGTGGTGCTAGCTGGCAAAACTTTGGAAAAAGTGTAGGAATATCCTCTGATGCCAGTACTGTTGTTATTGGTGCTCCTTCCGACAATAATAATGGGGTTCATTCCGGTAGTGTTTATGTTTACCGCTGGATAGATGGTGATTGGAATCAAACTAAAAAACTTACTGCTGACGATGGTGCTGAAGGGGATATGTTTGGACAGAATGTAGGAATAACCTCTGACGGTAGTACTATAGTTGTTGGGGCTTCTTCCGATGATGATATTACCGGCAGTGCCTATGTATACAGCTGGACAGGTAGTGCCTGGAATGAAACGAAACTCACAGCTGATGATGGTGCTGCCGGGGATGCATTTGGATTTAGTGTAGGAATATCCTCTGACGGTAGTACTATTGTTAGTGGTGCTCACTGTGACAAAGATAATGGGGATACTTCAGGAAGTGCTTATATCTACCGCCGGATAGATGGTGCCTGGAATGAAACGAAACTCATTCCTGATGATAATGCTGCCGGGGATGCATTTGGATGGTGTTTAGGACTATCATCGGATGGAAGTACTATTGTTGTCGGCGCTTTAAATTTAAATAATACCGGTAATTATGGTTCGGTATACCTCTTTTACCGGTAAAAAAACAGGGACGGGCTTTTTCTGTGCAGGTTCCGGAGAGAATCAGCCGAAGATTCTTTCTGAAAGCGACGTGACGTCACGTCGCTTTCAAGGTGCAGGTTCCGGGTAAGATCCTCCGAAAAAGACCCTGTTTAAAAAGAGTTTCTTGAGAGTGCGAACCCCGTCGAACGGGGAAAAATACGGAAGAAACTGCGGTGATACTGGGGGCTGTTTTCATCGGCCCCCCGCCCCCAGAGGGGGCGAAAGAGTTATTGGAAATGAGCCCATATCAGCCCGGGGTTTTAACCCCATAGGGCCGCAGAGCATAACCCCGGATAACATCTTCCGGGAACAGGCTCTGTTTCTAAATTAGTTTTCCAGGGAGATTGGTATTTCTCATAGCGTGGGGCTTCCAGCCCCTCGTTATGATGAAGGAAGCCCCTGTTTCAAATCTAGTTTCTTAAGAGTGCGGACCCCGTGGTCGCATCTTAGTATAAGGTATATCACTCCGGGCATGGTTTACATTCCGATTACGATTAAGACACGACCGACCCTGTATAGCGGGGAAAAAATACGAAAGAAACGGCGGTTGAACCGGGGTCTATTTTACGAAGATGCTCCGGGAAAGGGTTTGGTTCTGAGAGACGTTGCAGTGCAACGTCTCTCTTCCCGGAAACAAGCCCTGTTTAAAAAGAGTTCCTTGAGAGAGGCAGTCCCCTATTTTTCAGTCACATCACTAACAAACTTTTTCAAAAGGCGGTTGAACTTGAAAGGCCGTTCAAACTGAATGGCGTGCCCGGCACCTTTAACCTCTATAATTTCATTCCGCCATAATGTGGGAATATACCCGCTTGAAGCCAGGTCTTCCAGGTATTGCTTATTCACAAAGGCATCCTCTTCACCAACCAGGACCGCAATAGGAATATCATCATCAGGATTTTGCGGATCTCCATCCAGTCCCTGGAGGACATCTAACTCATCAGGCAGCCCGCCGCCCTGAAGAAGTCCAAAAACCAGCACTCCAATAGAGGCCCGTGCCCTGGGGTCTGACCGGTCAAAACCGTCTTCCCAAAAGAATCCCGGAATAATGCCAGAATTTCTTCTGAATTCCTTAAAAAAAGCACCCATGTACGCCTCACCAATATTTGAAGCGTCTGAGATAGGCTCGGGCGCGTACTCAGGAACAGGATCACTAAAGGTTGCGTTAAAATTAAACCCGAGAGCTGAGCCGGGGTCAGCTTGAAAAGAAAAGCCGAATGAAGTAAGGATCGACAGACCCATCCCGGGAATATTCGGTTCCAGGAAAGGAGCTTCAGTAGTAGGCGGAGCAGCACCCGCGGGAGCGGTTCCAAAAATAAAGATTCCTTTGGCGTTCGGCAGCATACCGGCACCCTGCGCCAGGAGCAGAATATCACCAGCGAGACTCCAGCCAACAAAAATTTCAGGATTGATATCCGGGTCGTTCGCAACAGCGTAAACCGCTTCAAGAAGTCCAACCTGGTATTCGGGAAAACCGGCAGGAATACCATTCACAACCGGCAGCTCTTCATGGGCAGGGATCTTTTCCGACCGGCCAAACCCTGGAAGATCAAGTAAGAAGATCTTGTATTTGCGTCCCAGCCTGCTGAATACCTGGAATACATATGAGCGGCTCGAAGAAGAGTTGCCGTGAATAAGAAGAATGCCCGGGCCTTTCGTGCCGGAACTTTTAAAAACAGGGATTTTAAGATTTCGATATCCCGGAATACCATTCAGATTGGGTAAGGGGATCTCTTTTACCAATGTATATTCAAAGAGTCCTTTCTCTAATCCGGGTATTTTTTTTGCCTGGATTTCCCGGGAATTGAGCGTGAAACCAAGACAGAGAATTGTTATAAAAGCCAGAATGTGTTTCATAAAACCTCCTATGTTTATTGAATGATATGATATAGTAGTATAGTCTTTTTTGAAGCCGGAAACTGCTGAATTTTTTTTTAAATTTTTTAAAAAAATTTAACTTTATTATAGTACGCTGGTAATATTCAGGAACGGTAAAAAAGTTTTGACTTCCTAAGTCTTTGTAGTTATACTATAGACTACATGGAAAAAAATAAAAAAAATATCAGGCTGATAGCAAAATTACGGGATGTCCCGCTTCGATGGAAGATTAACTCTATTGGAGTCTTAATCGTTTTAACCTTCGCCATGATTCTCTATTTAATGATACTCCCCCTCCTGGAAGAAGAAAAACTTAAAGAACGGAAAGGAAAGCTCCGGGCAGTTGTCAATTCTGTAGTTTCCCTCATGGATTACTATGAAATATCTTTAAGGGAGGAAGCCTGGAAAAACGATCCTTCAATGCCCAAAACCATCGAAGAAGCAAAGAATGTAATAATAAAAAACCTGCATAAAATGCGTTATGATAAAAATGAATACTTCTTTATACTCGATTGCGATGGTAATATGGTTATGCATCCTCTCAAAGAAGATCTTGAAGGGAAGAATATGCTTAAGGTAACAGACCCGGAAGGGTTATACCTTTTCAAAGAAATAGTCATAAACGCTCAACGGGACGGAGAGACATTTACGAGTTTTCTCTGGCAGTCGAAATATAGCCCTACGATATTTGAACCACAGACGATTTATTCAAAGTATTTCTGGCCCTGGGACTGGATCGTTTCATCCGGAGTGTATACCCAGGATATTATCGATTCCAGGAAAGAGATTACAATAACAACAACCATATACAATGGTATAACCGCTGCAGCGGCAATGATCATCCTGTTTATTATGGTATATATCAGCCTTACAAAACCGTTAAAAAAAATGCTATTCGGTATTAACCAGATTAGCAATGGAAATTTAGAGTACCAGATCCCCATACGATCTAATGATGAAATAGGATATATATCGCAGGAATTCAACAACATGCTTGGCCACCTCAAAACAAGCAGAGAAAAACTTGAAAAATCGGAGAAAAAACACCGGAATTTTTTTGAAAATATAATAGTTGGCCTCTACCAGACTACTCTGGAGGGTGAGTTTTTAACCGTTAATCCCGCCCTGTCGTATATTTTAGGATATGATTCTCCGGCGGACCTGTTAAATAATATACATAATATTGGGGAGCAAATATTTGTGGAATCCTCAAAACGGGATGAATTTGCGAATATAATACAGAAGAATGGCTTTGCAAAGGGTTTTGAATTTAAGGCCCTTTGTAAGGATGGAAGTATTATAGAGGTGTCTGTTGACTCGCATATTGTTCAGGCTGATGATAATACTCGTTATTTTGAAGGGATGCTGTCGGATATAACAGAGAAAAAACAGGTGGTGCAGTTGAAAATTGACCGGGACGCGGCAGAAGCGGCTAACAGGGCAAAGAGTGAATTCCTGGCAAATATGAGCCACGAAATACGAACTCCCATGAACGCGGTACTGGGATTTGCCGAGTTGTTGGAAGAACAGGTAGAGGAGGGGCAGCAAAAACAATACCTGTCCGCTATTTCAACAGGCGGGAAAAGTCTTCTCCGCTTAATCAACGACATTCTTGATCTTTCCAAGATAGAATCGGGAAAACTTGAAATTAAACTCAATCCCGTAAGTATCAGTTCGATTTTTACTGAACTGGAGTTGGTATTCTTATTAAAAATAGAAGAAAAAGGGCTGGATCTTCAAATTGAGCCAGGCCCCTTTCTGCCGGAAGCCTTACTGTTGGATGAACTTCGGTTGCGGCAGATCTTGTTTAATCTTCTTGGAAATGCCGTAAAATTTACTAACGAAGGGTTTGTAAAACTCTCTGCTCGTACACTTAATACATATGAGGGCCAAAAAAAAATGGATCTTATTTTGACTGTTGAGGACTCCGGCATTGGTATAGCGGAAGACCAGAAAGATCTTATTTTTAACGCTTTTAAACAACAAACAGGACAGAATATGGCTCAATATGGCGGTACCGGTCTAGGACTGGCGATTACCAAACGTCTTATTGAAATGATGGAAGGAGAGATCACCGTAGAGAGTGAGCCGGGCAAAGGCAGTACGTTTACCGTGATTTTAAAAAATATTGAAATAACATCCATTGCAAAACAAGCTGAAGAGAATGATATAGCGGTAAATTTTATATCATTCAAAAAGGGCCTCATTCTTGTGACTGATGATATTGAAAGTAACAGGGAGCTGGTAAAAGGACTCCTGGAGCATCAAGATCTTGATGTTATTGAAGCGAAAAACGGCAAGGAAGCAATCGATTTTATGCGTCTTTATAAACCCGACCTGGTTCTGATGGATATGAAAATGCCTGTAATGAATGGCTATGAAGCCATAAAAATATTAAAAGAAGATAATGACTTGCGGTCAATACCCATCATTGCTTTTACCGCATCCGCTCTGAGAGAGCAGGAGCACCGGATAATAGAACTGGGGTGTAACGGATACCTGAGAAAACCGGTTTCCAAAAAAGAATTTTTTTCCGAGCTCATCCGTTTTCTTCCTTATTCCATAGATGGTTCCGAAGTAAAGCAAGATGCCAGGGAAGAAAAAGCGCTTCCCATGGAAGCGCTTTCTCCTGAAATAAGCGCGAGAATTCCTGAACTTTTAAATATTCTCAAGAGTGGGATAACACTAAGCTGGGAAAGATTAAACAAAGGGCTTATTATCAATGACGCGGAAGATTTCGCGAAGAAGATAATAGGGCTGGGAGAAGAATACCAGGTGAATATGCTTATTCAATGGGGGAGTGAGCTGAAGGAGCAAGTAGAGGTTTTTGATATGGAAAAAATTCCCAAAACATTGGCCTCTTTTCCCGCCATAGTAGAGAAGGTAGAAAAACTTAAATGATCCGCCAGGTATGCCATAGAGGCCTGCTGGTTCTACTGCAAGAAAACAACCCGCTGCCTTATTATAATCTAGCCTGTGCCAGTGCTGTTCAGGGCAAAAAAAAGCAGGCATTGCAATGGCTTAAAAAGGCCGTGAAAAAAGGATACAGGGACCGGTACCGCGTTAAAACAGATCCCGACCTGAAAGGGCTGCAAAAGACGAATGAATTTAAAAAAATAGTTAAATCGATAAAGATGTAAAGAAAATAAAACTGTTATATATTTATACCAGTTCTTTTTTTTTAAAAAGGTTTACAGAATTGCGTGATTATTTTTATTGGACGATATTATGAATGAAAATGTTATAATAATTATATCTATCGCGCTTTTGGTCATTACTGTTGCTTTGATCAGGTTTATGAAAAGCCGCAGAAGACTTCCGGAATTTAATCTAATTTTTTCGGAGGCAGCGGGAGCCTTGAATTTGCGATTTATGCGGGGAAGTCTTTTCCATTTTCCCAAAATTTACGGAACTCTTGAAGATCATAATGTAACGATTCAAAATAGTCATTTTGCTGAAGATAATAATGAATTATTATACTTCAGTGTCGTAGCAGGTTCTTCAGTAGAAGGGTCTATTGAAATAAAAAAACGATCGGAAAGCGGCGGGGTAAGAAAATCCCTTTTTGAGGGCAATGAAATTACCGGGGACAATGATTTCGACAGTAAAATAGAAGTTGTGGGAATGAATCCGTGTCATAGAGCCGCGTTTTTAAAAAATTCAATAAGAGATAAAATTATCGGAATGGCCGACTCGGCACGTGATTTTGAAATTTCTGCGACAGAAATTAGTTGTTGCGTGAATAAATCGTATTTTTTCGATGCTGAATCCTTAATTGAATATATTCAATCAATGATAGCAGTGAGTAAGGAACTGAGAAAGAGGAAAAATATTAAGGAAAAGCTCCTTGAAAATATTACTCTGGAAACAGTCCCCGGCGCGCGGATTGTTGGAATCCGGTCACTTCTTTCGGCATTTCCTTCTGTTCATAAAGAGGTGGATGATGAAACCAGGCAGTTCCTTCTTTCAATAATGAAAAATGATATTTCCTATGAAGTGCAGGTTGAGGCAGCGAAGAACCTTGGTAATGAAGGACTGAGACACCTGGTGATGTTATTGGACTCAGCGGCGTATAAAAATTTTGACTTAGATGTAGATATTGTGGAAATACTGAAAGAAAAAAATTACAAAGCAAGCATTCCGGTTCTTACGGGGCTTTTTCAAAAATCCACAGACCTGAAATTTCGAAATAAAATAATAGAAACATTTACTGTTTTTGCAGAAGAATAGTAAAGTCCCTTCCTGATGGCGATGGTAAGTTGAGTGTTATGTAAAAATAAAAGCACGGTTTTTGAACCGTGCTTTTATTTATCCGGGTTATTGAGCGTGATAGGCAAGTTTCCCGGCGTTCCGGTTTAACTGCTTTTCCAGCGCGAGAATTCTTTTGTTCATCGTCTCAAGGGAAGCAACCTGCTTTTTGAGTTGTTTATTTTCGTTTTCAAGAGCAACGATTTTGGAATCGCTCTCCAGCTTCATCTCTTTAACTGCTTCCACAAGCAGGGCGGTTACTTTACCGTAAGCCACGGCTTTATACCCGTCGGAACCGGTATTAACCACCTGGGGAAGAATCTTTTCCACATCCTGGGCAATAAAACCGATATCGTTTTTAGTGGAGAATTTTCTATCCTTGAACTCATCGGTTCGCCAGTTGTAGCTGACTCCCTGAAGGGCAAGGAGCTTGTGCAGTGAGCCCGTGAGCGGAGTGATATCTTTTTTGAAACGGACGTCGGAGCTCTGGGCAAAGAGTGTGGCGGTAACCGTACCGACAACCTGCAGCGTGGTTGAAGGGGTTAGGGTACCAATGCCAACTTGTCCGTTGAAGCTATGCCGGTCGGCCCAATAGGCTGATCGTCGTATACCATCGCTGTTATCAATAATACCACCAATATGAAGCCATTCTTTCCCATCACCTAATGTGTTAGCCATGCCAATCCAGGTTTCATTATACGCTAATCCTGTTGCTGAATTTCTAATAGAAAGAGACTCAACAAGAACGCCGCCTGCAACGTCGAGAGGTGCTTTCGGAGTCGTGATACCAATGCCTACATTGCCATCGGGATCAAAAGTCATTATATTGAGATTTTTATCATATCGCTGAAAAATAAAGGAATCAAGACTGCTTGCCTGGTAAAATTTCCATATACAAGTATTGTCAGTTAAGAACCTGAACATATTGTCGAACCCGGCAGGAGAGCTTAGAGCCATCTTTGCATGACTGCTTGTATTCGTTATTGACATCCCATCTTCATTGGGGGCATCGGTAACAACACTGGCATTACCCATTACATGCAATGTAGAAGTAGGATTCGCGGTTCCAATACCCACCATGCCGGAGAAAATGTTTTTAGCGTCCGAAGTAGACTGAACATTTCCCGTTAGCAGGTTGATTTCTCCTTCATGGGTGTCAACAGTCCCGGATAAACTGTTTATTTGTTCTTTTAATTGATTAATATTGCTATACATATCAGAGAAGCTGAAATCGCCATCTTCTGACGAGCTATTTGAGTCATCACCGCTGCTGAGCCCGGCTTCACAACCGGAAAAAGCGAGTGTTGCTGTCATTGTCATGCTTATGAGGCAGAAGTAGAATATTTTTTTCATGAAGGAACTCCTAACAAATTTGGATTATTGGGTTTGAAAACTCTTATAATATACGCAAAAAAAGCAGGTTTGGCAAGGGAATGGGAATGAGCGCTAGGTGAGGGGGAATGAACAACAGTTTTTTTTTGATTATGCCTGGATCGAACTTATTTCAACGAATTCTCAACCCGGAAAAATATCCGGAGCACAAACCGGTGCAGGGTGAGGCAGTAAAAAAGAGTTATATCCATAATGTCGAGCGGTCCCAGGTTTGTATAGTGCTTGAGGAGTCCCGTAAAAAGGCCGATAATCATTAGTGTTTGGATCACTTCAAAATTGCTCATATCTACCCTATAATCAAAGAAAGGATTGGTAAACTCTTCGGTTCCTTCACCATCACCACTGCTGTTGGACCAGACAGCTGTTAAAAACCAGAGTAAAAAACCGCACGTTGCGTCATATGCCGCGGTAAACAGGAAGGCAATTGCCAGTAACTGCATGATGAGGCTGAGACCATTCCAATGTCCTTCAACAATTTGTCCAAGCTCCATAAAAAAAACAATTGTTCCTACGAGCATTAAAAGCAGCCCCGTGGAAATAGCCATATAGTTGACTTCCCAATTCGTTTTTTCTTTATGTGAAAATATGTGTTTGATGCTGTAATACAGACCAGCAAAAAAGGGTAACAACAGAACAAAAGAACCTATTAAATTCCACACCAGCTCCGAAATATCGAGTTTATCCAGGGCCTCCTGGTTGAGTTTAAACTCAGGAAAATGAAAGGCAAGAGTAATTATCATTACCGCGTAATAAGAAAAAATAACCTTTTCATCGAAGTATAACATTTTTTTCAGCGTGTTCATGGGGAATACTACCATGTAAATAAAGACCCGTCAATAGCTAAATTGATGACTTACCGTATTAGTGTTGACATAATTTACGGATTTTTATACTATTCCGATATTATTATCGCGATGAAGAGGGACGCTATGGAACAATTTCACCCGGGTCAAAAAATATATTTCGAAACAAGAAATATTACAGTCAAGGAAATAGCTAAATATATTAAACACGATATACACCTGGCACGGGTATATGATAATTCACTTAACCTGGAATTTTACGAAGAAGTTGAAAAATCGTCCCATAGAAACTCAATAAAGATCCTGATTTTTAACGCTCCCTTTAATCCCGTTGATCCGCTTAATGAACCTGAACTTACCGGTGAAGCAGCGAATGTTTTAGTGAAGATTCAGGAAATAGCAGAACGATACAATCGTGGCCAATCAGTACCGGGTCTGGAATTTGATTTCCAGGTTGAATATGAAGAACACTTCCTCGCCAGGAATATGAAGAGGATGGGAAATGCGGAAAAAGCACATGCCCATACTTCTGCCGCCGATTTATCCGCCATAGAAACAGAAAATTTAATTGAAGAGCTTAAAAAAAGAAATTATCCAATTGAAAATGTTCAAGAGGAGCCGCGGAAAGCGGAACCGGGCTTCCGGCTGCTTGAACTTGATTAAGCTCTTTTCGCCGGGCTCCTGCCGGTCTTGTTTGAGAATAAAGATTTTAACTGGTAAAAATAGTATATATGTTTTGTATGATTTTTTATTTTTAATCCAATAAGCCGCAGCAAAGTACCAAAGAAATATATCCCCATTGCGGACGCGTACGATGCAAAACTGAAGTTTTTTCTAAAATAGTACTTGAGGGAATCTACCATATATCCCCCCCCTTTCTCCCAGAATGATTCCGACATAAACCCGCCAATGTGAATTATTGTACTGCCGGGATAATATAAAAGCTTTGAACCGTTTTTCAGGGCCTGTAAACAGAAATCGGATTCTTCATAATACATAAAATATTCTTCATCCAGGTATCCTATTTGCTCAAGCAGTTTTCGCTTAAACATCATGGCAGAGCCATGAACCTGTTCAACAAAACACTCCTGCTCATAGTCCATATAGGAACGGTAATATGAATTAAAAATTTTTGACCGGCGAAACGCCCAGTACAGGCAAAATTGTTCACAGAATAATTTCCAAACGGTTAAATATGATTTTGGCAAACCTGAAGACTGGTTGCTGCCGTCGGTAAAAGTGAGGTAGGGGCCAATAATATCAACATCAGGGTCATCTTTTATCCTGCTGTATAATTTTTCAATGGCATTGTCTTTTAAATAGGTATCGGGATTCAGGAGAAACAGTGTATCCCCGGAGGCCTGTTTTATTCCAATATTATTCCCATGAGCGAAACCGCCGTTTACTGAAGAATATACAATTTTCACAAAAGGGTAATCTTTTGCCAGCTTTTCAAGACCGGGATCATCCGAATTATTATCGACAATTATGAATTCATAATCCTTGTAATTCGGTTCATATTTTGTGATTGATTCCAGGCATTGTGAAATATCACGCGATGATCTGTAATTAATTGTTATTATACTGAGCATAATCATACCTGCCATATTAGAGTTTTTTTGGGGGATTTGTATCAAAGTCTATTCCATTTAATTGCGATGTGGCGTATACTATTTTTTAAAAAAAGTGTGGGGACAGATTTGTCCCCATGTTTTTCTCTTGACCGAAGAAAATATTTCTATAGATTTATGCTTATAAAACAATGGAGGAAATGATATGTATGAACAATTAAAAAAAATTAACCTGCAGCCAAAACCATTTGAGTTCTACACCGCGGAAATTCTCTGGAACGATGAGCATATATCAAAAAAAATGCTCGAATTTCACCTGGATGAAACAAGCGAGCCCGCGTCCAGGAATAAAAAGTTAATCGACAGCTCCGTAGAGTGGATCTCCTCTCGTTTTAATCTTGCCCCGGGAACAACATTATGCGATTTCGGATGCGGACCCGGCCTTTATACCACGCAATTCGCGGAAAAGGGAGCCGAAGTCACGGGCGTTGATATTTCCGAGCGTTCTATTGGGCACGCGAAAAAAGCTGCGGAACAAAAAGGCCTTGAAATTGAGTATGTTCTGCAAAATTATCTTGAGTTTACAACAAATAAACAGTTCGATTTAATTACCATGATCTACTGTGATATTTGTCCCTTAAGCCCGGAGCAGAGAAAGACCCTTCTTAAAAAGTTTTATAATTATTTAAATGATGACGGCTCCGTTTTTCTTGATGTTTTTTCACTTCAGGCATTCGAAGAAAGAACCGAAGCAGCTGCCTGCGGGCATTTGTTCATGGACGGCTTCTGGACTTCGGAAGATTATTACTGCTTTCTGAATACCTGGAAATATGACAAAGAAAAAGTGGTGCTGGATAAATACACCATCATTGAAGAGACCCGTACCAGGGAAGTGTATAACTGGCTGCAATATTATAGCCTTGAATCCATAACTAAAGAACTTGAAGAGAACGGCTTTCGTGTTGTGGAGCATTATTCCAATGTGGCTGGAGCCGCTTTTGATCCGGGATCGCCGGAAATGGCCCTGGTTGCGAAGAAGATAGTTTAACAAAAATATGGGCGCTGAGGAAAAGTAATTTATGAAACTCGAAAATGGATATCTTGGGCGAACTTTTCTAAAATATTCAGCTAACATACTCTTGTTGTTTTTCATTACATTTAGCTTATATTCTTTTTTTTATTTTATACTGAATAACATCATCGGTATCCGGGTATTTGGTTCCGTATACAGGATGTTTTTGTATCATAATTCTCATCCCTATCAATATATTGCAGTTGCCTCAATAACATTTAGCATTGTTGGCAGTATCTGGATTGATAAATGGGGAAATTCCTTGGGGTGGAAACGCCCGCTCTCAATCCTGGGAGCGATTATTATAACGGTATTAATTGCCGGGATACCAGGAGGAATCCTATGGAAGATCCATGATATGCAGGCAGGCTGGTTTCCAACAGGAGACAGGTTTTGGGAAGATATACGATGGGGAGCGAAAAATGGTTTGGCAGGAGGATGGTTCATTGTGCTCCTGTCTTTTCCATACAATATTATTACTCTTATTATCAGTATAACCGCTCTTCATAAAACAGCCGGAACATCATATAATCGTGAAACAAATATACCGGGAGATAGTGAGCGGTGAGCCATTTGATGAGATCCATGTAGGTACAAATTTGTCCCTACACTTTTTTAACAAAGTACTTTACAAATAACCGGATATCAAACTACAGAAAGGTATGAAGAAGTGGCTTGCTATTAAGATCGTTTTTTTACTATTGTTGTTTGGCATGAGTTTTATCACCCTCAAAACAATTTATGGAACTTCCATATCAAAAACAGAAAAGACTCCTCCGAAAAACCTGTTGAGTAAAATCGTTGAGACAAGAGGGATACGTCTCGGGCGTGATTTTATGGGGGGGATGTTTTTATGCTTACAGCCTGATTTTAAGGAGCTTGAGAAACTTGAAGAAGCTAAAAGACGAAGAAGATTCTTAAAAGAAAAGAAGCCAATGGAATTGGATTATGATGACGCAGATTT
>JAAENB010000664.1 GCA_024224995.1 bacterium | reverse complement strand
CGAAGGAGACGGTTCCTCTGACACCGGTACGGATTCCGCCGCCGAAGGAGACGGTTCCTCTGACACCGGTACGGATTCCGCCGCCGAAGGAGACGGTTCCTCTGACACCGGTACGGGTTCCGCCGCCGAAGGAGACGGTTCCTCTGACACCCCGGTGCGGGTTCCGCCGACGAAGGAGACGGTTCCTCTGACACCCCGGTGCGGGTTCCGCCGACGAAGGAGACGGTTCCTCTGACACCGTTACGGGTTCCGCCGCCGAAGGAGCTGTTTAGACCGCACCTTGCTCTTAAAAATTATATTGACAAACCCGGAACCGCCTTTACTATTCTTCCAATATGAAAATAAACAGGCACACTATCTTTTCCGTGAAAGATCCCTTTCTATTGTATCACCTTACTCCTCTCGTATACAACGCGGAAAACTTCAAAAATTACGTGGAAAATTCAGGGATCGTTGTTGAACAGCATGCTGATATCGCTGGGGACCGGGTTCTTCTGCTTAAAGAAAAAGGGGCGCTTGTGCGGAATAACGGGAAAAGTATTCATGCAGGCAGCATATCGGAAGCCTGTCTTTTTTGCGCTACGGGTGAGAATAACTTTACCATGGAGATCAGCAAGGACTGTAACCGGTCGTGCTACCACTGTTTTACGGACATGAACAATCCCGTCCCAGAGCCCCGGGCTCCCTGGCAGATGTCTCCGGGCATTCACAATTACTCCCATATTTTACGCACCCACATTCCCCATGGGTTCGACATCAAATGCTTCGGTCTCTCGGGCGGTGAACCGCTTCTCTACAAAGAGGCCGTGATCGATTGTTTCACCCACATCAAAAACCGCTTTCCCCGGGCCTACACCAGGCTCTATACCAATGGCGATTTTGTGGACCGGGCCATTCTTGAACAGCTGCGGGATGTTGAGCTTAACGAGATCAGGTTCAGCATTAAACATGAAGACCTTTCCGGCCGCGAGCCCCTGCTTCAAAAAATGGTCCTGGCCAAAGACTATATTCCTGAAGTGATGGTGGAAATGCCTGTGATACCCGGCTTTCTTCCGGAGATGAAAGCCCTGCTCCGCGACCTGGACTCTATTGGAGTTTCCGGCATTAACCTTCTGGAATTTACTTTTTTTATGCATCATGGAAATATTTTTCGCCAAAATAATTTCCGCGTTAAATGGCTCCCCTTCGGGGTTATGTTCCGGTATAGCTATTACGGGCTCCCGGTAGTCCAGAGCCGGGAAGATGCCCTGGATCTCCTGGAGTTCGCCCTTGATTCAAACCTCTCTCTGGGTGTCCATTATTGCTCCGTGGAAAACCGGCTCACCAGCGAGATCTTTGGTAAAAACATCAGCTACCTGGCACTGGTTTCCACAGAGGAGAATTCCCCTGAAAAACATATTATCACCTTTTCGGAAGATGACTTTTTTTTCAGATCAATTATCATTGCCGGTGAGGAGAATATCAGGCTTGCCGCGGAAAAGATCAGTTCCCCTCACCTGTACAGAATAATTGACCGGGCCTTCCCTCCCCTCATGGAGATTAATATCACCCTGCTGCCTCTTATAAAAGACCTTAAAATAGAAGCCGCCCTTGTATATAGTGCGGCAGAACCCATCCGTGGCGCGATCCCGGCCGGTGCCGAAGCCCTTCGCGGCGGGGACTTTCCGATATTGTTTAAAAATGAGTCGCATGTAAGGAAGATGGTGGGCGCGGAGTTGATCTTACCCGATAACCGATAACCCGGCCCTCCGGGCCACCGATCACTTTCCCTTCTCCGTTTCCCTGGCAATAACCATTCTCTGCACCTCTGAGGTTCCTTCGTAAATGGTGGTAACCCGGGCGTCACGGTAGAGCCGTTCTATTTTGTATTCTTTAATATAGCCGTAGCCGCCAAAGACCTGCAATGCTTTGTACGCGCAGCGGTTGAGCGCTTCAGAGGCAAAGAGCTTGGCCATTGAGGCTTCCCTTGAAAAGGGCTTTTTCCGGTCCTTGAGAGAGGCCGCGCTCCAGGTAAGGAGGCTTGCGGCCTCATAATCCGTTGCGATATCCGCTATCATATTCCCGATAGTTTGATGTTTGATAATTGCCTTGCCGAATTGCTTTCGCTCCCCGGCATAATTCAGAGCCTCGTCCAGACAGGCATGTGTCATACCAACTGCCTGCGACGCGATGCCTATCCTGCCGCTGTCCAGGGCATTAAGAGCGATGTTGAGACCCATGCCGGGCTTGCCCAGCATCAGTTCCTCTGGCACCTCACAGTCTTCCAGGACCAGCTCTACAGTATTTGAAGCCGAAAGCCCCATCTTTTTCTCTTCTTTTCCAACAATAAGCCCTTTTGTATCCTTTGGAACCAGGAACGCCGACAGCCCGTTCCTGCCGGGTTCGGTCCGGGCAATAAGTATAAACAGGCCGGCATAGGCTCCATTGGTAATAAACTGCTTTGTCCCATTAATAATATAGCGCTTTCCCTTCTTCACCGCGGATGTCCTCAGTGCCGACGGATCGGACCCGGCTCCGGGTTCCGTTAACGCAAAAGCCCCAAGGTACTCTCCCGATGCCATTGGCATGAGAAACCTTCGTTTTTGTTCTTCTGTTGCGAAATTTATTATGGGTTCCGTAGTTAGATTGGTTACGCTCAAGGTCACTGCAACTGAGGCGCATGAATAGGCTATCTCCTGCAGCGCCAGGCTGTAACTGACTGCCCCTGCTGCTGATCCGCCGTAACTCTCCGGCACCATCATGCCGAATAATCCCAGCTCTCCCAATTTTTGTATGATATCAAGAGGAAATTCTCCCTTCAGGTTATATTCCTGTGCCACAGGCTCAATCCTGCCCCTGGCAAACTCCCTGATCATGTCCCTGATCATTTCCTGTTCTTGCGTCAATTGCAGATTCATGTATTCCTCTCTCAAGAAACTTGATTTTGCTTGTGCGCGGGCCTTGAAGTAGTATGGGCTCTTTGGATTGCTCCGGAACTCGCTCCGCTCAAACAGTCCTCACAACCCAAAGAGCCCATACTACTTCCAGGCCAGATGCAGCTCGCAAT
>JAAENB010000663.1 GCA_024224995.1 bacterium | reverse complement strand
GCATCGCTCCCGGCATAGGTTACATTCCGAATTACGTTTTCCGGTATATTAAGACAGGACCGACTCCGTGTAGTGGGGAAAAAATACGTCAGAAACTAAATAGCATTGCGAGCTGCATCCGGCTTTGAAGTAGTATGGGCTCTTTGGGTTGTGAGGACTGTTTGAGCGGAGCGAGTTCCGCAGCAATCCAAAGAGCCCATACTACTTCAAGGCCCGCGCACAAGCAAAATTTAGTTTCTTAAGAGAGGATTAACCATTATGAAAATAAACTCCAAACTTCCAAAGGTGGGAACAACCATCTTTACCATCATGACCAACCTGGCAAATGAGCACGGTGCCATAAACCTCTCCCAGGGATTTCCCGATTTTGATGTGAGTCCTGAGATGATAAAACTGGTGGAAAAGTATATGCGCCAGGGGCACAACCAGTACGCGCCAATGCCCGGGGTGTTGGCCCTTCGGGAAAAGATCGCCTTAAAAATAAAGGATCTCTATGGAGCGGAATACGACCCGCAAACAGAGATTACCGTAAGCTCAGGAGCAACAGAGGCTCTATTCGCGGCAATAACAACCCTGGTACGTCAGGGGGATGAGGTTATTATTATTGAACCGGCGTATGATTCCTATGTGCCGGTCATTGACCTGTGCGGAGGCGTGCCGGTTTATATCAAACTCGATTTTCCCGGGTATTCAATAGATTGGGACCGGGTACGGGAGGCAGTAAGCCCGAAGACGAAGCTTATCATACTGAATTCTCCCCATAATCCAACAGGAGCGGTATTGCGGAAAGAGGATATGGCTCCTCTCATAGAGATCGTACAAAAGAATGATCTTTTTATCCTGAGTGATGAGGTCTATGAGCATATAATTTTCGACGGAATAGAGCATGAGAGCATGTCACGGTATCCTGAACTGGCAGAGAGAAGTTTTGTGGTAAGTTCTTTCGGCAAAACCTATCATGCCACGGGCTGGAAGATAGGGTATTGCCTGGCACCGGCAGCGATGTCGGCGGAATTCCGGAAGGTGCACCAATATCTTACGTTTGCGTCAACAACCCCGATCCAGTACGCCTACGCCGACTTTATGGACAATACCGAAGCCTGGTCGGGATTGCCGGCTTTTTACCAGGAAAAGCGGGACCGGTTCCTAACTCACCTGGAAGGCTCGCGGTTTCGCGTGGTCCCCTGCAGCGGCACCTATTTCCAGATGCTTGATTATTCCGCAATAACAGACGAGCCCGATACTGAGTTTGCCCGGAGACTTACGAAAGAGCATGGCGTGGCATCAATCCCGCCGTCGGTATTTTACCGGGACGGGGATGACCATAAAGTATTACGGTTCTGTTTTGCCAAAAAAGATAAAACTCTTGAGGAGGCAGCGGAAAAGTTATGCTCAATTTAACAATAAGCTGTATTCAGGCCGAGCTTGCCTGGGAGGACCGCGAGGCAAATATAGGGGCTTTTAATTCCCGCATAGATTTGATTAAATCTAATAAATTAAATAAACCGGATTTAATTATACTGCCGGAGATGTTTACCACGGGCTTTTCCATGGAAGCGGAAAAGCTCGCGGAGAGAATGGACGGGCCAACAGCCGCGTGGCTCCGGGAGAAATCGCAAGAGACAGGGGCGCATATAATGGGCAGCTGTATTATTGAGGAACAGGGAAGTTATTATAACCGGCTGCTCTGGGCAGAGCCGGACGGAGCGCTGCACAGCTATAATAAAAAGCATCTTTTCGGCTATGCCGGTGAAGACGCGGTATACAGCCCGGGAACAAAGAATATAACCGTGGAAGTGAAGGGCTGGAAGATCCGTCCCTTTATTTGCTACGATCTACGGTTTCCCCTGTGGACCAGGAATTTTGAAAAAGAGTACGATATTGCTATATTTATCGCCAACTGGCCCCAGAGCCGCTCTCTTCACTGGAAAACCCTGCTCAGGGCAAGGGCAATAGAGAACCAGAGTTATGTGATAGGCGTAAACCGGGTAGGGACCGATGGAAAAGGGATCTCTTATAGCGGGGATACGTCGATTATCAGTCACACCGGCGAGATTTTGTATGAAAAGGCCCATGAAGAGGCCATAGAAACAAAGGAACTCTCCTACAGCAGCCTGGCAAAGTACCGCGAGAGTTTTCCGGCGTGGAAAGACGCGGATACGGATCTTGCGGGTTCTTTCATTGATAATTCATAATTGTCAACGCTCAATTGTTAATGGAAGTCCCCCCCGAAGGGGGGAGAAACGCCTTAATTACTCGTAGAAGCAACATCGATATCGCCCTTAGCGACAGGACCGGTACCGTAAGCAATGCGGTTCCCATTGCCGTCGAGCACCAGGAAGCCCACAACATCCGGGGTGCCGTTGTCTTCTTTGGAGTTGTCTGCCAGCATGATCCAGTAGCGGCAGCCCTGGTAATTCTCGTTATCGGTTTTGCATTTACCGGAAAGATAAACCGCAGGGGTATGTTTACCCGTAGAGCTCATAGCGTCGACCGAAGTACTTTCGAAATAACTGATCGAAGAATCGCTCATACTGATTTGAACGGAAAGCGAGCCCGCAGGGTAAGCCGGCGGGAAGCAGGAAGCATTGATTTTAACAATAAAGTCACCACTCAAGGTTCCTGAGACGCGATTGTCGATGTGAATTAATGCCTCTCCATCGACTTTTGAAATATTATTTAAAAAGATATTGGGGATTTGCGGAGACTGCGCGTACAGCATACTCATGCCCAGAGCAACAAATAAACAGGCACCAGCCAGAACACTTTTAGTAAACCACTTTTGTTTTTGTAACATTTTCGATATACCTCCAAAAAAATTTATATTTATTTGTATTTATAATATAGTAGGCAAAAAGCTCTAAAATTGCCCAAAAAATTATCTAAAAAGCGCATAAAATAAATTTATTGACAGCGGGGCTGTTTTAAACAAATATGTGTGCCAGCGCCTGTAAAACATAAAAAAAGGAGTTTTATCTTGAGCTTAGCAGTAGAATTATCCGATGATCAAACCCAATTGTTTACGGAGCAGTATAATAACTATTATCCTGTGGTTTTTAGTTCTATTTATTCCAAAATAGGGAATTTTGATGAAGCGGAAGATATTTGCCAGGAAGTTTTTTTACGCTTTTACAAGAAGATTAATGAGGTGGAGAATCCCCGGAAATGGCTTTTTGGAGCTCTTCGGATTGTAGTGCTCGATTTTTTTAAAGAGAAAAGCAGGAAAGACCTGGATATTGAAAATCTTTTTGAAGATGTAAGCATGAGTTTTGTAAACGGTTTCAGGGACACACGATTAATAATCGAAGACGCCCTTGACGCCATATATACCCCCGGAGACAAGGACGGGGAAAAAGAGAGAGTCCTTTTTGACCTCATAGCGGTTCACAATTTTTCATATGTCCAGGTAAGCAAGCAGCTCAACCTCACCTACAAACAGGTTAGGTATAAGTTTGAAATGGCAGTAAAAAAGATCACCGATTATTTAAGCAAAAAAGGGATCAAGAGCCTGGAAGACCTTTTATAAACCTAAAAACCGTTCGCAGCCCCTGTGGAAACGGGTTTGTGATATATTCCGGACATAATCGGATCACATCCCAAAAACGAAGGCAGGGGCATGGAACTTCTATTGATATTTTCTCCTCGTTTCAGCTTTTCATCAAGCTCCGGGCTTTCCTGTTTTAGCAGGAACTCCAGAAATAATAATTGTTTTTTAATGGCCCTGGTATAAAGATTCATGTCAATGCCGAATCGTTTTTCAAAGTGGACCCGGGCCAGTTTGTAAACCTCTTTGTACGAGTAAATAAACCTGATTTGAGCATTCTTATAAAAAGAAAGGCTGTTTCTATAAAAGTCAAGTTTCCCGGAAAAGCCGGAAATTTTTGCTTCGGAAAATTCGGAATATAACAGAGAAAGTTTTTCAAGGTAGCTTCTGTTTCCCATCTGGCCAAGGAGGTCGGCAGTAGCGAGAATGGCAGCGGCCGCGTGTTCGTTTGAAGAGTCAAAGTAGATTGTATCAAAATTAATCGTATGATCGGTCGATTGAATAAGGCGCTTAATGCTGTATAGTTTTTCAGGGGCAATATTCAAGCGGGAGTGATTCTCATTGAGAAAGGTGATACTTCTTTGAACATGGACCTGTGTAAACCGTGCCCCGGTCCCTTTTGTTTCGGAAAGTTCCTGGATATAACCGGAGTCATGGAGAAGCGCGGCTATTAACAGGTTGATAGCCGTCTCCACCGGGATTTTTTCATAGGAAAGGTTATACCCGTCAAGGAGGCGGGCAGCGGCAAGAAATGTTTCCAGGGTATGTTCAAGATCATGATACCCGGTATTGCACGCTTTGTACCCGGGAAATAAGCCGTTGAATAAGCGGGTAACCTGATAAAATGTTTTTGCGACCCCGGAAAAAGATGATGGTTTATAATGATAACAAAACAGTTTATACACTTCCCTGAAAATGGTCTCGGGAATATCGTTTTCCAAAAGCAGTGACAGCTGGGATTTCATAGGGTTCATGCTATTCATATCAGACCTCCATTATGTGCGCCTTTATAATATTAGTATGATATTTGTATCCAAAAGGGTATTTTTTTTACGAACCAAAACCGTTTTTTTGAAACCGTCCGGCTGGTCGCTATTTAGGCTTTTACCATCTCTTCCGGGATCTTAACAGCCACAACAACTCCGCGGGCGCATTCAACGTCATCCACGAAGAGAGACGTGGAAACGGTAACTTTCCTGTCCTTGATTTCCGAAATCCTGGAACGGAGAACCAGGGGTTTTCCCATGGGAGTAGGGCGGATGTAGTCAACATGGAGAGATGCGGTAACAAAGCGAATTGAGGTTTTTGCGTCCGGAGCGAGACCTTCGGCCCGGTAAGCAGCAGCAGCGGCAGTGCCGGTACTATGGCAGTCTACCACTGAGGCAATAAGACCGCCGTAAACAAAACCGGGGAAGGCCGTATGGAAGGGCTCCGGATTAAAGGTACAGACCGATTCGTCGCCGTCCCAATAGCTTTTGATATGAAGCCCGTGTTCATTGAGAGTGCCGCAGCCGTAACAGTGGCTAAAGTTCTCGGGATAATATTCCTGGAATGCTTTTTCTGTCATGTCATGTATCTCCTTTGTTTATTAGTTGCCAGTTGACGGATTTGGGAAGTCTTTTCTGCCAACTCTCAAGAAACTTGATTTTGCTTGTGCGCGGGCCTTGAAGTAGTATGGGCTCTTTGGATTGCTCCGGAACTCGCTCCGCTCAAACAGTCCTCACAACCCAAAGAGCCCATACTACTTCCAGGCCAGATGCAGCTCGCAAT
>JAAENB010000662.1 GCA_024224995.1 bacterium | reverse complement strand
GGACTGTTTGAGCGGAGCGAGTTCCGCAGCATTTAGAAGAGGGATGCTTCCAGGCCCGCTCACTTGCACAATTTAGTTTCTTGAGAGTGCTGACCCCGTGGAACGGGGAAAAATACGGAAGAAACTGTTTATAGACATGGATCGGTTTCAGCATGGGCTCCGGGCAAAATCCCCTGCCCCCTGATCCCTAAGAAAGGGAATCAACGATACGTAGCGGGGAATAAACAGCAGGTAATTTCATTACATAATCCTTGACACAGTACCGCAGTATAGATATGGTTATCAGCATGCCGAATTATCGGGGCAGGGGTTTTATTATGAAATTATTTAAATATTTTTACATTGTTTTCGCGATCCTTTTTATATTAGGTTTTGGGTATTTTCTTGGACAGCCGCCAAACATAGAACCGGGAAAGGCCCATAAAGGAGTTCTTGATCTCCGGGACTGGAAAGATAAGAATTTTGAAAACACGGAACTTTCGGGAGAGTGGGAATTTTACTGGGACCAGCTGCTTACTCCTGCTGATTTTTCCCAAAAAAACCTTCCGGAAAAAACCGGGTATATAAACCTGCCCTGGAGCTGGATTCATGGCATCAAAGGAAAGACATTCCCCCATCGTGGAAACGCAACCTACCGGCTCAAAATACTGCTTGGTACGGGCAAAAAGAACATTACGTTTTTCATAAGCAAAATTGCTCCCGCCTTTATATTATATGCAAACGGGAAAAAATTACTACATATTGGAGAACCGGGAAAGGATACCAGGACTTCCATAACCTATTCCCATGTTGAATTGCCTGTTTTTCTATCGGAACAGGCAGAAGTAGAATTAATTTTACAAACCACAAACTTTATTCGCTCTCATAGCAATATGACATCGATCACAATTGGCACCATCTCAAACTTGATTAAAAAAAGAGAACGAAGTATTGCTTTTGATATTTTTATGTTTGGAAGCATACTATTCATGGGGCTCTATCATTTTGGGCTTTTCTTTTTCAGGAGAAAAGACACCACCCCTCTTTATTTTGCTATTTTTTGTTTATTCGCCGCTACTTTTGGGCTTATCATTAACAGCTCTTTTATCATTCATTTTTTTCCCAATATTACTCACACTACCCTGATGAAGCTGGCGTATCTTTTTGAAAATACCGGGTACACAATATTAGGATTATATATCTACTCACTTTTCCGGAACGATTTCCCCAGACTCTTCTTCTATATAGTCCTGGCTCTGGCAATTATTACCGCTGTTATTATTACGCTTACCCCCTGGTATACAACCATTGTAATAGAGAATATATTCGCGTTGCTTAAATCCATTGGGTTCTTTTATATCTTTTACATTCTCATCCGTGCATCATTACAGAAAAGAAGAAGACCCGTGCTTTTTTTGGGAGGCCTCCTTATAATATATCTCACCCATTTACACGACAATATGGTCTATTTAGCCCTGTCACGGGCTAAATATATGGCGCCGCTTGGTCTTTTTATTTTTATTTTTTTCCAGGCTTATTACCTCTTAGCCCGTTTCTCACGTTCATTTGCTCAAAAAGAAACTCTGTCCGAGGAGCTGCAGGAAAAATCATTTGAGCTCAGTGAAAAAAACATTCGCCTTCTTGAAATGGACAGGGTCAAAGACGAATTCCTGGCGAATACCTCCCATGAGCTGCGGACTCCCTTGAACGGAATTATTGGTATTGCCGATTCCATGATCAAAAAAACCGGGGAAAAACAGGATGAGGAATTACGCCAAAACCTTTCACTAATCGCCACAAGCGGAACCCGGCTTTCAAACCTTATTAACGATATACTGGACTCTTCGAAACTGAAAAACAGGGACATTGAACTCAAGCTCTCTTCCGTATGTTTACGGTCGCTGGTTGATGTGGTATTCGATCTTTCCCGGCCCCTCATTGGCGGGAAAGACCTGGAACTGCGAAATACTTTAGAACCGGAAATGCCTCCTGTTAAGGCCGATGAAAACAGGCTGCACCAGGTTCTGCTTAACCTGGTAGGCAATGCTATTAAGTTTACGGAATCGGGAAGCATCACTGTCTCGGCGGTGCTGCAGCCGCAAGAGCAGCTTTTCTCAATCATCGTTTCCGACACGGGGATAGGTATTCCCAAGGAGAAGCAGGATATTATTTTTCAATCATTTGAACAGGCCGACGGTTCAATCTCACGGGAGTATGGCGGTACCGGCATTGGGCTGTCCATTGCCAGGCAGCTCATAGAACTTCACAACGGAAAAATCTGGGTTGAATCGGAGGAAGGGAAAGGCTCACGGTTTATATTTACCCTTCGTGCGTCAGAAAAAAAAGAACCGGATCATTGCACGCAGCAGGAAGCGGAAAATAAATGCGGTTCCCTGAAAGAGATAGCACCGGGCCCCCGGAATATTGCGGGACAGGTTCCGGGTAAAAAAGGAAGCATGCTTGTGGTTGATGATGATCCTGTAAACCTGCAAGTGGTACAAAACTATCTTGCCCATGAAGAGTATTCAGTTGTCACCGCAGCAAACGGGGTAGAGGCTCTTGAGCTTATAAAATCACGGGAACATACCAGCGGGAAATCCTTTGATTTAATATTGCTCGATATCATGATGCCTAAAATATCAGGCTACGAAGTAAGCCGTCTCATCCGGGAACAGTTTTCGCTTTATGAGTTACCGGTTATTATGCTAACAGCCCGGGCCGGGATCGACGACCTGGTAACAGGGTTTGAAGCCGGGGCAAATGATTATCTCACTAAACCGCTCCAAAAAGAAGAGCTTCTTGCCCGGGTCCGAACTCTTCTTACGTTAAAGCATACGGTAAAAGAACATAAAGAGGCCCGGTTTAAAATCCTGCAAGACAGGATGGGCCCGCACTTTTTGTTTAACGCCCTGAACTCAATTCACTATCTCATATATGAAAACCAGGATCTCGCGGACGAAGCCCTTCTCATGGTGGCTCACAATTTCCGCTTCCTCATGGACCAGTCGGATAAATCTCTTATCCCCTTTGATGAGGAATGGGAGTTTGTTAATAATTACCTGGCTCTTGAACAGATCCATTTTGGCGACGGGCTCATCTTTGAGATGAAACAGGAGGGCGATTTTAGTGAAGTGCTCATCCCGCCCCTTACGATACAGCCTCTTGTTGAAAATTCTCTTAAGCATGGGCTTGGCGGAAAAAAAGGCGATGCCCTTATTCAGGTTCTGGCAAAAAAAGAAAATGAAAATGTTGATATTCGCATAGTCGATAACGGGATTGGCCTGCGCGGCAAGGATCTATTCTCCAGGTCACTGGGAAATATTTTAAAACGGCTCAGGTTCTATTACGAAGAGGCTGATATTAAAATCAGCAATAGAGCGGAAGGCGGTGTGGAAGCGGTTGTTTCCTTTTGGATGGCCGGGAAATAATACGGAAGAAACTGCGGTGATACCGGGGTTGCCCTTCCGTGACGTTTTTGTGTAGGGGAGAGGCATGCCTCTCTCCTACACAAAAAAAATTTACTTAATCCTGATTATCCATACAACGGACATATTCGCGGGACGGGTTTCCTCGTCTCCACTCAAAGAATGAGAATGAGAACCGCCGTCATCTGTTGTCATTGTATAGGTATAGCTTCCATCTCCAATAGTGGTATACTGTAGACCAAAGTGTGTCCCTGAACCTGCTCCCGGTACAATTTCAGTATTACAGACATCTTTGCATTCGCGGCCTTCCCTTTTTTCACTTCCAGTACACACCCGACGGCAGTCTACCTGCTTCGTCGTATCTGCTGTTCCCGGTTTAGGAAGTCTTAAAACCTCCGTAAGAGAATGCCCATGCTCCCCGCCGGCAATGTCCAGCCCGTTCACCGCGGTGGTATCTTCCTGAAAAATTCCCGAAGAAAATCCCCCCCTGAGAAAACTCATATCACCGTTAAGATTGGGAACCGTTTCACCATACAGAGGGCTATCGGGATCATCAATAACCTGACCGTTGCATTCAACCCACCCTTCGGGCAAATCGGACATACCGGGCAAATTCTTGTGCCATGCTTCAATGGACCCAACCGGGGACGATGAACTTTCCAGGGTTTCTATTTTCTCATTCAGGCTCGCTGTGCTAATTTCACCAACAGACCCCTCCAGACCGGAAATCCTGGATTCGAGATTACCCAATAACAACGTATCAACATTACTTTTTAATGTACTAACTTCACTATTCACCGCAGCAATGGAAGTATCACCGATATTCGTTTTTAATGTACCCAGATCACTGTTTAAAACAGCAATAGAGACCGAACCAACATTCGTTTTCAATGTATTTACGTCACTATTCAATGTGCCAATAGAAATCGCTCCTACATTTGTCTTCAGTACACTAACATCATTACTCAAATCACTGAGCCATATTAAGCCTACATTGTCCTCCAAACCATTGATCCTGGTATCCAGATTTTCGGAAAAAACCTCGCCTACATGTTCTTCTAAGATTCCAATTCTACCCTCTAATTCATCTGATTTTCCTGTTTGCTCTCCATTCAATCTTGCTATAGTTTCCTCCTGTTTCGTAATTAATGCTTGCTGATCCCGGTTTACTTCATGTAAAATCTTGATCTCTTTTTCCATGGTATTCATCCGCGAATACATATCGGAAAAGCTGAACCCGGAATTTTCACTGTTCTCCCCATTACTGCCGGAACTATTCCCGGCTACCATTCCCTCTTCACACCCGGAAAAAGCCAGTACCGAGACCGCCATTAAACATACCCATAATCTTAGTATTTTTTTCATTTGGTGACTCCTTTTAATCATTTGCGAATAGATCTGTATATCTTGAGTTTACGCTGCAGCGAGTGCTAAAAAAGCATATAATTAAAATACTGTTTTATTTTGCTATCGTCAAATTAGACAGGCAAAAACCTGTTCCCGGGGAATGAACGATACGTAGAGGGGAATAAACGATACGTGGAGATGAACAAACGGCACAAAACATGAGCAATTGCTCATGTTTTAATTAAAAAAGTTGACATCACAGGGAGCAATTTATAGGCTGTTATTATCCCCCTAATCCTGGAAGACCAAAAGGCGGCATCACCATGAATGATGACAAAACATATTCTGTTTTCATAGCCGAAGATATGGTCACCGCGCGCAAACTGCTTATCGATTTTGTTTCTGCCAACCCCAATCTCATCCTGGCCGACACAGCAGAAGACGGGGAAGAGGCGCTGAAAAAGCTATCTGCCAATACTTATGACCTGCTCCTGCTGGATATACACCTGCCCCTGCTTTCGGGCATTGAGGTTCTGGAACAGCTCGAAAAAAAACCCTATGTAATATTCACCACCGCCCATGACCGCTACGCCATTAAGGCTTTTGAGCTGGGCGCCATTGACTACCTCTTAAAGCCCTTTTCAAAAAAACGGTTTAACCAGTCAATAGACCGGTTTTTGCTGCATAAAAACCAAAACATATCCTACACCGTTTCCCCGGAAGAGGTGAGTCTTTCGTTCCGCGAAGAAGGAAAAAGCTACCTCCTGGCGTACCAGGAAATAATCTATCTTTCTTCCCACGGCAAGCATACCATTATCCATACTGAAGAAAAAGATTTTGAAACCCCCATAATATTAAAAGACATAGAAAAAAAACTGCCTTCCGAAACATTTTTCCGGCTCCATAAACAATTTATCGTAAATGTACAACACGCCTCCCATTTACAATATAATGAAGGAGGCAAATACATGCTCTTCCTGAATGACCATGACGACAGCTTCCTTCCTGTTGGCCGAATGTTCGCGCCCCAGCTCAAAGACAAATTCAAAGATAAGCTCAAAGAGTAACGATACGTCCCTTCTCATAACGAGGGGCTTAAAGCCCCTCGTTATGAGAAGGGACGTATCGTTTATTCCCCTCCACGTATCATTGGTTCCCCGGAAGCAAAATAACCACTCCACCCAATTGACACAACTCGGTCATCTTATTACCTTTACTCATAACCAGGGACAGCTATGTAAATTTACCTGGTTGGGGGTATAGAATAATGATGAGAAAAATTATTGCTTTTTTTATTGAACGGTCACTCCTGGTGAACCTGGCAACAATCAGCCTGTTTATTGCCGGGGCTGTTATTGTGACCAATATGAACAGGGAGGTAGTCCCAAAAGTTGAATACGGGTATGTGATCGTAGCAACAGCATATCCCGGAGCAAGTGCCGAAGATATAGAAAAGCATGTAACCATACCGGTAGAAAACCAGCTCCGTGAAGTTGACGGAATTGAAGAAGTAAACTCAACCTCTTACGAGTCAAGTTCTGTTGTGGGCTGTAAACTCGATCCCGATGTGGAAAATAAAGACAAAACCATCAATGACATCAAAAATGCCATTGATCAAATTACCGACCTGCCGGAAGACGCGGAAGATACTATTGTTACGGAATTAAGTACATCCATGTTCTCCGTAATCCAGATATCGGTAGTCAACAAGAAAGGAATAAAGAGCGATCACGCGGAACGGCAGCTGAGGAAATACACCCGCATTCTTGAAGATAAACTGCTCGACATACCCGGGGTAGCCCGGGTATCAAAGCTGGGATACCGGGACAGGGAGATGATCATTGAAGTTCATCCCCATCTCCTGGATAAATATCATGTTGCAGTGAACGAGATTATCCAGGCTCTTTCGAAAAAAAATCTCAATTTTCCCGGAGGCCTGGTAAAATCCAATAACGAAGATATTTTGATCCGCACCATCGGAGAGGTAGAAAACGCAGCCGATATTCGAAGTGTTTTAATACGGGCAAACGACAGCGGCAACACTGTCCGGCTGGGAGATGTAGCCACAGTCAAAGATTCCTTTGAAAAAGCCGCGATCAAAAATAAAATATCCGGGGAAGAGGCCATTACCTTAAACGTTCTAAAAAAAGAATCGGCCGATATTATCACCCTGGTAGAAAATATCAAAAAAGAGACCAGCGCCTTTAGTGAAAAATACGGAGAGTCTTATAAGTTAGTATTATCCAATGACGCGTCACTCTTTGTAAAAAGATCTCTTTCGGTCCTTAAAAATAACGGGTTTTTGGGTATCATCCTGGTGATACTTGCCCTGTTCATAACCCTGGGATGGCGCATTTCCTTTGTCACGGCCCTGGGACTGCCCCTGGCTTTTTGCGGAGCCTTCCTCTGGATGGGCCAGGCCGGAATAACGATTAACCAGATATCTCTTCTTGGTCTTATTATTGTTCTTGGTATGCTTGTTGATGACGCCATTGTTGTGGCGGAAAACATTTACCACCACCTGGAAAAGGGGAAATCGCCGAAAGAGGCGGTTCTGGACGGCACCTCAGAAGTAATACTCCCAATCGCAGGGACCATTCTAACCACCATTGCAGCTTTTGCTCCCATTATGTTTATGGGCGGCGTTTTCGAAAAATTCTTCTGGACCTTTCCCGCGGTAATTACCGTGGCGCTTATAGCTTCATGGCTTGAGTCTATGTTTATACTTCCATCCCATGTTTATGACATAGAGAAGAAAAGAAAAAAATCAGTGTTACAGGCAAAACAACAAAAGAAGGGAGGCGGTATTTTCGAACGGATCAAAAACCGTTACGCGAAAATTCTGCGAGTTGTATTGAACAATAAATACAAAGTCGCGGGCTTAATAGCCATTCTCTTCATTGGAACTATGATGTTTGCCGCCTCAAATCTCAAGTTTATACTCTTTCCCCAGGGAGATATCGACATTCTCATAATCCGCGCTGAGGCGGAAAACGGCACTACGCTTGAAGGGATGAACAACAAGCTCCGGGATATTGAAAAAATCGTTGCCGTCCTCCCGCCGAAAGAAATGGAAAACTACATTACCAGGGCAGGGATTATCCGTGAAAATCCCGTAGATCCGGGGCAAAAAAGGGGCTCCAATTACGGCATGCTCATGGTAAACCTGACGCCAGAAGACAGCAGGGAACGAAAGACCCCGGAAATAATAAAATACCTGAGAAAAGAGGCCCGGGGAATAGAAAAAAATTTCGTAAAACTTGAATTCGACTTTATTAAAACCGGTCCGCCAACGGAAGAACCGGTGAAAGTTACCATCAGGGGCGAAGACCTGGAAGCCATGCGGAAAGTGGGAGACAAATATAAAGAGTACCTGGAAAAAATAGAGGGATTAAAAGACGTAAAAGATGATTATGAAGACGGAAAAAAAGAATTAAAAATATACATCAACGAAAAAAATGCCGCTATTGCCGGAATAAGTGTTTTTGACGTGGCTTCAACAGTCCGGTCCTGCTTTGAAGGAACTGTAGCGACAAAAATAAAAAAATCAGACGAGGAGATCGATCTCCGGGTTATCTTTTCGGAAAAATTGCGCAACAACCTGGCCAGTCTCAAACGTATTAAAGTCGCGAATAAGCTGGGTAACCTTGTTCCCCTTTCGGAGATTGCCCGGTATGAATTTGGCCGCAGCATCACTTTTATATCCAGGAAAGACCGAAAACGAGCGGTCAGGGTTACGGCTAATATCGATGAAAAGGCAAAAAAAGTAACCTCTCTCTATGTAAACAATCTTTTGATAAACGAGTTCAAAGACATTGAAAAAAATAACCCCGGCATCCTGGTTTCATACGAAGGTGAATTTAAAGACACCCAGGAGTCGATGCAAAAACTGGCCAGGTCATTTCTAATTGCCGTATTAATTATTTACCTCATCCTTGTTTCATTATTCAGATCCCTGTCCCATCCCCTGGTTATTATGGGAGTGATTCCCCTTACTGCAATTGGGGTTATCTGGGCTTTCTATTTCCACAACCTGCCCCTTTCTTTCATGGCAATGCTGGGAGTAGTGGGTCTGGGCGGTGTTGTGGTAAACGACTCAATTGTCCTTGTTGACTTTATTAAAAAAGGCCGCGCCCGGGGACTCTCTCCAAAAGAAGCGTCCATTGAGGCAGGAGGGAATAGACTGCGGGCGGTTTTCCTAACGACCATTACCACCTTTCTTGGGGTAATCCCCACTGCTTACGGCTTTGGCGGTTTTGAACCCACTATTGTGCCCATGGCCGTAGCGATGGCATGGGGTCTGGCCTTTGGTACCATGATTACCCTGTTTGCCACGCCAATCCTGTACAACATAATTTCCGACGCGAGAAAGCTGTTTTTCAGAGAACACAAACCAGCGGAAGCCTTTGCCGCACAACACTACCAGGACCATGAACCGGAGGAACGGATAAAGCACGATATTGAACAGGAGTTAAAAGAAGAGCTTAAAGATGAGCTTGAGGAATCAATCGAAGAAACAATAGAAGAAAAGATAGAGCAGGATAAAATTTTCATCCCCGGCGTGCCGGATAATGACTCCGGGAACGGTAAGAGAAAACGAAAGGTCATGAACTGGAAAAATTTGAAGAACTAGCTTTTGCTCGCCCCCCAACCCCCTCGCAGGGGTCGCACCCCAAAGGGGGCGCAAGAGAACCTTCATCCCAACATCTTAGTTCCCCCTCGGGGGGTAAGGGGGGATGGTGCCCCCACAGGGGGATAGGGGGCCGAGAGAAACAAGCCCCGGTTTAAATTTAAGTATCTTGAAAGAGGAAACTATGAATCTAAAAATAAGAAATAAAAAATTAAATAAAAAATATTTAATAATAATTATGATAATTATTTTTACGGCCATCCCTGTTTTTTCCGATGAACCGGACATGGCGCCGGAGGCCAAAGAAGGGTTAGCCGCAGAGATTAAAAAAGATAAAAAGCTGAAGCTGACCGTTGAAAAAGTAGTGCAGTATCTTTTGCGCAACAACCACGACGTAAAGCAGGCACTGCTCGATTACAAAGGAGCCTCTTCCGGACTCCTGCTGTTTCAAAGCAAGTATGATATTAATCTTCAGGGGAGCGGTTCTCATTCCGTAACCGAGACCTCTCCGAATAACCCGCAATCAACGTTCGGAGGGACTTCCACCACCGCGAGTAATTTTACCCTGGGAGTAAACAAGACTTTTGTAACCGGCACCACCCTTACGGCAACCGTAGGCGGAACCTATAGCAATGTCGAAGGAGCAGGCACCATTGACATGAGCGCCTTTGGCGGTCCCACCATAGCAATGGGAGGCTCCGGGTACCAGACCAATATAAAACTGGAACTCTCCCAGGAGCTTTTGAAAAACGGGCTCATTGGCCTGGAGCTTACGGACTCGCTTGAGGAAAAAAGGGAAGAGAACAGGGCGGAAATGGCAAAGCGGGCCGTAAAAATGAATCTTGCCCTGCTTCTAACAGACGCGCTGGTTGGGTATTGGAACATCGCCATTGCGGAAGAAAGTCTTGCTACCAGTGAAGAGAACCTCAGGAGTACCATGAATATACGGAACCTCATCAGAAGAAAAATGAAGCTGGGACTTTCGGAACAGGAAGATATTCTCGACTGGAACGGGAAGGTGTTATCCGGTAAGAATAATATAGAAAACGCAAAACAATTTTTATTCGATGCCAGGTTAGATGTGCTGCGGGTTCTGAATCTCGACAACAGTTTCGACATTGAGATAGGTAAAACCTTTACTCAAACGGCCCCGGACATAAAAGTAGAACAGGCCCTTAAAGACGCCTTTTTAAAACGGGTCGATTGGAACAACAAAAAAACCGCCCTCAAAAACGCTGAAATGGAATGTACCATAGCAGGGTATAACCGGCTCCCGTCTCTCAAGGCAAAGGCTGGTGTGGGTAATTCGGATTACGACACGGAATCCTATCTTAAGACCTTTAACGACCTTAACAAAGAATATTCAGTGGGCTTTGCCGTAAGCTATCCCCTGGGCAATACTGCTGCCAATACCCGGATGGACAACGCGCTTCGCGGCTTGCAAAAAGAGAAAATCGCCTTACAGAAACTGGAAAAGATCATCAGGGATAAAATAGCCTCCGTGGTTCAGCAGTGTGAAGTGAAATACAAGATCTACAAACAGACCCAAAAGTCGAAAGTATTCGCGCAAAAATATTATTACCAGGTGCTGCAAAAATTCAAACGGGGCCGCTACAGCGCGGTGCAGCTCAAGCTCGCTCTTGACGGGTATATTATGGCACGGCAGGCGGAGCTGCAAAGCCTGGTCAATTATAATATCGCGCTTATTCGAAGAGATTTAAGCCGGAACGTTATCTTTGAAAACCTGGAAATTGATATTGACGGGATATTAAAACGGGTAGAGGGTTAAACCTCTACCAGTTCATAATCGGGATTACCAAAACCAAGCTCCCGGGCGTAATCGATCTGGAACTTATACGGAATATCATAGGCCGCATCGGAAAGATTTTTTCCGGATTTTTCTTCAACCAGATCCAGGGAAGCGGCATCAATAGCAACAGGATCTCTCGAAACAAGGATCCCAATGTCGGGAGCAATAGAGGCTGATTTATCCATACAGTCGCAATCTTTCGATATGCCGGTAAGAAAATTAATATAAGCGATCTTGCCTTCATTGGCTTTCGCAACACCCCAGGCATGTTCAACAATCTTTTTTTGAATATCTTCGTGAGTGGCACCCCAGTTATATGCCACCGCGTCAAAGCGGCAAACAGCCAGGCATTCACCACAGCCGATGCATATCTCTTTATTAATAACAGCGCTTTTCTCTTCCATGGTAATGGCATTTTCCGGACACCATTCAATGCAGGTACCGCACCTGGTACAGGGCCTGGCCTTGATCTTTGGTTTCATGGTGGAATGCTGTTCCATTTTGCCTCTTCTGCTGGCGCAGCCCATGCCCATATTTTTCAGAGCGGCGCCAAACCCGGCAATCATATGCCCGGTAAAGTGGGAAACCATAACCATGCTCTGACACTTCACAATAAGAGAGGCAATCTTGACCCTGGAATAGATCTTGCCCGGAATATCCACTTCCACTTCTTCATCACCCAGAAGGCCGTCTGCCATAATAATAGGAAGCCCGGTCTGATCAAAACCAAAACCATGATCATGGGCCAGAGTAATATGATTAACGGCGTCGCTTCTTTTTCCTTTATACAGGGTGGCAGTCTCAGTGAAAAAAGGACGAGCTTCTTTTTCTTTGATAATCTCCCCCAGGCTCTTAAAAACAGAGGGCTTCACAAAACCCAGGTCTTTGTTTTCGCCAAAATGAGTTTTAATCGCGGTAAAATCATTCCGGTCAATGTAGTCAAATATTCCTTGTGAGAGAACAAGCTCTTTTAATGAGCCCGCAATGGTCTGTTCATCGGTGTTTTCCGACACGGGTATAAAATAAACCTTTTCTTTTGACTGAGTCATTATTCTTCTCCTCCCTGTTTACCGGATCGTTCTATATTTAATTTATCCAGCGCGGTGATCATTTTTTGCCGGACCATATCCGAAAATTCTTCAACGGAAAGATCGGCAAAATCTTCGTATGGGACCTCATCAAGGACCCGTAACCATATTTTGTGAATACCATGATAATCAAAGCTGTATTTAGGTAATGCTTCATTGGAGCCGCTAATTACAATGGGTAAGATGGGGATCTTCATTTTTTTTGCCAGGAGAAAAGCGCCCGGTTTAAAATCCCTGATCTGCCCGTTAGTGGAACGGGTTCCTTCGGGGTAGAAAAAGACCGAACTTCCCGAAGCCAGCGCTTTTTCACTGTCTTCCATCATCTGGTCAATGCTTTCTTTGTCACCCCGAACCAGTTTAATATACCGGTTTAATGACATATTCCACCCAATAAAAGGGATCTTGAATATCTCAAGCTTTGAGACAAACTTATAATGGAAAAATATCCTGAAACAGACCAGGATATCGAGCAATGATTGATGATTTGAAACAACCATATAGGTTGTTTTTTTCCGGATCTTATGTTTATCGAAAATCTTAATACGCCAGCTGGGCATCATCCAGGTATAGATGGATGCCCAAAAACTGGTAAACATATGTAGAGCCCTAAGCCTTTTATCGAACAAAAACGTAAACAGTTTGATAAAAACCGCGATAATATACATAACAAATGATGAGAGGCTCACTATTATGAACCATAAAGATGAAATTATACGATGCATAAAATATTCCTGATGAGACAAACGATGTTTATTTTTTAGCAGTAACAATAAAAAAAATACCGGAGTTTCGTCAATCGATTTATGTTAAAATGTATGAACTACATTGTTTCCCAAAAAAAATCGACCCATTGCTCTTTATCTACTAACCGGGCATAAAAAATATCGGCATCCTTGATCTTGGAAACAAGGCAAACTGTATCGAAATGGACATGGGGGTAGAGGGAATGGATTTTATTGACCGTGTTTCCGCTGTCGTAAATATCATCACACAGTAAAAAATCGCCTTTATCCAGCTCCGGTTTCAGCTTAACCAGGAACTCACTCTGTACCCGGCCCTTATACGAGGATATTTCCATATAAAACATGGGAATATCCAGGTGTTTGCTCATAAAATAGGACAGGAGAAACCCTCCGCGCAAGGGGCAGAGTACACCATTATACTTTTTCTCTCTTTTTTGAATATCCTTGAGAAGATCATAACTCAGGGATAAAAAAAGATCGTGATCTACTTTAAAATTATGCATCCGTCTAGAGCTCCGTTTTGTTTAGTCCCGGTTGAGTCCTTTTAAATAGAGCCTTAAAAGAGCCGGGATAGTGGACAATACCGGGATAATAGACCCGTAAAAAATGATATTAAACTTAAAGTCTTCCGGAATCTTTAACTTGATATTAAGTAACGGAATATTGATAAAATTCACTGCCAGGCCAAAGAGCCAATCAATAAGCCAGAGCCCCAGCAATGAACCTATGAAACCAAGTATTATATACTTTATTAAAATAGTAATGGTAATAAACACTTTTGAGGCGCCAAGTATACGCAAAATACGGTAATATTCAACCCTGTTTAACGTCGCAATTATTGTGGAAAAAGAAATAGCAATAACCGAAAGAAGAATAATAAGATACATCAAAAAAATAATAACAAGATTCACGTATTTTTGTAAATAAATAATCTCCCTTGATATGGTCTCTTCAGTTTCAACAACCAAACCCATCTTTTTTATCCGTGAAGCCACTTTAAGAAGCCAGTTATGACTTTTCACCTGTATAAAAGCGTATAAATACTTTTTTCGAGCTGAACTTTTGCCGAATTTTTTATTATAATAAGCAACAACTTTCGACGGCAATATCAGCGCCATAGCATCAGCTTTATCCGTAAATCCCACGGGAACGGCATCAACTTCAATAAAGTCCATATTTCTTTGAATGCTTGAATAGCCAAAGCGTATCTTAAATTTAAGATTAAATATCGTGTTCTCGGCAATTTTCGGAAGATTATTGGCACCGGCAAAGCCGTCATTATAAGCCTCAATCAGTTTTTTAGGGATCAAAACCGGAACCCTGTTCTCAAAATCGGGTTTTTTCCATATATTCCGGTAATATTTTGATTTAATATCTTTATAAACCAGTCCATAGGGAACACCAAGACAGGGAGCATCAATAACATAATGATTCATGGAATCAAGCTTCTGCCCCAGGATACTGATGGAAAACCTCCTGGCCTGAACAGGAAAATTCGCCAGGCTAACAGGATATATCTTTTTAATACCCCCGGCTCTTCGAATCCTCCGTATCTTCCTGTCATTAAGATACTTCTTTTTCGGATCATCAACCTGGAAAAACAGGACCGCTTTCCCCTGCTTTAACGAAACTTTTATAGTGTCCGGAGGGATAGAAGCAGCAAAGCGGTGCTTAATATAATCATTAAAATTACTGCCGATTATTTCAAAAAAACCAACGGAAATTACCGAAACCAGGATGGCAAAAAAAACAATAAGGCTGATAAACAGGTTGCTAAAGCACTCCTTTAAAGTAAGGTATATCTTCTGAATCATTCCATTACCTTTAATTTGCCGTCAACCATAGTATACACAACATCCGATCTTTCATGCATATAATCCTTATGTGTAACGATGAGTATCGCTTTACCTTCACGCTTAAGTTCTTCCAGAACAGTGAATATTTCAATTGATGTTTTTTTGTCGAGGTTCGCGGTAGGCTCATCTGCCAGAATAATAGACGGGCTGTTTACCAGGGCTCTGGCAATGGAAACCCGCTGCTTTTGCCCTCCCGAAAGAATCCCGGCCTTGTTATTCCTGAATTTATACATCTGGAGTTTGCCCAGGACTTCCTCCGCATACATTTTGATCTCACGGTTAACTTTCCCCCTGATACGCGCGGGCAAAAGAACATTTGCCATAACAGAGGCATTGGGAATCAGTTTAAAGGTTTGAAAAATGAAACCCATATCCCGGTTCCTGCGCCGTGCTGAAACAAGGTCAAGGCCATACCTGAGCTTTTTCCCATGGGAATAAATTCTCCCTGAATCGGGAGTCGCGATCCCGGCAATAACATTTAACAGGGTGGTTTTACCGCATCCGGATTTACCCGTGATTGAGACAATCTCACCAGTATCTATGCCCAGGTCAATATCATCAAGGAATGTCCTTCTTTTACCGGCAACTTTGTAACTTTTCTTAATATTTTCAAGCTGTAGCAGCATTTAATGTCTGTATCTCCTGCATCTATTCATACGATACTCCTTTACCTTGCAGCAATCATATGGTTAAAAACCTTTGCTTCAACGACCTCATCCATGACAATGGTGCCGTCTTCATTTAATATCTCATATTGTTCTTTTCCGTGTTCAACAATTAAAAAAATGTTTCCATTAATAGAAACATTCCAGGTATACGCCTCTTCCGCGTTGTCCAGGTGCAGCGGCTGGATTCGTTTTAGAATAGTTTCATCAAACTCTTTGGTAGCGCATAAAAATATATGCCTGCCCTCAATCCTGACCCAGGCATGGTATACATCCCTGGCACTATGCCGCCACATCTTAGGACGAATCCCGTCAACAATTTCAAGTCCCTCTATTGGAATTGTTCCATTCCCCTGTTTCAGGATCTCATCGCAGCGCTCACATACGGGATAATTATTCTCTATTATCTCCTCATACGAATATTCCGCCATCTACTCCCCCCTTACTCCGAGAGTAATCTATCGCCTACAGCCCAGTTCTCCCTGTCTATCTCTTCAAAAACAGTATAGGTTGAGCTGACCTTTTTTCCGGCAACTTCATGCATTATATGAGAAAATTTTTGAGCAATTTCTTTTTTCTGTTCAACTGTAAGATCTCCGGCAACTTTAACATTGATATATGGCATCTAAATCCTCCTGAATATATTGCAAAGTATCGAAAAAAAAATGAAAAGTCAATACAATTACCATTTTTTTATTTACAAACTATCAATTTTAGTGTTTACTAAATATACATTTGGGCTTATTTGGTCTGGGGAGAGGATGAGGAAATGGCCGACGAGAGTATTTTCGACAGCGCAATAAATGAATTAATTGATAAGTTATTCGAGTTTGTGGACCACAATTCTTTTGGCAAGATTGTAAACAAACTGACAGATTATGCCGAAGTTCTCACCGATGGTAAACTTTCCGGAATCGTTAACTACGACTACAGCCTCGACAGCGAACAGACCAACCTGGTTGTAGACCTGTTATTACGGGTTCAGGGGTTAGCAAAGGTATTTAATATCGCGGCCAAGGGCGCAAGGGATGTTGAAGAAGAATATATCTCAAATATTATTTCCGATCCCATAAATCCCAGCACTATTTCATCGTACGTTAGTCTCAGAAACATTATTGAAAACAGGCTGAACCACCAGACCCAGCAATATAATGTTAATATGATCAAAAGCAATACTACAACAGCCATGCCCATTAATGAACTCCGGGGACACGTAAGAACCTATAATGATCTAAGCAGCAGCAATGTCACTGTCTCAACCAAGGCGTATCACGGCCTTATTGCCGCGTCCCTTCATGACAGCTATGTCACTCTCATGAACCGGACAGACTGGTGGAACGACAGAACATACATGAAATTCTTTTTTAATGAAGATGATGCCGCGAAAAGAAATACTCTTCTTATTACAAAAGAAGAACGATCATCCCTGGCTCTTATTAAAGACAGAGTTGAACAGATTGGACAACAATTATTAGGTCTTAAGATGAACAAGACCGGTAAAAAAGATGATTATAGCAGCGGAGAGGAGCACGACACCGGCGGGACAGCCAGGGTCCAGGATTCAGCGTCAAAACAGTATACCGACAAATTATTAATGACACCTTTTGGACGGCAGTATGGTTCAAAAATTGACACCATACTTGGTAATATCTTTGATCCCGCTAAAAAAGACCGGTTTAGCGGTATTGATGAAAAAACCATGCAGGAACAGGCCTATCCATTATTTTCAACCTTTCAGAACCTGCCCAATACACTTGAAAACCCGGAATACAAATCCGTAATAATGGACATTGTGGACTATCTTCTCCAGCAGGATTACGGGGTGAAAACCTTTGCGGAAAAATTTCTCTATACCGACAGAAGAATATCTTTTAATAAATTCTTTACCGGGCAAACAAAGGATATAATTGAAATTTTCACAACCCAATTATTTGTTATTTATATAGAAGAAAATTTCAGATCATTATTTCGTATTATAAAAAGCCTTGAGATGAAAAAATTCGCCTGTGCTTTTTCAATGAGAAGGATATATACCATACATGGTGAAGACTTGACCACTTTCGGCTTTTTTCTCATCCGCACTATAGCAAAAATCGGAAAAATAAAAGTTTAGAGTTTGTACGAAAACCGGCGATTCCCTGTTTCCGCACAAAATTACGGCTTTATTTCATTAATTTTGACTTGATATCATCATTTGATGAGTCATCACCGCTAAATTCTATTCCCATACCGGATTTTAAGTCTTCAGTTTCATCTTCCCTGGCCCACTTTACGGTTCCTTTAATCTCTGTGGTCCCTTCTCCGGGAATATGAAGGATAAGGTCAATTTCGGTTCCCTCTTTCAGGGGCTCCGGAGTTGAGATAAATAATCCCCCATCGCTCACATCAATTGTGCTGCTAAAAGTCATCTCAGTGGAATGAACTTCACATTTTACATTTTTTGTTAGCCTTTCAGAATTTCTTTTGTTTTCCATACTTTTCTCCACATTTTCGCAGGGCTTCATCACTCTCTTTTTGAGTGATAACAGTATATACGGATTGACAAATTTTTCAATCTTTTTTTGATATATTTGTAATTTATTCGGGTATCTATTCAAAATTCTTTTTGCTATATAGCCGATATTGGTATATAATAACCTATGGAAGAATTTACGCTAAAAATATTCTATCTTAAAAAGAAGGTTGTTTTTCCCTATTGCACAATGACGGTTATTATAGGAAAATCAAGCCTGTCAGATGATATCAAAAAAGGAAATAAGCTGTTAACCTACCCGATCCGTTCAGTATTCGACATTTTTTTTCACAAAAAGAAGCTGGCAACACTTGCTGAGATTACGGACCTGGAAATAACGGAAAAATTCGTTAAAATCCAATTAAAAGGCTTGAGCAGGGTCAAACTAAAAAAAATCAACAAATTCCAGGTTGCCAACTTCGAATTTATGCAAATAGAACAAAAGCAGGTTTCGGAAGACTTAGGTGAAACACTGAGAAAAAAGTCTCAGGAACTCATATTTTTAATCAATGTTGATGAATCGGACCGGCTCATTAACCTGCTTAATTTCTTTATCGATTTAAACCAGATAAGCGACTTCATAGCCAATTATTTTATACTCGATTTTCGTCACCGGTATAAGATATTTAACGAATTAGACTTGCAAAAAAGATGCGGTATATTAATCATCATTCTTGACAAATTAATCGAAGAAATGAAGAAAAAAAGGGACAAAGAGTTACTGGCGCTTTGACCATAAAAGAGGCAGGGAAATAACATGAAAAAAACAGAACGAGGAAACAATGTATATTATGATCTAGCATGGTCTCCCCTGTATGAATACGACAAATATACAGCGCTAAAAATTGTTCCGGAACTGGGCGGACTTATTAGCCTGCATCAAAAAATAGGGAACAAATACGAAACACTTATCTTTTTCGGCTGCTGGCGCGACGGGTGCAGAATTGGTCTCAGGAAAATCATGGACCCCGATATAACCCAGCTCCCTCATTTAATGAGAGATATAATAGAAAATGAGATGGAGATCTATTATCGATATACGGTTATTGATTCCAGTGTAAAGGATCTTCAGGATATTATGTTCTGGCTCATAAAAAGTTGTAAGCCCCGGTATAATGACGCTGCTAATTTTAAAGACTCCCGGCGATATAAAGATATCTTTGTAAAAGAGATAGAACTGGGTCCCAACGACGTTGTTGAAAAATTTCCCGGCTCCCGGTAATCCCAATTCCATTGGGATTATTCTTCCGGTTTTGAAAGCCTCAGATCATCCGGAGTATAGATATGGCTCACATTAAGCTGCATGTAAAAAAATTCCAATATATACTTTAAGCGGGCTGCCGCGTCCAGGGGAGACGACAGTTTATTGTCGGAATGGAGCAGGTATTGCTGTATTCTCTTTACGTTCCGTATCCTTTTGTCCGGATCTGATATAAATATATCCCTTTTAAAGAATTTGTATGTTTCAAAGACCGACGTTATTATCTCTTCGGAATAAATAAGATTGGCTACATACAGGTTGGAATCGGCATTATGAATATTCCTGGTAAATAATTTCAAAAGACGCAGTACTATCTCCGGGATCAAATGGACATTTATCAACTCAATAATCTTTCCCTCAAGCTCCACATCCATCATCCTTTTGGAGGGATACGCCATACTGGGAGTAATAACATAACCGGTCTGCACCTTAAAATAGACAAAATCAAGAAGCCTGTCGATGGTATCCTTTCTCATGAAATCATTCATCATATAAGTTCCTTCAACGATCTTTTCCGATACGGTTTCCAGGTCATAGGTCCTGAGCAGAAGATCAAAGTCTATTAAATGACTCTCCTCCAGCTTCATAAGAGCCGCTTTTTTCCTGTGCTGCTCTATAAAAGAGACTCTCATATGTCCTCCGGCTCAATTTAATCCAAACGTTTTATTCGCAGTTCCTGGTATTTAATATCGGCTTTTGGCCCGTATTTTTGCAAAAATTTCAGCTGCAAAACATGAACAATTTTCTCCTCTTTTTTTTTGTTCATATTCAATATAGCCTGGTAATCCACCCCTCCGGATTCCAGGAAATTCCGTACTTCAGGGGCCAGTTTCCCCTTTTTGTTCCGTACCTGCTGAAATATAATATGATATAATTCATGCACTATTACCGATGCTCCGTACGCTGCCCCCCTATCCAGGGCATACCCGGCCATGTATATAGTATCATAAAATGGGTAACTTCGTGTATAATAATAGGTACTAAACCGTATCTCTTTTACGAACATTTTCAGGAATGTGTAGGAGGCTGGGTCATGCTGCTTAATAAACCGTATACTTTTTGATATATGAAAACCCTTGTCTATGTTAAACCCGTTATAAACGACAGTTGTACTGCCGCACTGTGCCAAAAATAATACAAGTACCAGGAAAATAATACCGATTACCCGATCACCATTTCCCCCGGATTCCCAACCGGACCTCCCGGCTAAACGCTGCCCTGTTGTTGTACTGGTGTACGTCACTTATTGCTCCATATACGGAATACTGGTAAAACGATAATTCAACCAGGGTAAAAAATATCATCTGGAATTTGTCATCTTTTTGATACCCGTCATATATTAAATATATCAGAAGAGCGTTAGTAAACAAAGAAAAAAATCCGTTTGCGTAATTCCCGGTATAAAAATGGCCAAATCCCGGGATAAACAATGAGCCCAGCACCGAAACATAGACACTTTTCCGGGGCCGTTCCATTTCGGCCAGAACCTGTTTTTCAAGTTTAGCCGCGTCGCTGAGATACTTGCCTCCGGGATATTTTAGCCGGTACTGTTCAATTTCCCGTGCCGCGTCTTCCAGCCTGGAGCTCAAAGCAAGGGCATAACAATTATTCAGGGCTGCTTCTTCCCGGTACTTACCGTTCATATAAATATAATTATATTCCTGAAAGGTTCTGAGCGCGTACATTGGAGGCCCTTTCATTAAACGCATGGAACCAAGCAGGTAGAGGGCTTCATCACCGGAAGGTTCACTGGTATGGTTCCTATAGCAGTTCATGAGCACATGAGAAGCCATGCCATAATTATCACCATCAAAATAAGCCTTCCCTTCCAGCACCATACTCCGTGAATAGAAACTTCCCCGGGGATAAAAATACTGGTACCGCTTTGCCTCTGTGATGGTATTATAATACTCGCCGTTCTTGTAATGAAGCGCTGCCTGGTCGATGATTTCTTTTTCACCTGCCGCCAGCGGTTGAAGAAATAACATTAAATTAAGAAATAAATTTAATATTGAAATGTATACTATTTGTTTCATCACTCAAAAACCCGCCGCTCTATATCCCTGTCAAGAGGCCGGTACCGGGGTATATACCGGTTCAGGAGCCCGTTCCTGAATCCCTGCCGGGCAAAAATATTTCTTTGTGAAGCGGAATTATACGCTCCGTAAATATTCCCCGCGTAAAACAACGCGGTGAAAAAACCCGCTGTATAAGAAAGCCCTTTTTCATTCCTGTCGTAAAAATACCAGGTCCCTGCCGCCATGAGAGCGACTCCCAGGAAACTGAACAGCCCATCAAGATAGCGCCCGGAATAGATCTGCCCGGCACCGGGGATAAGCACGGAAAGAGTTACGGAAAGCGCTGGATATTTGCAGCCCATTTCCCGGTGTGCCTTTATACAGCGATCAAGCTCCGCGAGTTTCTTTTTATCCGGAACAAATTCCCTGGAGCGCTCGATTTCTTTTATCGCCTGCTCATACTCGTCAACGTATATATAGGGTTCTATTTTTCTCACCAGCAGCTCATACCTGGCAGTAGGGTCTATTGCGCTGTAGTCTACATCCTGCAATACCCGGCTGCTTCTTTCATAAAATCCGAGCTTTAAAAATGACTGCGAAACCAGTATATTTTTCTTAAATCCCAGGCCCGGAACAGTGCCCTCCTCTTCCCTGGTGAGATTGTATACCACCGTCTTGTACTGCGCTCCAAGAAAATAATTGCTATTAATAAAATAGGAATAATAGTGATTGCCCCGGTCAAGGATCATCAATCTGCGTGTTTCACCGATGGTATCAAAATAATTCTTTTTTAAATAGAGTTCCTTTACAAAGCGTTTCTGCTTTGCCACGGGGTTGAGGGAATTGTCTGCCAGAACAGGCTTACACAGGAAAGCAAGAAACAGCAGCAATACTCCGCATGGGGATAGATATCTCATTATGGAAAACCCGTTCTGTTTTTTAATCATCACCAAAAACGGTGTTGGGCACCGGGTTTGGTCCCGGAGGATTGTAGGGATTGCACCGGATAAGACGGTCCCCGGCCATCATTGAACCGAGCAGGGCTCCATGTTTTTCAACAGCCTGCCTTCCGTAAGCGCTGCACACCGGCCGGTACCGGCAGCTGGGCCCGTCCTGGGGCGAGATCACCACCTGGAAAAACCGGATTAAAAAATAGCCTCCTCCCTGGAGGCCGTTGTATATCTTCCGGGGGCTCTCTACAACATGGTGAGTAAAATCATGAGTGTGATAATCGTTTACCGGGGGCTCTTTTTCCGCAGCCGCAGCTTTTTCTTTTTCGTGAGTCTTTTCCGGCTCAACGGAAAGACTGATATTCTCGTCCCCTATACGCACCCGGGAACCCCAGGGCTTAAAAGAAGGCTCCGCACCCAGGGTCAGGGGGAGCAGTATATATAGTGCCAATACAAAAATAACTTTCTTCATTATGATGTCCTCTTACGAACCATACTATGTATGACCATAAGGGCTTGTGCTCTCCTGTCAAATAAAAAACCCGGCTTCTCTATTTATTAGTAGAAACCAGAATGAAAATATGTTATGAATTTTAACCGGTGAATTTCTTGACAGAAAACCCCATATTTGAAATGAGTGACTTAATTCAACGATATGAGGTTCTGCTATGTTCCAAACAAAAAAACTTGAAAAATTTAACAATATTAATATAAACAAAACAGCCACATCCCTCTTTGGCCGTCCTCTCATGTGGGTCTATTTCCAGGAGGTGGACAATTTTTTTATCGATACAGGAACGTCGAACTGTAATCAATCGCAGCTTCTAAAATATATCAAAGAAAAAGATACCGGCGAAGACCGTATCATACTAAATACTCACCTTCATGAAGATCACTGCGGCAACAATCTCCTTTTTCAAAAAAATCTGAATACTAAAATATTCGCCCCGGACCCCGAAGGGAAGAGTAACTTTAACGAGGTGGATCTTTTATACCGCATCTATTGGGGAAAGCCAAAAATATTCGACTACACGCAGCTGCGCCAGGATACAATTGAAACATCCCGGGGCAGGAAAATCAGGATTATCCCCACCCCGGGACATACACCATATCACGTATGCTATTATTTAGAAGATGACGATATTCTCATTACCGGAGACGCCATTCCCCTTGCATCAAAAAAGACCTATTCCATGCCGGAAGAAAATTATAAGCAGATCATTAAAACATTAAAAATGCTCAGGGAATTCATCGGCTCCGGCACTACCGTAATAACCGCGCACCAGGAAACTTTAGCGGACCCCAAAAAAGTAATTACCGAACGCGTAAACAAAATGGAAGATGTTGTTGAACAGGTCCATACTGCCTGGGGATCAAAAGCGGAAGACCTCTCCACGGTAGCCGATATTATATTCGGAAAACGGTTGGTGTACGATTATATTGTTGGCCCCAGGATGAGCCTTGAAGATACGGTACGATCCATTATTTTTGATTAAACCGCATAATAACGCTCTCAAAAAATCAGATTTTGATTGCAATACTATTTAGTTTCTGACGTATTTTTTCCCCGCTACACAGGGTCGGTCGTGTCTTAATATACCAAAAAACGTAATTCGGAATGTAAACTATGCCAGGAGCGATGCCTCTGCGGGTTGTGAGGCTGTCTGAGCGAAGCGAGTTCCGAACGTTCTGCAGAGGTATTGCTCCTGGCATAGTTTACATTCCGGGCTGATATACCTTATATAGCCCGCTCCACAGGGTCAGCTGCTCTTAAGGAATAACTTCAATTGACAGTATTGTAACTATTGCCGGTAAAGATCTTATTTCAATTGTTCCATCTTTATTTATAATATCAAATACCCATGGATCCTTTTTATAGTAGAGTCCGGTTACTTTTATTTTTTTCCCTTTATACGTTGAAAGATCTTTTCTGTCCCGGTCATACACGATCACTCCGTCAACAAGCAATCCGTCTTCAGAGTCAAGGGCAACACCCTTGACTGTTTTAATTTTTTTATGCATATTATTTAATATGGCAATGTCCTTTTTAGCTTTAGAGGCAATCTCCGTTCGGGAACAGGTTGAAGCGCTATAATACTTTTCATTAGTTTTATGCGCGTATACCAGGAATTCCGTTTTCTCTTTAAATTCATAGCCACAGACGCAGCACATAATCTCAATTCTTGTAAATATCGTATCTCTCTTTAGCCCCTTCCATTGTTTTTTAACTTTGAACCTGATAATGTGGTATCCTGCTAAATTTGAATCTTTATAGACTTCCGGTGTAATTTTTTCAACATATCCAACAAATACAGCGTCCGCATATTTATATCCTCTTATAACCTCCCAATCCAGGGGACCACTTTCGGAACGGCAGCTGCAGGGATAGAGATAATTTTTTTTAGCACCGGCTTCTCCTTGCTGCAATCAAGTGTAGGAATGATTATCATCTCGTCTCAAAAAAATCAACAAATATTATAATTATTCATATTCCCCGGGAAAAATACATAAAAACTGTTGTTCATTGCCCCCCAGTTAGCGTTCATTCCCGCATGCTTGACGAACCCCTCTATTTTCACTATTATATTATTAAATAAATAAAATATAAAAAGTATAAAGAGAAAAAAAATGAACTTAAGATTTTCAAAAGGAAACAGCAAATTAAAGACTTCCGCCATGTTGCACCGGCAGTTACATGAGACCTATTCATTAAAAAAAATCAGCATATTAATGGTCACCCTGGGGGCCGATATCTCTTCATTGATATTCAATGAATTATCCGAAGAATATTCGAACAAAATAACCTTAGCAATCTCACGTCTGGACGAAATTCCCAATACCGACAGGTATGCAGTCTTTATCGAGTTATATTCCTATCTTGTTTCTCTGCATTTTATAGAACAGAATAAAGACTGGGAACACAGGATCAATGATATTATTGCGATCTTGCGAAATCACCCGGTCCTGGCAGCACAATTTATTAACATGACAATTAAAAATGATTCAAATGACTCTCCTGTTATAAATCCCGGTGAATTAGATCATTTCAACAATGAGATCGCTCAAATCCCGGGTTCGCATAAAGAGATCCCGTCTAACAGAAAATATTTTGGTTATAATAATATTTGTCATATTGTTCGAAATGGGACACTGAAAGAATTAAAGGAACTTCGCAGTCCAAAAGGTGAATCCTTTATAATTGAATACTCAAACAGCGGGTTTATATCCCCCTTTGTTATTGGTGAGGCTAAAAAAAGAATGGGGTCCATGAGAGTCTATAATGAAGGAGTCAGCAAGGGAATGAATTTTTGCGTCAATATTGACGGGATAGTGCATGATCCTCCGTGGGTTTCGGAATTACCGGGAAAGTCCGGCTCCGGTTTCTTTTCAATGAAAATAAATACCGCCCAGTTATAATTTATCCGGAGAGTTCTTTTACCAGTAAGCCGGGTTTAATATATCATCAAAAGTAATGATATAATCGAAACGCTCCATAAACAGGGCATTGTTTTTGGCGCCTTCCGTGGTAATAAGCGCGGTTTCAAAAGTATAATTTTTGTACTTTGGATTCTGCTCTATAAAAATATTCAGCTTGCGGACAGCATCACGGGCTGCTTCATTAGGAACCGGGGCATCGAAATATTTTATTTCACAGATCACGATCCGGTGATCGGCCCTGATATACATAAGATCGATCTGGAATCCATGATCTTCTTTCGCGGTTCTCCTGTTAAAAAAAACACCGGAATCGTATTCTACATTTCCAAAATTCATTATTTTAGCAAAAAGATATTCATGCTTGCGGCACCATCGTTCAAAAACAAATCCCATAGTAATATTAAAATCATGCATGTTGATAGCGTTTTGACTGGCATCTTCATATGCACCATTGTCAATCTTTGTTAAGCGCGGTTTAATAAACCTGCAATAAAACTGAAGAAACTCATCCGCGATATAATACCGTGCAAGCAGGCTGTCACTGTTATGTTTAATAGGGACATATTTTTGAATAAACCCGCATGATTCCAGGTCTTCCAGGACAACGGTAAAACCGCCGCTCGATGTGTTGCTGCCGGAAACGGCTTTTATGATTTCCTGGCGGGTGGCATATTTTTTTTGAGAGAGAAATTCAACGATTTTCTTGTAATATTTATTTTCCGACATATTTGAAACAAAAATACGGTCGTATTCTTGAGAGAAGAAGGAGTCCTTGCGGAAGGAGTGTTCACATAAACCGCTAAACACAGAGCTCGCGTTCTTTACTTTTTCCAGGTATCCGCAAATACCTCCAATGCTTATTGCCGTAAGTATAATTTCCCTGGGACCGATTTTTTTTCCGCCCTGGTTCATATATTCCTGAATCTCCGGAAGGCTAAAAGGCCTAAGAGAAAATTGATGTTGGGAACGATTATACAGTGCCATGTTGCTGACAAACTGGCCAATAATAAATGAAGGAGAAGAGCCGGAAAAAATAATACGCAGACGATTCTTATGCCTCCAGGAGTCATCCCAGAATGGTTTTAATTCCGCCAGAAACCTGTTCCGGTAATTCGCGAGCCATTGAACTTCTTCAAAATAGAGTATAACGTCCTCTTTTTCAAGAACCAGGTCAATAAGATCAAAAAATTCGCTCCAGGTGTCGCAGATGATTTTACTGTATACGGTCTCCTGTTGCAAACATTTCCCCAACAGTCGTACACAATTTCGGATTTGATATGTCTGTTCATCCTCAGCGCTTTTTTTCTCTTTTGGATCGGGCTGAATCCCTTCAAATTTCAGAATATTACGCTTTCTAAAGTACTGTTCAATAAGCTCGGTTTTCCCCACCCGCCTTCGCCCATGCACGATAATTATAGAAGCTTCATTTTCCGATATAATTTCATCAAAACGCTCTTTTTCCCTATGGCGGCCAACAAACTTTTTGTTTTCTATTACTGTATAATATTTCATTTATATTTTATTAAATTATTTAAGAATAATGCCTATTATATACATTTTTTCATTATTTGGCAACAAATTTAATACTCTTTCTGCCAATTATACACTTTTTTTCATTAATTGGCATTTAGATTAAGTATTTCATTGCCAATTAATACTACAGAAGCAGTATTTGGCAAATTAATTACTTCTTTTAATGCCAAATATGGTTTTTCCAGCAATATTTGGCAATTATTATAAAATATTCACTGCCAATTATGTACTTTTTCTTACTATTTGGCAAAATCCTATAAACAGATACTGCCGATTATTTCTTAATAAAACAATATAATTGACAGGGATCTAAAATTATGCTACATTAAAAGAAGAGGAATAAAAATGGAAAACCTGACAAAAAAAACATTTATAGGATTATTAGCATTTTTTATTTTTATTCCCGGAGTTCTTAGTTCCGCTGAAACGGTAAAAGTGTATACCTATCATTTAATGCCCCCCTATATAATTGACGAAAAAAAACAGACAGGGATCTATTATGATTTTTCCAGGTATATGAACAGCAAAACAAAAAAATATAAATTCGTCACGAGATATACACCAAGAAAACGGCTGAATCAGCTTATTAAGAATAAAAAACTTGATGGAATACTGCTTGGTGTTAACCCTACCTGGTTTAAGGATAGGGCGAGAGTAAAATTCCTATGGACTTCGGCAATTATAAAAGATAGAGATGAGGTTGTTTCAAACAAGCAAAGAAAAGTTCGCTATACCGGTCCCCAGTCACTTAAAGGAATGCGGCTTGGCGGCGTCCGGGGTTTTTATTATTTTGGAATTGATGATCTGGTAAAGAAAAAACAAATTACCAGGGATGATTCTCATAGTGAAACCGCAAATTTAAAAAAACTGTTACGCCAACGGTTGGACATTACAATTGTGAGTACACTCTCACTTAAATATCTTGTAAAAAAATATAACTGGCAAAATAAATTTTATGTTTCTCCCAAACCACATGATTCATTTAAACGCCATGTTATGATCCCGCGCAGTAAGCGGAAGCTTTATAATCATATTTCTCCCATAGTGCGTAAAATGTTAAACAATCCCAAATGGAAAAGAATGTTAAGAAAGTATTAGAAATACCGCATAGCCGCCCTACAACGTAATCCTACGGAGATCTTTCTCGGCCCGGAAGGTCTCCTCTTTCTGCGGATCTATAATAACAAGGGCGTCCGCGTACTGCTGCTGCGTATAATAGAGCTGCAACCCATAGGCGTCTGCAACTCGCATTGGTTTGTGCTGAACTTCGTATCCCACCACCAACTCTTTAAAACTGTCATCATTGGAAACGATTCCCCAGGTACCAATTCCGGAGATCACCACAATCCAGCCTGTGGCACGGGCAACCTGTTCAAGAATTTTCCGGTACTGGAGATACAGAAAAATCTGCTGCTTCTGGCTCATGTGCGTAAGCAGCGATCTGAGCGGGTTAAAGGCGAAGGAGTGCCAGAAACCGGGAATATTCTGCCGGTAACTGCCCAGGCCCCGGTAACTGCCGTACAACAGGGCCATGCCAACAATCTCCCGGTCGATTTCCGAGATGAGGCGGATCGCATAAAACCGGTCTTCTTTTATGGCATAGGGATACCCGGAAAGACAAATAGCTCCCATATCGCCATAATAGGCATCCATAACCGCTTTGGATGTATATAGCCGGTAATTTCTGAAATAGGCGCTGTCCTTGCTCTCTATCGATTCAATAATAGACTGCCACCGTGCGCGTTCACGGCTTATTTTGTTATATGAGATTAACCGCTTAACAGCGGCATTAACAGCCTCGAGAGTACATTCCCGGTTCCTGGTAATAATAAAAGATCCCAGTTTTTCTTTTAACGCGAGATCATTTTCATTTTGAGAATTTACAAAAAAAATAAAATCCGGGTCGTCCATAACCAGCTGAATAAGCCGGTCTACCGTGTTGACAATATAATTGAACTGCCGGAACGTAATCATTTCAATGGCTACATCGGAATGGAGGAATTCGAGCCGCCGACTCAAAGATTCATCTTCATTGTAGCGTTCCAGCAGGAGACTCAGCATAAGGGTAGAAAACGGGGAACCGGTTTTACTCCTGGTACTTGCCATAAAAAGTCCAACAATCATTCTCCGGGTATCATCGGTAAAACGATAGAGTTCCATAATCTCTTCAAATTCATTTCTCTGAGATTCCAGTTTCCGCAGGGTCTTTTCAAGTCCCGAAATGGTTAACTGCAGTTTTTTCTTCTCAGCATCCGTTTCCGCGTTCTGTAACCGCTCCTCCGCCTGAAGCCGTTCGGTCCCGCTCTTTTCTATGGGACCAATCAACCGGGTGGAAAACCGGTTAACAAAAGGAAGGATCTCATTTACCGTATCCCCCGGACTCCGTTTCAATCCTTTCCATAGATCGGCAATGAGCTCCAGGTTAATTTTTTTACGGATCTCCTGCTGTTTCAAACGGCCTACATCGCCGGTCTCTTTAACGGGCAGGGAGAATTCCACTGAAGTGGAAATATGCTCTTTTTGATTAACCTCACCAAACTCCGCATAGAGCGCGGCAAAGGTTGCGGTCTTGGGAGCGCTGCTAAAGCCAGCTCCAATACCTCGTATAACAGATCGGAGTAGTGAAGAATGGAGGGGAACTCCGAGGCTGTCAAAAGACTTCATTAAATCTTTATCCCAGGAACGGTCTTCACCCCGGAAAAACTGTTCCCGGTACCGGTCAATAATTTCCCCGGACCAGGGATACTGTTTGATATAGGCGTTTAGCAGGTCTTTATAGCTAATATCCTGGACCATATTAATTCCACTAATACCGGTAATTAGCCGGTTAATCTCTTCGGCATCGGTATTCTCTCCTCTCCGCGCGGCCGATTCTCTGAGGATACTTTCCAGGGGAATATTCAGTTCATCGGCAATTTCCTTAATGGCATCCCCCTGCCCTTCAATAAAAATATCACTAAAGATATCCTCAATGCGGGGATAATGCGGATCACACCCGTTATTTTCTTCAACAAGTTCCAGGTACGCCGGATGATCCGCCTTTTCTCCGGCAAGCAGCCGTTTCGCGTGCCAGGTATAAATATGCATGCCGCCCCGGTCATTCAGCACATCCACCAGGCTTGCCAGGGTCTCGGCAATAACCGGGTCTTTTGCCACTGCGATACGCGCGGCAAAGAAACCGCATAAATACAGTCCGGAATTAGTGTTAAGCAGGGCCGCGATTATTTTCAAATAGGCTTTGATCTCAGCGACAAAATCATAGCTCTTAAATCCCTTATTTTTTCTTGAATTAATTGAAGTCGCGATATCGTAATTATAGAGGTTGATATTAATCGTTCGAAGGTTTATTTGAAAATAATCATCGGGAAAATTCTCGCGAAATCCAGCTTCTATTTCGGGCATGTTTTCTATTATCTGGATGAGCTGCAAAAAATCTATCTTGCCGGATAAGGCGTACATGAAGTGAAGCAGGTTTGTTTTCATAAAGATGATAGTAAAAGAATTATCCAGGGCCAGGTTAAACCAGCCTTCCATATAACGGTGCCGCAGGTTCCTGTCGCGGAGCTGATTCTCGGGAAACAATGCCAGGGGACGGCCCACGTATTTTACCAGAACCACGTCCCGGGAGAGACGGTTTGCTTCGTTGCCCAGAACTTCTTTATCGAACGGAGGCTGTTCTCTCATGGCAACCAGGATATCGCCAATAATCCGCAGCGCTGAAAGATGAGTTCCGGTCCATTTGCGCCAGCTATAATCAGCAGCAAGCCTGGGTTCCATTATATACATGAGAACCGCGGCAGGATTGATCTGCTCCGCTGCCAGGTCTGCCAGGAGCTCAATGAACGGTCTCAGTACTACGGCTCGCTGCTCTTTAGTGCAGGCGAATTTGAACAGGATCTCGTCGATTTTCCGGAGATAGACTGCCGGGTTTAACCAGGTTTTGTTCCCGTTTTTGCAATATTCCCTGAAAAGCCGCAGCAGACCCAGCTTTTCTTCTTCGGGGCGGAGCAGGTCCAGCTCCACTGCGGACAAAAAAAGAAAAACCTGTGTTGGAGAAGTGCGTGACTCCTTTGCCAGTTTTACCAGTTTCTTTTTAAGAGACGGGTTTTCTTTTTCCAGGAGCTCGCCGGGCTCATTTTCTTCGTTTGGAACAGAAACAGCCGCGCTGTTGATCTCATCCTGGAACTCGAAATTGTCGTCGTTGTATAATTCTTCGCTGCTTCCCATATTTTTCCCGGATATAGTTATTACCGGTTTATGGGTTGTTGTCAAATAAAAAAAATCACAAAAAAATTGACATTTCCACAAGACATTATATATTAATATCAGAGTGATTGCACAATATGACATCATCGATAATAAAAAAGGAAAACCCATTCCCACCAATGATATATGGATTGCAGCTGTTGCTTTTCAACATGGTTTGAAACTTTTTACCAGGGACAAGCATTTTAAAGATGTCCCCGGGTTAATACTGGCAACTTGATCAACAAGTTTAGCTTGCCTTCTTAATTCTTCATATCACTCAAATACTTTTCCAGAACAACATGAACCATGTCGGCTTTTTCTCTTCTGGAAAGCGATTTATTGCTTTTAATTTTTTCAACACCCTCTTTATATTCAAGAATAACTTTTTTCATGCGGGCCTGTTCTTTCCTGTCCGTTTGGGTCTCTTCCGGGACTTCACCGTACAGCTCCATAAACATATCATCAAGCTGATTGAGACTGTATTCTTTCGCTTCCTGCGATAACGCGGGATCGGCCAGGGTGATATTCCTGGACCGGGTATATTTTTTAAAAGCGTCTTCTTTTGACATACCCTTCATTTGTTTTCCCACCATTTCTCTATACCGTTCAATATCTTCATCAGAAACCTGCCGCGCTACCCGGTCTCCCTTTGAATAAACGGTTTGATAGCTGTGTTCAGCAGCATCAATATTATTTACGGCGTTGGCGTTTTCTTTATTATTTATAGGAAGGAAAATATTAACAAAAATTATTATGGTTATAAGTGCAATTAGTCCGATTATATATTTCTTTTGTATTTTCTTAATCATGGCAGCCTCACTGGTATTACGTTTAAAGTTTTTAAGACTCTTACGCCCCCTCCGGAGGGTGGGAGGGGCGAAGAGTTAAATTAAATCTTATCCGAAAAATCCGGAAACAAGATAGTAGAAATTCATTCCGATTCTATCCATAAAATCAAAATTGTCATCCATCCACTTTTTGGTCATTCTAAAAATGTACTGGTAATTGGGATCATCACCTTTGATGTTAATATCATTCTCATACATTTTTTCAGCTACAGCAACTACATCGTCACCAGTCATAACCACACCGTATTCAGTGTTGTTGTAAAAGCTTCGATAGGTTAAGTTCAGAGAAGAGATCATAACCATTTCACTGTCGAAGATAAAAACCTTTGAGTGAATAAGACGGGACATACCTTCTTGAGGGATAGGCATGTTCCACATATAGAATTCAATACCGGCGTCCATAACCTCTTCCCAGAGATACGCGGATGCAAGGATATACGCTTCTCCCATGTCCTGTCTGCCGGGAGCAGTTGCGATTATTCGCACTTTAACTCCGCGTTTTGCAGCCTCTTCAAGAGGATTCAGTATTTCTCTTGGAGGGATCATATAGGGAGTATGAATGTCGATACTCTTTTCCGCTTTGCTGATTGCTTTCTTCAGCAGTTTATTTAACTGGAATATACCATTACCGTTATTCCTGTCGGGCTCGTTTTCCAGAACATGAACTGTAGCCGGTTTTGCGATGAGTTTATCTGCGTCGAAATCGACAGGACCGGTTGCAGTCTGAGGGAAATACTTTGCGTTTGACGCGTCAATCTTAGACTCGCCGGAGGAGGTTGTTTCATTAAAAGTTCGAATAAAGTCTTCCTGCACTTCATACGCAGCAGGACCTCTCAAGAGCATATCCGTATCTCTCCAACGATTGTGAGTAAGGTTAGTAGTGTTTTCTTCATCAACATACTCAGGTATGTTTGCAAGGTAATCATCACCAATATTTCGTCCACCCGTAATAGCTTCAAGACCGAATTCCTTTGAATCAGTAATGAGTGACTTTTTGTGACATGCCAGCATAAGCTTATTATAGGGCTCGTACCATTTGGGGTTTGAAGGCCAGTATTCCCTGGTGCCAATTCCTGCGTTTCGCATTGCAGTTATGAGCTCTTCTCCGCCTCCCCAGAATTTCTGGGATATGGGCTGATAAATAAAATTTACCTCCACATCTTCCATTGCAGCAGCAATCATTGCTTCTGATGTTCCTTTCCCGGTTACATCACCGGACATACACAGGGTATACAGGTTTACAATAGAATCAGCATTAAAGATGAGATCTTGCCGTTGTTTGAAATTTGATGTTGCTTCGGGAAGAAGCTGCACCCAGTTTCCTGCGGTTCTGCTTACGGTCTGGTCATTCAATTCGGCCAGGTTGTTTAAATAATCCTGTGCTTCTTCACTTTTCCAGTAAGCACTGGCAGGAAGTGCGGCAGAGATCAATACGCCAAGCATGATGAATGTAGACAAAGTTGACATTACCAGGCTTTTTTTTGTTGAGAATTTTTTCGCAATCATAATACCTCCGATAGATTGTTTAAGCTTATATTGTTTTATTTTTTATATTGAATTTCAGTTTTTGACTATATTTTTAATTAACTAATCAAAAACATTTTCAATGTCCAGAGAGAATATACGCAAGGAAGGGATGGTTTTCATCTTAAAATTAGATAATTCCTTTAAATGAGAACAGTTTGGAGGTTTTTATGCGAATAATTATCGACTAACAGATTGAATGCGAAAGTACCGTCCATACGGTCTTAAAAAATACATCCGTACTGTTTTTATCTTGACAACAAACTTCAGCGGCATTTAATACATTCAACTAATAATAAATATTTTTACTACTATTTTTACGGGCGGCAGCAAATGAAAAAAAGTGATTCAACCGGTTCTGGCATTAAGAATTTTTTCAGTAAAAAAAAGAACATACTATTATATTTTATTATTGTCTTACTGGTTACCGTATCAACCGCCTGGATTGCCAATCTGGCGTTTAAATCAACTCCCGGTAATCAAAAAGAAATAACCGGAATACTACACTCATTAACATCCACTTTTAATTCCGACAAAAAAAATTATGATCAATTAAGCTGGCGTTTCAGTAATAAATTCATTGATTACCGGAAATCAGCCGCTATTCGCCGGTCGAAAACCCTTCATGTGAAACTCTACAAACAGGTTAATACCAATTTCGCTATATTAAAAACAAATAACGAAACCGGGCACCAGGATCTTTTAACCGCTACACGGCTCATTTATATTATGATGATCCTTCACGCGCTGGCATTTATTTTTTATTATCTGCGATTGCGGAAAAAGAATGCCAAACCTAATGTAATAATAGTTTTACCGGCAACTGCTTTTATAATCGGGATATCCGCCATTGGGATGTATTTTAGCAGCAGTATCCGTGAAAATAAAAATATTATATCCAACCTTAAAACAAACATTGAGCTCGACGACCAGACCTACACGGAAATGCTAAACAATTATCAGTATATACTGGAAGACTGGCGGGGGATTGTAAAAACCTATGTTGAGCAGCATTATGCCTATAAAAAAGAAATATTCGCGCAATTAGACAAACTGGATGGCGCTGTTACCTATAAATTCATGATCATATTAAAAATGATTTTCGCGGCAATATCTCTCCAGGGTTTTCTTTTATATCTATATTTGAAAATCATTACCGACAGAAAAGAAATCGAATCCGAGAACCTTATTGAACAGGTTGAAGCTCTTTCAACAAAACTGAAAGAGGACTACACTGCCCTGTCCGGTTCCATTCAACAGGAGATGCAATCGAGCTTACAAAATGAATTCAACCTGCTGGCAGAAAATTTAACAACAAAAATTGGGAAGGAATTTGACATGCTGTTCTATGGCAATGAAGAATCGGTAGGTTTTAAAGGTACGATTACGGCTATTAAGAATCAAATTGTAGAGGATCTTAAAAAAGATGTGGAAAATCTTCCGGAAGCAGTTAAAGAAAACTTCATAAACGGCGTTACGGAAATCCCGGAGTCAATAAATAATTATCTTAGGCAAAATCTCGATGAACCCTTAAAAAACAAAATTGAAAGTTTTTCGGAAAGCACCAGGTCACTTTACCAGGAAATTGACGGCATACTGGCCGGTATCTCGGAAAAAACCGAATCTCTTAATTCGGAAATCGACGGAATTAAAGCCTGTCTTAAAGAAGATTTTAATGAATCAATTGCCAAAGATATTGACGTGGTAAGCAGGAAAACGAAAAAACTCAAATCCGGAACTGAAGAGATTACCGGGGCTATTGATACTCACAAAGCATCTGCTAAAAAGAAGAGTTCCCGGAAAAAAACTGCTCAAAAAAAGAACACAAAGAAAAAAACATCTCCGAAGGAGAAACCGGTAAAATAAGCTATCCTCCTGTTTCGCAAAAAGATCTTGACACAGTGTAGTCGATCGCATACACTGTATATACCCTGTTCTAAAAAATAAGGAGATCATTGTGTATTGCAAACCCGGAATAATTATCATCTTTTCACTCTTTTTTCTTCTCTCATGCGGCGATTCCTCAAACGGAACAAAAACGATTAAGAACATAGAATCAAACGCAAGTCTTTCGGAGCATACTAAAGAGTTCAGAAAAGACATTATAAAAGTAGGAAAAAACGTTCATGTCGCAATTGGCTACTCTCTGGCAAATTCAATAATGATCGAAGGCGATACCAGCACCATAATTGTAGACACTACTGAAAGCATTGAGTCCGCGAAAGCCGTTAAAAAAGAATTTGAAAAGATAAGCAAAAAACCGGTTAAGGCTATTATCTACACCCACAATCACACGGATCATATTTTTGGTTCAAGGGCCTGGGAAGATACCAATCCCGAGATTTACGCTCATGAAACAACTGAATTTCATATTAAAAGAATCGTTAACAAACTAAGGCGGATAATCAGCATACGCAGTATGCGGATGTTTGGTAATTATCTTGATGAGAAAGGCGTTGTTAACGCGGGCATTGGGCCATTTTTATCGATCACTGAGAAAAGCTCGCTTGGGGTGATACTGCCTACAAAAACATTTTCAGAGACAATGGATGTTAGCATTTCAGGAGTGCGGCTTAAGCTCATCCACGCGCCCGGTGAAACAGACGATCAAATTTATGTATGGCTGCCCGATGAAAAAATACTTTTATGCGGCGATAATTTTTACAAAGCTTTTCCCAACCTCTATACAATACGCGGTACCAAATTCAGAAGCCTGGAACAATGGTATAAAAGTGTTGATACAATGAGATACCTGGAACCGGCTCATCTTGTTCCCAGCCATTCACGGCCCCTTTCCGGCTCCGGTACTATTTATAAAATCCTTACGGATTACCGGGATGCCATACAGTTTATTCATGACCAATCAATTAAAGGCATTAACCAGGGTCTTACCCCGGACGAACTTGTTGAAAAAATAAAACTCCCGGAGCACCTTGCAAAATCACCATACCTGCAAGAATTTTACGGAAAAGTTTCCTGGTCGGTTCGATCGGTTTTCTCGGGAAATTTAGGCTGGTTCGATGGGAACCCTGCTTCACTTCAGCCCTTAGCGACCCATGAAAAAGCAAAACGTTTCGCGGACCTCGCCGGAGGTGAAGAAAATCTTTTAAATAAGGCCCGGACAGCATTTGGAAAAGACGATTTCCAGTGGGTTCTGGTTCTAACCGATCAACTGCTGCTGCTTGACAAAGGCAACACCGCGGCAAAAGAGTTACGCATAAAGGCTCTTATTTCGCTGGGTGAAAAAGATATCAACCCCAATGCCCGGCATTATTACCTCACCCGGGCTCTTGAACTGCGTGACGGCTTTACCGCGAAAGGAAAAGTTTCCGGTACCGGTGCCAAAACTGTCCACAATTTTCCTCTCGATGGTTTCTTTTCTGCCATGAGTGTTCATCTTAACGCGGATGCCTGTATGGACATGAATAAAAAAGTGACCTTCAAATTTACCGACACCGGTGAAATCTATACCATTCATGTTCGCCATGGCGTTTCCGAAATCCAGCCCCGGATGCTGAAGAACCCGGATATTATTGCCGCGATGAATTCAAAAATCTGGAAAGAGATGCTGGCAAAATTGAGAAACCCGGTCTCGGTCTTTGCCTCCGGGAAAATCCATATGGTTAAAGGCGGGAAGATGGAATTGATATCTTTTTTAAAACTTTTTAGAGAAGTGGAATAGCTCTTAAGAAACTTGATTTAAACAGGGTCTTTTTCCGGGGATCTTACCCGGAGCCTGTATAGAAACGGATCACGGTATAACCGCAGTTTCTTCCGTATATTTTCCCGGCCATTCGGTGTCTGAGCGGAGCCGAAGACCCGGGTCCGCACTCTTAAGAAAACAGGTTTTTCAGTTCATCATTATCCATCTCGCTTAACCATTTTTCTCCGATGTTTACACTCAGGTTGGACAGCTCCTGCTTTGCTTTGATCATGCGGTCGATTTTTTCTTCGAAAGTATTTTTGGTAATAAAACGGTGAACAAAGACATCCTTTGTTTGGCCTATTCGAAAGGCACGGTCCGTTGCCTGGTTTTCAACTGCCGGGTTGTACCAGAGATCGTAATGAATAACGTTTGACGCTGCCGTGAGGTTTAGGCCTACTCCGGCGGCCTTGAGGGAAAGTATAAAAATCGAATGACGAGAGTCATTCTGAAATTGGTCTATAAGCTCCTCCCTTTTTTTCTTTGACAGGCCGCCATGAAGATACAAGGGCACAGTATATAATTCTTTTTCAATCAGCTCATAGAGAATTTTACCCATTTCCACGTACTGGGTAAAAATAAGTACCTTTTCATTTTTTTGCATTATCGTTTCAAGAAGGGTAAAAAGCAGCATAACCTTGCCCGACACTTCCGGCGCAACCGCGCTCGTTTTGTCGAAATTCCGGGGGTGATTGCATACCTGTTTGAGCGAAGTGATTAGCTTGAATATCATCCCCTTTCGTTCCACCCCTTCAAGTGTCTCAATCTTTTTAATATTGTCGTCGATAATCCCCTGGTACAGAGCCGCCTGCTCCTTCGACAATGTTGCGAATTCATCAATAACCGTTTTCTCGGGCAAGTCCTCTATTATGGATTTGTCGGTCTTGAGCCTTCGAAGCATAAAGGGCGACGTTATGGTCCTGAGCCGTTTTATCTTTTCCCTGTCTTTGCTTATTTCAATATCTTTCGCGTAATTCTTTTTAAAATTCGCCAGCGTCTTTAAATATCCCGGCAGCACAAAATCAAATATACTCCATAGTTCGGAAAGATTATTTTCTACGGGAGTTCCGGAAAGAGCCATTTTATATTTCACCTTCAACTCTTTTACCGCTTTGGTAGATTTGGTATCGGGGTTTTTTATATACTGAGCCTCATCTATAATAAGGCAGTCGAATTTTTGCTCCTGCAGCTTTTTAATATCCCGCATAAGAAGCTGGTATGTTGTTATAATGATATCAACATCATTCTTCATCTCTCTTTTTGGCCCATAATATAAATGGCAGCTTAGACGGGGAGCGAATTTCGCGAGTTCCAGTTCCCAGTTAAACAGAAGTGTTGTGGGAGCCACGATTATAATCTGGTGTTTTAAACTCCCGCTATTTTTTAAATGCAGGATTATTGTAATAGCCTGGATGGTTTTTCCCAGGCCCATATCATCGGCAAGGATAATGCCAAAACCATTGAGCAAATTTGTTGTTCCCCAGAGATAGCCCCGCTCCTGGTAGGGCCTGAGCCGCGCGTTCAGGTCTCCCGGAACCGCGATTTTTTTACCGGTAAAAATTGTATCGATAAACTTTTCCGTCTCTTTGTCGAGAAGAATTTCATTGTTGAGCCTGGCCTGGATTATATCAAAGCCCGTCATTTTTTTCCGCATATCGGCAAAAATTCTCTTTGCCTCTTCCGGTGACAGGCGTACAAATTGCTCATTGAATTCTATAAGCTCCCTGCCGCCGGCTACCAGTCTCTCAAACTCCTCAAGACTCACAAGCCGGTCGCCAATGGCGATCTTCCATTCATATTTAAGCAGCTTGTCGAGCGTCAGGTAAGACGTATGGCTCTTTGCTCCCGGTTTCTTTTCGGTTGTTAGCACTGCCTTTGGGCGCAGTATATTTTTGAGCTCTTTTGGCAGTATAATTTCAACCCCCAGGTTCGAAAGCACCAGGGAACTGCTTAGTAAAAACTCCTCAAGCCGGTCCCGCCCAACGGGAGTTTGTTTTTCTTTCAGCAGGGGCTTGATCTCGGGCAGGTACAGTGTAATAAGTGAAAGGAATCGTAAAATATCGATCGGATCGAATTTCCGTACTGCCGTATCCAGGGAAAACTTGCTTTTTTCCGTGCCCGCGTCTATGGACATATAATATTGTTTCTCGTTTTCCCCTATCTCATCTATATCTTCTTTATCAATATAAATGCTGTATCGATAATCACTTCGCACAATATCAAAAACCGCGAAATAGCTGTTCACGGACGCGGGTATGGTCTTTGTTTGAAAAGTCGTGGTTTTATGCAGACTGCTCCTGAAAAATGTTTTCGATATTTCCGGCGGGTTGTCCTTTCTTCGTTTATGCATAAACTCAAGGGCTTGCACATAGCCTGTTAAACAGGCCGTTAGTATAAAAAGGGTTCCCGTTACGGGAGTAAAACTCTTCTTTTTCCCCGCATACTTCGCCATTAGCGGTGCTATACCCGCAAGCCGTTCCACCTGCTCTTTCACGTCGGGTATGGAGACTGCCGGTTTATATACGATTTGAAATCCCTTCTCCCGAACCAATACTGCGGGAAGATATCCCCCCGCTTCCACCAGAAGATAGACCGCTCGAAACAGGTAGTACAGGTAGCGGTATTCGGCTGTTCCCGCGTCATCCTCAAAAGATAAAAACAGGTTTAACAGGGCAATACTGTTTACCGCGACCCCGTCTTTATATTGTTTGCCGGCAATTCCCTCGAAAAGCCTATAGGCTTCTTTATCATCTTTAAACAATTCGTTCCGTATTTCAAAATATGAATCATATATATTTTCTTCCGCCGCGAACTCAATTGCCGATTCCTTGAGTATTCGCTCTATACGCGGAATATCCTCCCCTCCCCGGGGATACATTACGGTCACATGATTTTTACGGGACTTTTTATAAAATTCTCCCATCACTTCCCGGTAATTTATATCCGAAAAGGGCGGTGACTCAGCTAGCATGGAGAGTATAAAGGGTGATAGATCGCTATACCGGGTCAGCTCAACTTCGGCGGTGTTATGCTGTTCGTTGGTCCCCGCTTCGGCATATTCCAGGGGCACGGGATACGCTATTTCCAGGATCTCTTCCCGGATATCAAATTCCGCCGCAAGGTCCATGCCCCGGATTAGAAAAATAGCGAATGGGTTTTTATCGATCTCTGCGGTGAGGGTATAATAGACTGCGGCCATATGTTTGCACGGGTCGCCCCAATCGGGACAGGTGCATTTTCTCTTCATATCGGTCCAGCTCTGGGGCAGCAGGTCTATGTCATTTTCTTCGAGCAGGCTGAGCAGCTCTTCCGGCAGCGTGCCATTAATGATCCGCGCCAGGATCAGGGGATCTTCGCTAATGATATCAGCAATATGCTTTTTTTCTTTTGCCGTAAAAGCCTTGAATTTTATTGCTACGCTATACCCCGAATAGGATCTTCCTTTAACCCAGGCTTCAACTTCAGCCCCATTGATCCTGAGATCCAGTACTCTGCCCGTATTTGCATAGGTCTTGCCCCTGCTGAGCCTGCCGTTCTCGTCGTAGCGTGAGATGGCTTCAATGAATATTTCCCCCCAGGGGGTGACGCCGTATTTTTTCATAGTGTGGTAGTTTTGGTTTATTGGACGGGAATTGGCAAGTTTTTTTCTTTACAATAAAACAAATATCCACAATACTGAATTTCTATACTATAGACTCAGGGGCAGCATTGCATGAAACGATTACCAATAGGTATCCAGACTTTTGAAAAAGTAATCACCGGCGATTACTTGTATATTGATAAAACCCCTTATATTTACGATTTAATTCAAAATGGTGAAGTATATTTCCTATCTCGTCCTCGCAGGTTTGGCAAATCTTTATTGATTTCCACGCTTAAATCCATATTTCTTGGGAAAAAAGAGCTCTTTAAAGGGTTGTTTATCTACGATAAAATAGATTGGGATACCTTCCCGGTAATACATATTGATTTTTCATGCATTGTCTACTCTGAAGGCAAAGATGTTTTCAAGGATTCATTAATTAAAACTCTGATAAAAATTGGCCATGAATATAATATTGAAATTACGGAAACAATTGTAAAATCAGCATTCATTGAGTTAATTGAAAAACTATCAAAAATAAATAAAGTGGTTATACTAATAGATGAATATGATAAACCAATTGTCGATTATATTTCCGATATATCAAAAGCTAATGAAAACCGTAAAATTTTACGAGACTTTTACTCCGCACTAAAAGGATTAGATTCCCAAATAAAATTTGTATTGTTGACGGGAGTTTCCAAATTCGCGAAGGTTTCGGTCTTTTCCGGGCTCAACAATCTGCGTGATATTACCCTATCAAAAGAATATGCTTCAATGCTGGGATATACCCAGGATGAACTTGAACAATATTTTCCTGATAGAATAAAAGAATTTATGGCTCAAAATGAAATCGACAGGGATAAACTGTTAAAAGAAATAAAAAACTGGTACAATGGCTATAGCTGGGATGGAAAGAACAAAGTATATAACCCCTTCTCCATATTAAATCTCTTTGCCGATTACCAGTTTATGAACTACTGGTTTGAAACAGGAACTCCTCACTTTTTAATTGAACACATTCGTAAAAATAAAATTGAAATACCCGGACTGGAAACAGGGAAAGCCAGTAATTATCTATTTGAAAGTTATAACCTTGATGACATGAATATCCTTTCATTATTATTCCAAACCGGTTATTTAACTATCAAAAAAATTACGGTCAACTCCATTACCGAGGAAACGGAATACCATCTCTCTTATCCAAACCGGGAGGTTAGCAGGTCTCTTTTTAATTATCTTTTTCATGACTTTACCGGTAAAGATCTCGCTGGTGTTCAAATCCTTCATAACGAAATGAAACTGGCTCTCTACAACGAAGAGATTGACAAATTCATTCAATTTATCAGTTCAATTCTTGCGAGCATTCCCTATACCCTGCATCTGGAAGTTGAAGCCTATTATCATTCTCTCTTCTATCTGGTGCTTAAACTCATGGGATGCACCGTCAACCTGGAAATGCTCTCTGACAAAGGAAGGGTGGACGCTGTTCTGGAATTTGATGAAACCATCTATATTATTGAGTTCAAACTTGGTTCCGCTAAAAAAGCGATGAAACAGATAAAAAGCAAAAAATATTTCCAGCCCTATATTAGCGGAAAGAAAAAAATCCTTTTGCTAGGGGTTGGTTTTAAAAATAAAGAAGTCGAGTATTTACTGGAAGAGCTGAAGTAACCCTCTTTCTCCCGTATCATCACTCATTTTCCACATCCTATCTTAATTTCATTATACAAAATAAATCCCTCATCTAATGAAAACCATATATATCCGCGAACTTAAAATTGGGTACAAATTTGTACCCAAACATTTTTTAAAAAATCATTTACAACAAATCCATAAATAAATCTTAGTGATAAGACCATTGCATAAGAGGGAGAATTATTATGTTTAAAAAAATCTTATTAGCCGTATGTATCTTATTATTTATTGCTTCATGCGCATCACGATACGGGAAAATTACCGTTCGAAATGACGATTTTAAAGAGCTTACAACAGTTACTTTAGTTCAAAATCTAAGCGCTGAAGAAAGCGGCATTAGAGGCGGCAAACCCGCGAGTTTTACTTTTGTTAAAGAAATTAAAGATAAGAGAATTAGAAGCGTGAAACTTTTTATTCAAATTACTGTTCAACAGGGCGATCCCGACTTAACAAAAGACGTTTTTGTTGAACTCAATGGCGATAAAAAACAGCTTAGCTGGTTTAACAATTCCGGAAAGATCGCCCGGACTTATATTTTCAACGACAACATTCCCGGGCATGAGAACTATTCATTTGAGCCATTTGAAGAGGAAAATCAATACGGCAAGGTGAGCGTTCATATGGCCAGGTATGTGGACTATACAAAAAAATCCTCTAATTCAAATTCTTTTGGCCGTAGTGCCTTTACAGACTACACAAAAGACTCTTCCGGCACCAGCGGCTTTACTGATTTTACCAAAAAATCAAAGTCCGGTTCTTTTGATTCGGACTCTTCCAAAAGCACTCATTCTACCAGCACTGTTTATTATATTCCACAAAAATCTATTTCCGGTGTGTTGTTGCTGGACAATGACCTTTATAACAAATTAAGGACCGTGAAGAGATTAAAAGTGAGAGTTTATTACGGCCCCAATCCCCTGACCTATGTTTTTAATGGAAAATACGCCAATAAAATCAGGGAGTTTAAAATGACTAACAGGAAGCCTGAACAGAGAAGATAACTGTTTTTTTTCAAAAAAAACAAGAAAAAATGGAACATTTTGCCGTTGATTCCCGTCTGTTTTTGATATGCAAAAAAAAACAATGCATACAAATAAAAAAGCATTCAGAGGGGGATATTTAACATGAAAATATCGGCATTATTAACAGTGGTAAAAAAAACAGCAATAATTCAATCAATGACACTATCGGTCATTTTATCGTCTTTTTTCTTATTATTTTCCTGTACTATTGAAGATATTATCGGGGGAACCAATACCGGGGAGAATCCCTTAAGCTGGCCCGATGAAAATAATGATGACCTGGCGGAAGCGACTATTTTTGTTGGCCCAACACGGCAATATAAACTGCCCAGTGAAGCTGCCGCGGCTGCCGTTGACGGCGATGTTATTGAAATTGACGCTGGTGTATATTCCGGTGATACTGCCGTATGGAGAGCGAATAACCTTGTTATTCGGGGCAACAACGGCGGCGCGCATCTTGACGCGAGCGGGGCAACCATCCCTAACCAAAAAGCTATCTGGGTAATTGGTGGAGATAACACTACCATTGAAAATATTGAATTTTCAGGCGCCGTAGTTCCCGACAGGAACGGCGCGGGCATTCGCCAGGAAGGAACAAACCTTACGGTTCGGAACTGCTATTTTCATGATAATGAGATGGGCATCCTTTCGGGGAATGACTCGGAAAGTGAAATAGTGGTTGAATATTCGGAGTTCCGTAATCATGGTAAATCGAATGGCGGGTTTAGCCATAATATCTACATAAATTATGTTAAAAGATTTATTCTCAGAGGCAGCTATTCTCATCATGCCGAGCATGGCCATACGGTAAAAAGCAGGGCCCATGAGAATTATATTCTTTATAACAGGATCATGGATGAAGAAAACGGCTACTCCAGTTATCTTATTGATCTTCCTAATGGCGGCAAGTCGTATATTATCGGTAATACTCTTCACCAGGGCGCGAATAGCGAGAATACTACTATGATCTCCTTTGCGGCTGAAGGGGCAAAAAATCCTTCCCAGGAACTGTATGTGGTTAATAATACTTTTGTTAATGACCGGAGCAATGGCAGAGGAATCAGGATTGCGGGATCTCCGTCGGCTGTTGAGATTGTTAATAATATTTTTGACGGCTTTGCTTCGGCTGTTGTTAACGGCAGCGGCAACATCTCCAATAATTTCGAAGGTACCTATTCCGGTTTCACGAACAGAAGTAATTATGATTTTAGTCTGGAAAGCGGCGAAGCTATTGACGCGGGAATCGATCCCGGTAGGGGCGGGGGACTTTCCCTTACTCCGGAGTGGGAATATGTTCACCCGGTTGCGAAAGAAAAACGGGAAATGTACGGGATGCTTGATATTGGCGCGTTTGAAGCCGTGAAGTAAAAAACCCGGTCTTCAATTTGGACAGATCAACGCAGCGAGTAGGGAATAATTCCTGAAAGCTGCGAATCCCATAGCTTCCGGATTAAAAAGATCAAGTGCTCTTTGAACTGCTTACGGTAACACGGCGAATTATTTCCCTGTTTTTTCGATCCATATATTCAGTTGAAAAATCCGTTCGTTCCACTACAAAAAAATACCCTTCGGGATCTACGGCAAACCCATTATGATATTCCGTTAGCTCAATCGCTTCTCCCGGTTCCATGTGTATAATTTCTTCATTGCTGCCGTCGCTTACCAGGAGTCCCATCTTCCCGCCGCAGCAAAGAAACAGTTCCGGGCAGGTGTGTTTTTCCAGTTCTTGAATCTCTTCTACGGAATTGCATTCCGGTTTATAGATTCCCGTTCGCCAATAACCGCTGTCTTCGAATGCCACGTGCCACCGGGTGTTGGGTGCGGTTTTAGTTATTTTGTTTTTCATTGTTTTCTCCTTCAGGTATATGCTGTCCCCATAATAATACGTTCGCGACCTCTTCCCACTCTCAAGAAACTAAATTTTGCTTGTGCGCGGGCCTGGAAGTAGTATGGGCTCTTTGGATTGCTCCGGAACTCGCTCCGCTCAAACAGTCCTCACAACCCAAAGAGCCCATACTACTTCCAGGCCAGATGCAGCTCGCAAT
>JAAENB010000661.1 GCA_024224995.1 bacterium | reverse complement strand
TTGAGATTGCTCTCAAAAGGCAGTGTCATTTCTTCAGGAACAGCATAGGAGACCCGGTTGAGCCAGGCATAGGGTGTGGCATCCATATTTGCCTCAGTGTTTAACACAGGCTCTGTAGGATCCTGAGTATCTTGCGGAAGCCGCTGCTTATAAATTAAGTACTCATAAACCAGGGGAGTATAGGTATTTGCCGGGTTTGTCCCTATTTGAACAAGCGCTTCCGTAAGAAACAGCCCAACTGAAGAATGATCGGCATGTACTTCAATAGGGGCCGGGGAAAAAATAACATCAGGTTGATATTCATTGAGAAGGTTTGTAAAATCTGTCGAAATATTCTCCCTGGTATAAAGAGCATGCTCACCATACGTAGTGTAATGATAATCCTCTATACCGATGTGGGGGTACTGATCTTCAGGAAAACCGTATGTTTCAATGGTAATACCGTCACTACTGGTGAAAATTTCACCGGGATTCTGCCAGGCATTACCCAGAACACGGCCGTCCGCGTAGCCCAGGTAAAGAATATGATCTTTGGAAAGACCCAGCACTTCCATAGCGGCAATAGTTCGCTCAATACGTATTTGAGCTTTTATAACTCCGCCGTGACTGTCCCCATTCAGGACCATAACTACAAAAATCTCGTCGCCTCGTTCCACTGCCCGGTTAATAATTCCGGCACAGGCAATGGTCTCATCATCCTCATGAGGGGAAAAAAGCATTATCCTGTCTGCCGCGAATCCGCGAACTCCGGCACCGGACACTAATAAAAATAGCAGGATTATTTTTATCCCCGCACGAAAAAAAGTATTAAACGTCTTCTTAAAATTTTTTACTCTCATTTTCTACCCCATCTTTTTTATTTAATTTTTATTACTTCTTATTACTTTTTATTTTTATTTTTATTTTTTAGTCACCACTCAGCTATTTGGAAAAATTAAATATATTATCCCCGCCGCCGAAAGCGGCAGAAGATTCACATCAACAGTTCCTGCAAAATGGATAAAGAATCAAAAGAAAGGATAGTAATTATTATATCAATAATAATAATTATTATTATTGATATAATAACAATTTTTTGTCCCTCAGGCAACCGGGGAGGCATGAACGCTAGGTGAGGGGGAATGAACAACAGTATTTTTTTAGTTTAAATTATTTACGAACAATGATGTTTTATTTGTACGACGAAGGAATCATAAAAAGAGAAGAGAAAAAGAGAGAGAAAAAAATTTACCACCGGGACGGTTTTTTTACCATCCCGGCTGCCTTCCTTTTATTCCTGGTTAAGGGAAGCTTTTTTAAGTTTGCGGGCAAAAACAAAACGGTCTATAAGGAACAACAGGGGTTCGCTTTTTATGTTCTTTTTAGTCCATATAATTTTGAGCAGCTTTCGAACAAACTGTTTTAATTCTTTATCCCTCACCAATAATTCCTTAAACAGAAGAGTGCTTACAAGGAAACGGAAAAAAAGATTTTTTTCCTTATTTCTCAGGCTTCCGTTTTCATAGGCTATCTCAATCCGTTCAAAAATCGCTTCCATGGAATAGAGTTTATATATGGTTCTTCGATGTCCCTGCAGCAGTTCATCTGCGGTCATCTTTTTGGGAGTATAATAGACACTGTAACTGTGCAAGTCTTCCCAGGCAATGGGGAAAAGACGGCCTTCTTTTTCAAGACGCTTATGGAGGCGTGTGCCGGCCCAGGGCGTCATGATACTTAACATGGGAAACTCCATGCCGGTTTCCTGAAGAAAATTATATGTTTCATCAAATATTGTTTTTTCATCATCATCAAACCCGAATATAAACGAGGGATAGAGCGAGATGCCGTATTCCTGTATCTTTTTCACTGCCCGTTTAAAATCATCTACCTTATTCAGCTTCCCTTTGTTCACTTCCTGCTGGGCTTTTTGAGATACCGATTCAAATCCTATGAGCAAAGAATCACAACCGCTTTGCTGTGCCAGCTCCAGAAGCTCTTCGTCATTGGCTAAATTGATACTTGCCTGGCTCCACCATTTTATCTTCAAAGGAATAAGCGCCCGAAAAAGCTCTTTTGCCCGCTTTGGATTTCCTATAATATTGTCATCGGCAAATGAGACCCATAACGGCCAGGGCCTTTTTACGTGTTTTTTCAACTCTTCAATCTCTTTTACAATATGCGCTATGGGCTTTGGCCGGGGCTTGCCGAATAATTTACTCACACTGCAAAAATCGCAGTCAAAAGGACATCCCCGCGCTGTCTGGATCAGGTGAGAAAGATAGTGCTTGTGCTTTAACTTATCCCAGCGGGGTACTACAGGATTTAACATATCCGGTTTTTTCTCGCATACATATTTCTTTTTCGCGCTGTTATT
>JAAENB010000660.1 GCA_024224995.1 bacterium | reverse complement strand
TTTTTTTAAATGGCTCCGAAAAATTTGTTTTTAACAAAAACGGGGAAATGTCGGTTTTGGGGGTGGGTTTAAGGAGAAGGAGGCGGAGTTTTTTTGAACCGGTGTAGTAAAAAAGCCGCTTGAGAGTTCTCAAGCGGCTTTGTTGTATGCAGTAGAAAGGATTATTTCCTTATATGGTAATGGAACTGTGGAATATCTCCTACCAACGTGTAATCTAATTTTCCTACGCTCTTAATCCTGCCATTTCGGTAAAAATGATCCCAGGGAGCATGCCAATCCATCCTGAATAATTGGCGACTGCTATTTGATCCAATATTAGTCATCAAACCGGCACCTAGAATAGAGCCGCCTTTCCCTGCTGAGTTGCCAAAGATCAATATGAGCGGAAAAGATTGGCCTGATACAGTAAATTTACGTTTTGTGTTTATAAACGCTCTTGGGATGGCAATCCCCTGAGGAGTTGGCATATAGATAGCAAAACCCTTCTTACTCGGATTACTCATCAAAAACTCTCTTACTTCTTTGAAACCGTCCTTGGACATTCTTTCAATTATTTTCCATCCTATTTTAGGTGCATGGCCGGTAAAACTCATAAGTATATCGTCCCAATAGTGTGGATCAAGTATTCTTCTAAAACTACGTATACCGCCTTGAGAACGTGAAGAGGCTAAAAACGTTTGACGATACGATTGGGCCAATTGACCCATGTTGCCCATACCCAGGAAACTATTAACTTGAGTTACAAGACTTAATATATCAACCACTCCACGCACCTTATCAACAGTTCTCATGAAACCGCTTACTTTGTGACTTATCTTCATCAAAGTTCCTATCATATCCATTACCGCGTTTAATTCAGAGACTGTTCTATACCCGCTTGGATCAATCTTGTTTACGGGATTCCCGTCCGCATAGAGGTATTTATGCATTGTTACGGGTTCAAGGCCTCTTCCGGGATATGGATCAGGTGTAATAAATCTTCCCACAGCCGGATTATAATACCTGGCTCTGAGGTGATAAAACCCTGAGATTTCATCCTGTTGCTCGCCGGTAAAACGATATTTGTTCTCCGTGTTCCCGGTGCGTGCCGCCAGGGAGCCAAAGGCACCATAGGTATAGGTATCGGTTACGGTTCCGGTGTTATTGGAGAGAGCCCTGGTACTGCCCAGCCCGTCATAATGATAGTAAGAAATTGATCCGTCTCGATCCTGGCTTACAAGGTTATGACCGTATTGATAAGCAGCCCGCAGCAAGCCAGAGGCATCTGTTTCATTCAGTACCCGGGAATATGGACAATTTTTATCAACCAGATAATTGGTTGTCTCGCCGTTCTCCACTGATTGTACCCGGACTCCATCGGCATCATACCCGTATTGGGCAACACCTGCTCCATTTTGAATCCGGGTTAGCCGGTTGTCATAATTATAGGTGTACTGTTCCGGAGTTGCCGCACCTGTTTCGTCAACCTTGCCTATGGTATTCCCGTTATTGTCATAGGAGTAGGTAAAAGTAACTCCTGAACCCTGTTCTGTTACAAGCTGATGACTATCATTGTATTCATAGGCAGTTAATCCTGTAGAGTCACTCCTGGTTAAGCGGTTGCCCACAGCATCATAGGTATATGATATTGTCTCATTACCAAGTACAGGGTCGCTTATTTCTTCAGAGCTAACCCGGTACAGGTCATCATAGGTATACCGGGTGATCCTTCCGCTGTTTTCTTCAATACGGGTCCGGTTTCCTGCCGGATCCAGTGTGAATGTGTACCCTGCGATGAGCTCATTTGACGGTCCTGTATGTTCAAGCCCTGTTAGCCGGTTGAGGGTATCATAGGTATACCGGGCTATGGTTCCGTTTGCATATTGCACACTTCCCGGCTTACCCACAGCAGTATAGGAATACCTTGTTTCACCACCACCCACGTCAGATACTGTTTCAAGGCGTCCCAGTACATCATAGGTGTAATGGGACGTACCGGAAGGTGCTGTTACTGAAGTACAGTTGCCTTCTTCATCATAGGCATACGCAATGGAGCTTCCATCGGGATTGGTTACCGTTACCAGTCTTCCTTTTTCGTCACGAGAATAATCTGTATCCCCCCGTTTGTCGTTTACCTTTTCAAGGCCCCCGTTGGCACTATATGAAAATGATATTTCCGAAGTATCGGGATATATTTTTTTCACCAGGCGATTATTCAAATCATATTGAAAGCCCAGCGTGTTCCCGTTAAAATCGGTTTTGGAAACAATGTTGCCATTTGGATCATGCACAAAAGTGGTCGATATTCCTGCTGCCCTGGTATGCCGGGTAAGCCGACCCATGTTGTTGTATTCCCAGGTTTTTGTTTTTCCTGCCGCGTCGGTGACTGAGATCATATTTCCCACTTCATCATATGAGTATACGGTTTCATTGCCATGCATATCAATAACCATATGTACCCTGTCCAGGTCATCATATACAAAGTAAGTGTTTTTCCCGGCCTGGTCCGTTACGGATGTTTTTCTACCCTGGCTGTCATAAGCGATTGCCATAGTGGTCTCATTGGGAAAAACTATGCTCGCCAGGTTGCCGACATCATTATACTCATAGTGAGTGTCATTGCCTCGGGCATTTGTGAGCTTCATAATTCTTCCCCTGGTGTCATATTCACATTTGGTAACATTCCCCAGGGCGTTAACGATTTCTTTTGTTATACCCGATGAATGATAGGCCAGTGCAACGGTGTTCCCTTTTCCGTCGGAAGACTCAAGAAGTCGGCCTGCGGCATCATACATCATTGTTTGCCTGTCACCGTTAAATCCAATGGTTGCGGTAATTTTTCCGGCAGCATTATATTCATACCCCACATTCCCATAGCCGGGAACTGCTAAACTCACGGGATTACCCAGGGCGTTATACTCATAGGTTGCGGTTTTTCCCTCTCGGTCTGTTATGCTGAGAATATTTCCTTCCGGGTCATAGGTTCTTGTTTCCGTTGTATCATCGGGATAAACGGTTTTCATGAGCTTCCCGGCATCATTATACTCGTATGTAGTACGGTTCCCGTTCTTATCCGTTTCGGCTGTTTTTTGGCCCTGTGCGTTATACTCTATTGAGCTGGAATGATCTTCGGCATCGGTAGTTCCCACCAGTCTTCCCTTGTTGTCATAGACATAGGATGTTGTCATGGTAACGGGACCGGCACCTGTTGTACGAGTTTTTGTTTCACTCAACCTGTTGCCGTGTGAGTCATAGGTATAGAGAGTGGCGTTGCTCAGAGCATCCTCAATACGAGTGGGATTACCCTGCTTATTATACTCATATGTCATTTTTTCTATACCAGCATATGATAGTGATTTCAGTGCTCCATTTGAATCATACGACATCCCGGTAACTCTTCCTGACATGTCGGCAAATGTGAGAAGGTTGCCTTTATTGTCATAGGTTTGTTCTCTTACCGTACCATCAGGATGGGTTGTGCTTAGTATTTGATTTCTGTCATTATAGCTGTATCTTGTGACCTGCCCTGCGGGGTCTGTTATACTTAACCTGTTCCCTTTATTGTCATAGGTATACTCCGTAGTATTCCCCAAGGCATCGGCTTCCGTGAGCATTTTTCCTTTGTCATTATACGTCCAGGCTGTTTCATGCCCCAGGGCATCAACCTTCCGGGTCACATCTCCCTTCATGTTGAACTCATACTGGGTACTGTTGCCCAGCCTGTCCGTCACCGTCTGCCGGTGATTGGGAATATCAAACCCGTAAACAAGACGCTCGCCGTTCCCATCAACCATGGCAATGGCTCTTCCCTTACTATCGTACTCAAAAGACCCAAGCACTTTTCCATCGGGAGCCTTAATTTCTTTAATGCGTTTCCGCATGAATCCTTTACAATAGGTATAATTTCCCATCATGCGGAAGAGCTGCGGCCCATCG
>JAAENB010000659.1 GCA_024224995.1 bacterium | reverse complement strand
GCAAACCAATACGCGTATTGATGGGCAAGATGGGTCTTGCCAATACCCTGGCTGCCATAGAGAAGAATTATGGAATTCCGGTGAAAGGTATTCTCAATATGATGAAACTCCTTATCTCTGCCAAGAAATAAATTCGGCGGCAGCATCTCATTCTTAAAACCGATAACCGTATTCCTCACGTTAGAATAAGACCGGGTCTGCACCAGGGGAACCGGTTCCAGGGGCTGTGGGAAAACAGAAATATCATACTGACCGTAATGAAGAGCCAGGGGCCAGTCATAAAAATCTGTTTTCTGGGAAGTGAGGGTGTCCTGGCTGCATTCATTCAGCATAAACTTGCGGGATTCCGCAACAGCCTGGCCAAGAGACTTGCCACCGGCGATCTGGCTAAAAATAGTACGGAAATATTCGGAAGTGGAAAACGTATAGGACGCGTGGCTCATGGTAACCACCCCTTCCAGTCCGTACTGCATCAGTTCCAGGGCAATGGAGGTGTTCATGGTATTCTCAACAGGAGCCTCATCAGGAACCGGAGACTGGTGAAGATCGAGAAATAAAATGGAAACCCCATTCTCCTTCAGGAGCTGCGCTGCCGAATCCGTGGAAACCCGCTCTTCACCGTCTTTGGAATCTTCAAAAATAAGGTACCCCGCGCTCAGCGCAGCAGCAGCGGCATCATACCCGGCAAAGCCGCAAAAGTAGACAATATGCACGGGCAGTTCTTTATCTGCCAGCCTCTTTTCCAGCCCTTCCCGGGAAGCGGTTTTCAGGATCTCCACGTCAATTGACTGTTCATATTCAAAGAAACCGTTCATAATAAGAGAGGCATTAGAGTAAGAATTCAGCGTACCCTGGTTTTCCGGCCAGGGCATAACCATAAGTATGCGAAGCTTGTTCTCTGCCTCAAGTTTCATCGCGGCCGCGGGTTCCGGGTCTTTATAACGGGTACGGATAAATCCGGCGCATGAAGCGGCAAGAGCCCGTTCCGTGTCCGGGAGGAGCAGGAGTTCCCAGGGTTCATCAAAAAACTCCGCCCGCTCCGATTCCAGGGTCACAATAACCTGTTCCATACCAATTTCGTCAAGTTTCCCAATCTGGGTAAAGAGCGGGTAATCTTCACCAAAGAGCTGGTCTCCCATGAGCCTGCCTATTTTATTGATCTCGCTGGGAAAGACTCTTCCAAGCTGCTGGTTTTTTCCGTAAGGATGAACCAGGTAATCCTTGAAATACCAGTGCAGTTTTTCCCGGAATTTTTGGTCTACAGGAGAGGGGAAATAGTCTGCTGTATAGTTCAGTGTTTCATCTTCATATTGGACGATTATTTCTATTTTATCGGACTTGCCGCCTTCACTTGGTTTATCAATAAGCCTGAGCCGTGGAATTGTCATGTGTGTTTACCTGTATTAATTAGTATATTGTCAATATTTTTGTTTTAGATATGAAATATGGGGTTAAAAGTCAAGAAGAAAGCTGAAGGAGGAGCTACTGGTTTCTGTCTTCCATGAAATCGTCGGAAAATTCATCAAGACTTTTGGTAAATGATCCCCAGGGATCATTTACTGGGATAAGTATAACCATATTTCCATATTTTTTAACATATACTTCAGTATCGTCAAAATTACAATCTTCCGGAAGATGGACTTCCTGACTTTGACCATTATTAAATATTTTGGCAGTTTTCATATGATCCCATACCCGGCGTTTATTTGATGTATAGCACAACAAATACCGGTAATTGAAAAATAGTCAAATAAAATAAATCTATATAGAGGCTTATTTATGAAAAATACTTTACAATTTAATATGCACTATTATGGTTATGATTATGAAAGAAACGATATATGAATCTCATGAAATAGACGAAGCAATTGAGAGAGCAAAAGATAATTTTGGAGACCCCCAGAATTGGTTTGGAGCTCTTGGATTTGGGATCTGTGTGAGTTCTTCTGACTTTATTGACCATGATGATCTCGCGGTGCTTGTTTTTATCAACCGGGACCGTGATATTGAATATGCCAAATTGCCCAAACAGTTTTTATTGTCTACGGGAAAACGGATCGTAATACATTCTGTTTATTTGAAGAGTATCCTGTCGAGAGGTGGGTATAAGAAAAAGAAATACAAAGGGCCAATCAGGCCCGGTTCTCCCATTGGTCTGAAATCATCAAAGCCAATAGGAGCCCTGGGCTTTTTTTTAAAGAATAAAAAAAATGAACTGAAGTATGCCGTAACTGCGGGCCATCTCTTTAAGAAGAAAAAGAAAAAAGCAAAGGTTTATTGCGGGAAAAGGTTCCTGGGAAAACTGCATAAGAATTATTATAAAACCCCCCATGATATTGCCGTAATTGAACTGGATAAAGACCTCAAACGGAAAGATCTCGAATTTTCAATTGATGCAATAGGCGAGATTGGTCCTGTTTCAAAAGCCACTCCCAGTGATCTGAATGAACCGGTATCTGTGTATCGACCAACAATACGCAAGGTTGAAGATACCAGCATTTTAGGGGTATATATTACTTCATATATTCTTGGTTACCGGCAAACTAACCTGGTAATGACAAAAAAAGCTACAACTCGCGGTGATTCAGGTACCCCGTTAATACGGAAAGCGGCTAATGGGACCAATGAAATAGTGGGTATCTCGAGTTTTTGCACTAATAATTTCAGCTTTTTTACTGATATTTCCGATATGAAATTAATATAAACAAAGGAGCAATGAACGTGAGAACAGGCAAAATCCTGAAACAACAAGGCTCTAAATTATTGATATTGATATTTTTTTTAGCGATCTTTGATGCATCTGCGAAGGGGCAGAGCAGTGAGACGAATAAGTGGTCCGAGTATACGCAAAAAAAATCCGTACCGGCTGAAACCGGCTTTGGAGAAGAAACAAGCGCGGATGACGTGGCATCGGAATTATTCAGTATTATGGCTGAGATTGCAATTGAAAAAGCCCGGAGGGATGCGGCCGATGTTTTGGTGGGGAGAATAAAAAATAAACTGTGCGCTATTGAAATTAAGAGCGATCCTCCTGTAAAATTGCAGTCAAGATTAACAAGAACCTGCCGGGTTCTCGATTCGGCGAATTATAACAACCTGGACAGCCTGGGAAAATCCCTGAAAGACGCTTTTATTGAAGATGTTATTTCGAATGGAAAGAACGTGCTTATTCGAGAACTTGAAAAGAAATTTTTTGGTGCAAAAGTGCAATTGAAAGACCTGGTACGGGATTTTGAAAAAATAAAGAATGAGCTTGATAATTCAAAAAAAGAGTTTGATGCTTTAATCACATCAATGGAT
>JAAENB010000658.1 GCA_024224995.1 bacterium | reverse complement strand
CTCAGAACCAAACCCCGAGCTACAACACGTCGCCCCGCTGGGGCTATTCTGTCCTGGGTCAGCATCAACCAATGCCCTGCGGGCGGTTCGGTCCTATACCGGAAACACCCCGGAGGGGTGTAGTTATGTAGCCCGGGGTTTTTAACCCCGGGAACAGAAAAGGCTCCGGTTAATATCCCCCGGACAGAAAAAGACCTGTCTCTATCAAGTTTCTTATTTATTGGAAAATCCTGCCGGAACAACATTGGACTCCGGCAGGCAGAGAACTATTACTTGATCCTCATTATCCACACAACAGAATAATATTTCGGCATATTGCTTCCCGCTGCATTACCATCTAAACCGGATGAAACATTCCCGATCCGTCCACGAATAGAAGAACCCGGATGAGAGTGTGTTGCCGATTCCATGATACTAGAAGTTTGACTGTGATGGAGATACCCCTCTGGCCCCGTTCCTCCAACATTAGGGTTTAATCCTCTTAAATATGCGAAAGACTGGGTTGCCGGATGTGTATGGGAACCGCTTTTAGCAATATTCAGATCGGCCCCGGAGCCCATACCATGATAATGACCGCCATTATTACCCCCGGTATTTCCCGACTCTAAAGAACCTTTAAGAAAAATGTCATTGTTATTAAGATCTGGAACATTCTGGCCATCATAATCACTTCCCTCATCACTAACAAGCTGACCATTACACTCAACCCACCCTTCAGGCAATGCTGGAGTATGTGCCAAATTTTTATGCCACGCAACAATAGTTCCAACAGGGGACATTTGTAAAGAAAAATTATCCGCTTTCTCTTCTAACTCACCAATTCTTCCGGCTAAACCAGTTGAAGTACTGGTCTGTCCATTATTGAGCCGTTCAATTTCCTCACTAAGTCTTTCATTTTTATCTTCCAGGGCATTCATCCGTGAATACATATCGGAAAAACTAAACCCGGCTCCATCTTCTAATCCCGAACCATTACCGTCATTACTCGTCAACCCGGCTTCACACCCAACAAACGCCAAAACCACTACCACCAATAAACTTAAACATAGAATTTTTTTCATAGAAATTACCCCTTTAGAATTTAATAAATTTACTTCTAATAATAAGTAGGTTTTTTAAGATAAAACTGTCACGCTTTTTTTAACTTCCCTCAAAAAGTACTAACCGCCTGGGTGGGTTTGTTAATGGGTTGAGGTAATGAACTAATAGATCTCATTAGTTTTTAAAGGATGAATATAAATAAGTATGTCCGGAAGATTGAAACACCTGTTGTATTAGAAAGGATAAAGTTTAAAGCTTTCTTTCTTCGACTTTTTTTTCACCCCTCATGATTTCATCAATATTTTTATTGGCAGATGATACAAAGATGGGAGCAGAAAAAATTCTTTGCTCAAATGTCTTTTTTGTTTTTTTATTAACTCTTTTTGATATTACCAGTTCATAACCGGCCGCTTTTTACGGCTTCACCGGGAGAAATATACTTTCCCCCGATATCTTCCCAGGTTGAAATATCCGTAATAATTTCACAAACCGGTTTTGGAGAGGGGCCCTCAATGAGTTCACAGGTTTTATTTTTAATGGAAAGATAATAGGCAAACTCACCTTCCGGTTCCTGCATGTTAAACTGGAAATCAATATTTTTATTGGGAGATCTCTTTGCTTTAAAAAAACAAGTTCTTTTTCATACCCCGGAATAAAATCTATTTAATATACATAGAAGACCCATTCCGGCAGGCTAAAATGAAAAATCTTTTTCTTCAGGGAGTCGCTCAATAGTATCAATTGACTTTATGACAACACCATCGGGCGAAAAGCCAAAACTGCCTTTGCTGTAATTAATACAATCAATATATTTTCCCGCGTTTTCTTTAAATATGTTGACCGCTGCTTCGGTTTGATCATCGTAGATTTCGTAGAGGGCATGAGGGACTAGCGCGAGGTAACCTTCATCATTTACGACAATGGTAGAGCCCTCCGGTAGGGAGTAATTATCCGGTGACAAAGCATCTTGTGAACTGATCTGCGCTGTTGAAGCTCCAAAATCATGTCCAACAAAAAATATTTTTTTTATTGAATCAGAAAGTATATTAATTGCAATACTGAAACAGGCAGAACTGACATTGGCTCCATAATAAAGAGTACTCTTTGTCATTGCTTCCCGGGACAACTCTTTTTCAAATGGAGCAAATAATTCTTTGTATATATCCGTTTTCCCCGGTTCAAAAAAAAGAAATGACGGCCCTGGCCATTTTTCAAAATACAAATAATTAACATAAAACAATCCCGCAAGACAGGTATTTTTTAACAACATAATTTCATCATTATCAAAACTAATTTCATCATCCCGCTTAATGATCTTAGCACCTGAAAGAACATCGGTCACCACAACAACGTCAGGGATAATATTATATTGATGCATGAGTACTTTGGTAATACGGTTAACAGATACAATAAGTGTTTTCCGGCGGAGAAGAGGGTTGTTCTGAAAAAATTTCCCGATCACTTCTAAATCTTCATCCTTTGAAGGCCCGTCTGCGATTATTAAAATATTTTGTTTTTCACTAAAATCGGGCACTTTGTCTGTTATCATTAATTTTAATTTTTGATATTCATGGATAGGGTTATGCAAGTTCAAAGCATTCTTTTTTGTACTTTCTTTCATCAACTTCACTCTTAAATCAGTCACAAAAGCTTGCAGTTTTAGTGTTTCAATATAGGGAAATCCACCGGGTGAATAAGAAAGAGAAACATCAGATGTGTCAAATATCTTCTCTTTCCATTTTTTTTGTATCTCGCTGGGCAGTTGATCAAATTTAATAAACTCTGGCATATATGACTCCCATATTTTAATTTAATTTTAATAAAATAAAAGATTTTATCATTCCTGTCAACGACAAACTGTACAAAAAATTAGAATTGCCTGTGCTCCAAAGATCATATACCCCTCTGTGTCAACATAGTTGTCGTCTGCGGTACTCTTTATAAAGAAGAAAAAAAAGGGTGATCCCGATAAAGAGATTGATGATAATTATACAAACATGATGAAGTCACGCTATAAGTCAAGATTATAAGAGAAGACCCTGCCGGAGTTTTGTATTATATTATTCCGGCAGGCATTAATATAAAATTTATTGCTTCCCCAGTTTGGAGACAAGCACGCTTCCTTGACTAGCATTAGCTGGCATGTCGACCCAACGTTTGTTGTCATTCATGATGTCAGTGATCTGCTTCTTATAGCCCTTGCTATGCATCCTTATTATTATTGTGCCGCTACTTGCTGCTTTAAAAATTCCCATTGCTTTTCCATGTTGAGTCGTCACAGGCAAGTAGAATATAAAATCGAAAAAAATAGTGGGTGCGGAACCGCACCATTCGATTAAACCCGATGTGGCAATAAGTGTGCTATACCCAGTTGAACCTGTCACATCAAGAGAGGCAATAAATATATCTCCCGCTTTTACATCCGTAAGAACTATTTCCGGTGCGCCTGAAATGTATTGATAACTCAGGGAAGTCGTGCTTATTGCACCCGACCAGCTATCAGAAACAGAATATGATAAATCATCAATGGTATTTTTTAAATCGGCAACAGAAATACCGCCCACATGCCCTTCCAATGCGTCAATTCTCCCGGCTAAACCACTTGAAGTATTAGCTTGTTGATCAGTTAACTGTTCAATCACTTCATTCAGTTTTTTATTTTCTTTTTCCAGGATTTTTATCCGTGAATAAAGATCCGAAAAACTAAACCCGCTATCCCCCGAATCGTCCGGAGAACCATTACCATCATTACTCGTTAAACCGGCCTCACATCCCATAAAACCAAAAACGGAAACTACTAATAAAGCCGCTAAACATGATCTGAGATTTTTTTTCATTGCACACTCCTCTTGTTTTATTTTTGTTTTTTATACTTTAAGCATATATATAAAATATACATGCTCTTTTGATGCAGACAATAGACATACCGATCCTGTTAACCTGTTTTGGATCAATACATCACAGCATGAGGATGCGGCATTAGTCAACCATTAACCTGGCAAAGTAAACAAGGTCCGTGAGTAGTATAAGCCCCTGAATATATAAAGGCTTTCGAGTTGTTGGGAATTGTTGGTTTAGTGCCTGCCTCTATTATAACAACATAAATACCTGACGTCAAGAATAACGGTATAATTTTTGATAATAAAACCCGGCCATAGCGGAAATATAATTATAACCAGGTTAAATATTTTCAAGTGAGAGGGATAGTATTTATTTAATTCTCATTAATACTTGATAATATAATTTACATAAGCGTTTTTGGGTCTTGTTTCCAATCCCCCGGTTTCACCAGTATTCCATCCGCTATACCCCCTTGTTCTATCTCCTGACGTATACCATGTCTTAAAATTTGGCGCTGTAGCAAACATTCCCTGATATAATCCCAAAAGATGATGCTTCTCCTTTTGATGCTTATGAAGGCAGTACAAAATATGGTGATTTTTTTGATAATCTTCCCGAAAACAAAAATATTAAAATTATTTGTGGACACAGACATAAAAAACTTTTTTTGAAAAAGAATAATATCACTTTCTTCTATATAATGTCATCTCTTAACGAGGCGGAGAGTGGTCTCTTAAAATATGAATCCGTGAAAGAGTACAAGCAGGAGAAACGGTTAAAAAAGCAATCAGCCTGATAGTTGCCTTACCGGGGCTTTCCCCATACAAGCTCGTTATACTCCAGCCATCGTTCTTTTATTTCTTCCGCTTTAGTGCGAAAAGTTTTTTTACATCCCTCATAGCTTTCCGGAAAAACGCACGATCTTCCTGCAAAATCATCTGTGAAGCTTTTTTAGCCCAGTCAGTTTTTTTTTCAATCCTGCGGTCAACCTTCCCGTGCGGATCATTTTGTTTGTTCATATCCCCTGCCCCGCTTTATTTGTATGCTCTGAATGTGCTTCAAGAATTTATAATTACAATATTTGCATTCATGATCTAACATAAAGCACAAATTAACGTTCTTGTCAATCTTATAATTTTTCTGATTTTAATTTTAGATTTTGATCACTAAAATCAAACACTTTGTCTGTTGCCATTGATTTTAATTTCAATAAATTTTGTTAGCGGGGAGGGATTTTTTGGTTGATTTTTTTTGTAAATGGCGTGAAAATTGATACATGTTTAATAAAATGAAATTTGTAAAAGCAGTAATAAAAGGAAAAGTTCTCAAGGTCCGAAAAATGCTCAAAGCAGGGGAAGATGTAAATCAAGTAGCTCATGAATATGGATTTAACACAGCTTTATATAGCTCTGTTATAAACAGGTTTGTTGATATGGTTCGTTTATTACTGGATAATGGGGCTTATTTGGACTACAGGGACCATAATGGTGCGACACCTTTGATTATGGCTGCGGAATCCGGAAATTTACAGATTGTTACATTATTACTTGATGCCGGAGCTGACATATCCATTTGTGATAATTTCGGACGCACTGCCTTAACAACCGCTGTTTATAGGAATCATCCTGAGGTAGTTCAAGTGCTGCTGGAACGCGGTGAAAAACCTGATGCTATAGCTGGCCCCTTTTTGGGAACAACAATTTTGATTCACGCGGCGAATAAGGGTTACTTAGAATTAGTTCGCTTGTTGTTGGAAAAAGGTTCAAACGTCAATATGAAAAACAAATCGGAAGAGACGGCCCTGACTCTTGCGAAACAAAAAGGTAATTCAAATATGATTGAGTTACTCAAAGAGTTTGGAGGTGTTGAATCTACCCGAAAGGTCAGCCGAAATAAAGTTTTTGATAAAGTTGACAAAGTTTTGCGGGACATTGATGTTTCAGGAATAGATTTCTCTGAATTTGAGGATGAAGAGGAAGCGTTTAAGCAAAAACTGGCTGATTTCTTTACTTATGTGATTGCAGTGGATAGTTATTCTCCAACAGAGAAACCCATACCTCCGGGATCTTCCAAAAAAGGCGGTTTACCCCATCTTCCCCCGGGTTTTGAATGGCCTCAAGGATCTAAAGGTGAAGAATATTACTTTTTCGCGCAACTCAATATCAGCGATTTCAAAAAATATGATTTAAATAATGAATTTCCCGATTCCGGTATGATTTATCATTTCATTAAAGATGGTGGATTTGGAAAAGCTTTTTACAGCAACGCCCCCATCAAATCACTTTCAGTACAAGAGTATCCCTCAGGTTTGAAGAAGGTTTATTTGTCCAATATTGATTTTTTTGAAAAAAAAATGGAATTCCATCCTAACTTCCATTTCAAATATATAGAGATGGATTTACTGCCCGGGGATTCCATCTCCAAAATAAAAAAACTCCTGAACGTTCCCGGTGAAATAAAATACAGAAGACTCTATGATCACATCCTGGGAACCCCTGATAATACATATGAATATGCTCATTGGGATGATTCTAACGAGACTTTGGTTTTTCATTACGATTTCGGTGATGGGAACGCACTTATTGTCATTCACCCAACGGATTTGAAAAAAGGTGATTTTACTTATGCTGAATGTCTGTATTTGGATTAAGAACTATGGATGATAAAATAAAATTTGAGTTTCATGATGGATGGATATTTTTATCTCTAGCTATCCATAAAACAGCAACTACTGAAGGAGTTACTTTAAAAGAAATGATTTCTTCTGCTGATATGATTAATCATGCAATTCCAACAGTACATGAAATTAATGACTTTATGAATAAATTTTTAAAAATCGGTGCTATCCAAATTAAAGATAAAAAATTCATTATTAATAGTACTATTTTCAATCAATATAAAGCGCTATTAAAAAAGACAAAAAATAATTTAAAACTTATAGATTTAATCACTGATCATTTTAATAAAAGCGATTTTAATATAAATTGTCATGAAGAATATTGCATCAATGAAAAAACAATGAATAAAGCTTGTGGTGAATATAAAAAAGAATTTTGGGAAATATATAATAAATAAAGAACAGGACGTTCGCCTGCAAACAGCGACACGATGTCGCCAAAAGGCTTAACCCTTAAGCGAAAAAATGACACCACAATAATTGATTTTGGAGTTTTACATGGTTTAAAAAAGGTGGGTATAAAGAAACGTATAGAAATAAAAAAATAAATATACATCCAAAAAATTGTGGACGGGTGAATTTTACAAATAAATTTGAAAGCACCTCAGAGCTCCTTAAAAGAGCTCTGAGGTGCTAAGAACCCGCGCTCCTGCTTACCGCACTTTTTGCAACAACGTCCGCAGCGCCCGCATCTCGTACCCGTAAAGATTCAACATAAAACATTCCTCCTCTCCCGGAACATTGGACCGGTAAAGCTCTTCATCCGATTCCGGGTCCATAGGTAGATTCAAAAGTATTTCCTTGATAATTAATTCCAGGGTCTCTCTCTCCCCCTGGTTCAGGTTTACCGGGGTTATTTCGGTTGCCTTCTTTGGTATTCCGGTTCGGGTATTTTCTTGTGATTTCGGCATATGCTGCCCTCCTTACACTTCGGCTCCGCTCAGTGAACTCAGGTCGCTGAGCGAAGCCGAAGCGGAATTTTTTTGGTTGACAATTCTTTAGAAGAGCTGTTTTTACTCAATTGTTACTATTGGGCTCTTCGAAAGAATTGTCCCGGAAAAGCCTCATCTCTTGCTGGAGATGGGGCTTTTCTTTTGGTACAAAAACTGTTTTTGCACCGGAAAGACTAAACATAATTTAAGTTGGTAGGAATATAAATCAAGAACTTTTTGATGGAAGAGGTGAAAAAAAGATTGATTTTCAATGTAAACGTCAACATACTTAATCCATCCCAATAAACTCTCCGAGGGCCTTTATTTGAAATTAAATGAAAAAATAACATCGTGCATGGGCTTATCTATACAATGGACCATATAAATAAATTAAAATGTATGTGCAAAAACTGTCATTACAATAATCTTATCGGCGAGTTTTTTCATCCCCATATTGAAACATTTGATGAATTAGTTGAAAAATCCAAGCGTAAAAATATCAGGCTTAAATGTCCGAAATGTGAAGCTTATGATTATACCGGAATAGAAGTTACCAATGAAGGTTTGTATTATGATGAGAACCTGGATAATTTTGATTTATATGAAGAGGATGAAGCAGTATTAGAATCTAAAAAAAGAGGGAATAAAAAATTGATGATATATATGCATGGCCCTATTATTGGAAGGGTGATAGTTGTCAGTTCTAATCTTTGGACATTTTTCAAGG
>JAAENB010000657.1 GCA_024224995.1 bacterium | reverse complement strand
ACGTAAAATTTCCGGAAATAGAAGAGGAAGATGACTCTTCAACATGATTATTTTTACCTGGAGCGCTTACGGGAACACGGGAGAAATTCTCCGCATTCTGTCGCATTAAACACGGAACTGCAAGACAACCTCTTTGATATTATTACCGGGATCTTACCCGGGAAGAATCCCGGGCAAAGCTATTCACTGCTCGATGTTGGCTCGGGCCTGGGAGACTTTGCCGGGTATCTTCACCAAATGGGCTATGGCAATCTTGAATACCTGGGGATTGATATTATTCCTGAAATGGTTGAGCTGGCCCGCAGAAAATACCCTGAATTCAGCTTTTGTGAAGCAGACTTTACCTCTCCGGCTTTTAAAGAATGCTTCGATTTTGTTACCTGTTCCGGTGCCTTAAATGTGATTAACCGGGCTAATCCGGACGAACATTATTCCTATCTTAAAAACTGCATCAAAAAAATGTACGACCTTTCCAGGGCTGGGACCGCTTTTAACCTGCTTTCTATCCGGGGAGAAGAGTATTTCACCACGGATGACCAGCTCTTCTATACCGATCCCGATGAAATCTTCGATTTTTGCAAATCGTTCTGCAAACGGGTTGTGCTTGATCACGAGTATTACGAATATACGTTTACGATATTTTTACACCGGTAGGGGGATCTCGTCTCGTACGGGCACGGCGCGCCGTGCCCGTACGAGATCTCGACATCTTTAAATTAAAACAGGCTCGAAGCAGAGACGCTGATTGTTCGAATGGTCTCATCATCGGCGTTTATTTTTCCGTCGCCGTCCTTATCCTGGTAGGTTAACATATAGTTAAAGTCAATGGAAGCGCCTTCCACCAGGCTTACGCCAAGAACCGCTCCCATAATGGTTCCGGAAGTTTTCCAGGTAAAGACCTGTTCCGCGTTATTCCGGATGTAATAGGCCCTTGCTTTCGCAATCTTGGGGATGAGTTTGTCTTTCAGCTGAAGCTCACCTTTTACGGTTTTGCTGCTTTCGTCACCAGCCAGCAGGTGCTGATAGGTGATGCTGGCGGAAACATAATCCCAGAAATTGAAGCCGAACCCGGCAAAGAAGCCTTTCATGCCGGAGATGTCTTCCAGGGTCTGGACCTTGGTCTGGGTTGTATTATTTACAATACGAGCCCGCTCCAGCTCATAAGTATTATTGTAATAACCAAATACAAATTTATCACTTGATTGTTTATACTCTGCCGTAAAAGTAAAGATCCCTAAACGCAGCTTGGATCCGGGTGCGGTAAATCCCCAGCCTTTTGTATTGATAATATGAGCAAATTGAGTATACACATCCCAGGTAACAAATTTACTTTTGATAATATTAAACCCGATATCTGCTCCCCAGATTGTAGAGCGCGAAGTTCGATCTGATAGATTCGTAAAACCGGTAAGATCGGTGTCGGAAATAAGCCCCTTGGCAACAAGATCAGCGATATTAGCAGCAGAGATTCCCCTGGCTAAGTAATAGCCTTGTTCTGTTGTATATCGAGAATCATAAGGATATTCATCAATTTCATCAGGAATCCCGTCACCGTCCGTATCGCGGAGTCCTTTGTACTCGTTTAAGTCCGAAGCTATGGACGCGCCAATGGAAAGCCTGCTGATAATTTTATACGAAAGCCTTCCCCCTACAAACAGGGACGGGTTGCTGCCCTGCCACAGCTCTTTAAAATCGTTGATAATCAGCTCTCCACCGAGTCCGCTGGTATCAAAGGACATTTCCATTCCCATCCGTTTATAGGTAGGATATTCAATCATATTGGAGTAGCCGTCAACGATGATACCATACCCCAGGTAGGTATCTTCGATCCCGCCGACCCGTATATAAAAAGGGGCTCCTTTCCTTGCCCAGCTGAGATAATAAATTTTATCGAGATAGGCGTTAAAATTATTCCAGTCCTCTTTTCGTATATCACCTTCTTCATCAAGAAGAACCTGGATGTCGAGGCCCACTCCGAATTTATAAATAGCAAGCTCCAGGCGCCCGCCAACCTGCTGATAATTCTTTTCATCAACTGTCACCCCGCCAACAAGAGCGGACCCCTTTAAGTCAAAAGCCGGGTAGTCGCCGTCACTTTTTTTAGCCGACTTGTCTTTATCCTCTTTATCCTCTTTATCCTCTTTATCTTTCTTATCCTTATCTTTATCCTTAGCCCTGGGGGGAGGGGCAATCTCAATATCGTCCTGTGCAAATAAAACCGGTCCGCTCACTGCCCCGCTTACAACAACTGCCGCAATAAAAAACAATAACACTAATAATCTTTTAAATCTCATAACTCCTCCTGATTTTTTATATAGGGCGCAACCGCCTCTTTAACAAACGTTATTATGGAGAATTCCAGCACCACTTCACAAGGGTAAAACAAGAATATTTTTACCCTTGTGAAGTGGTGCTGGAATTCTCCCGCTGATATCTGCCAATAATGCAGTTACTTCTTTTTCTTTTTTTGGGCACGCCCCGCCGTACCCCTGTCCAATTTTGGTATATACTTCCTGAGCTGCTTGCCGTTTCGTACATAACCCCTGATCTTTTTCAGCCCTTCCAGGTCGAACATACCAAGAAATTCCAGCAATTTCCGGGTATCACGGAAATCATCCGCTTTTTCATCGGCCATAACCCGGATCTCGATCCTCTCATTGACCATAATCCAGACCCATTTATCCAATTCAACTTTGACCGGGTAGTCTCCAAGCTTTTCCAGCACATTACGATACCCGTCGATAGTGGCGGAATCTTTTACCTGGTCCAGAACCTGGAACCATAAAACGCGCTGCCTGTCGTTTTGGCGGATAACGGAAGCGTGCAGGTAATCGCCCCCTTGAATAAAAGAATAATCAAGAACAACGTTTTCGTCACCGCATGCGGCGCATACGCATGCGATTAAACAGGTGAGTATTAATGATACAGCTCGCTTCATCCGGGATCTCCTTTACAAATGTACGCTATGGTATACTATATTAGATCATCGGCTCTTTCAAGTTTTTTTTTTAACAAGAAAGAATGCCATATGATAACCAGAATATCATATGTTGTTAAAAACATTGTTTACCACTTTCATTCCTGTTTTACGGATTTACATTTGACTTATTTAACGCTTTAAAAAACAGTGTACATAATGCAGTCTATTGTATAAGAAAAAAATCTTATCTGCACAATATATACATGAGGAATCGTGGAGGGTATTCAATGAGCAACGAACATTTAGCATTAATGGTACGGGAGAGCGTTAAAAAAAACGGAGATGCCGTAGCCATGCGTTTCAAAAAGGGAACAGAGTGGCAGCCCATATCGTATACGGAGATGGGAGAACAAATTCTCGCAACAGCAAAGGGGCTCCTTACGCTGAATGTCGCCGAAGGCGATATGGTAGGGATCTTTTCGGAAAACAGGCCGGAATGGGCAATTGCCGATTTCGCAATTCTAAGTCTTAAAGGAGTTTCGGTTCCCGTATACGCCACCAATACCGATAAACAAACCGAGTATATTGTTAATGACGCGCAAATCAAAGTACTCTTTGTTGGAGACAAGGCGCAATACAGCAAAGTTCTTTCATTTGCCGACTCTTCAAAATACCTGGAAAAAATAATTGTTTTTGACGATTCAATTGAATTGCAGGGAAACAAGTCACTGCACCTGTCACAGTTCATGAAAACCGGAAAGGAATCGGGCGGCGATGAAGAGATAGAAAAACGCTTGAGTGCCGCGTCAGTAGATGACCTGGCAACCCTGATCTACACATCAGGAACAACAGGAGATCCCAAAGGGGTAATGCTGACCCATAAGAATTTTTCTCACCAGTTCAAGGCAATTGAAAACGGGTTTTCCGTTGAGGCAAGTGACCGGTCATTATGTTTTCTGCCGCTCAGCCATGCCTACGAACGGACCTGGTCCTATTATGTATTCAGAACAGGGGCCCAGAATAATTATCTCGCGAACCCAAAAGAGATTGTAGAATATATGTCCGATGTAAAGCCTACGGCAATGGTAAGCGTGCCCCGGCTGTATGAAAAGATCTATTCCACCGTTTTCGACCGGCTGGAAAAAGCTCCGGGATCAAAGAAAAAACTTTTTTATTGGGCTCTGAAAGTGGGTAAGAAATACGCTTACAAGAGAAAAGATAATAAAATGGTTGGCCCTTATTTAAAGCTGCGCCACAACCTGGCCGATAAGCTTGTACTTGGAAAAATAAGAGATATCGTAGGCGGATATAAGAAATTTTTCTCTGCCGGAGGAGCCGCACTCTCCAGTGAAATTGAGGAGTTTTTCCTTGCGGCCGGAGTACTGGTTTGCCAGGGATACGGCTTAACAGAAACGTCTCCAATGATAACCGCTAACGCGCCCGGCGCTTTTAAGTTTGGAACAGTAGGACGGCCGGTCCTCAATTGCGAAGTAAAAATTTCCGATGAAGGGGAAATTCTTGCCAAAGGCGACAATATCATGAAAGGATATTATAATAAACCCGACGCTACTGCTGAAGTTTTTGACAATGACGGCTGGTTTAAAAGCGGGGATGTAGGGATCATTGATGAAGACGGGTATGTGAAAATCACGGACCGGATCAAAGATCTCATTATTACATCGGGAGGAAAAAATATCGCGCCTCAGCGGATAGAGATGGCCGTGGGAATGGATCATTATATTGAACAGATTGCCACAATCGGGGACGGAAGAAAGTTCATAAGCGCGTTAATTGTGCCGAATTTTGAAGCGCTCGAAGAGTACGCTAAAGACCAGGGAATCTCATTTTCTTCAACAGAAGAGTTGCTAAAAAAAGAAGAAATAACCGATTTTTACAACAAACGGATAAAAGATCAGTCCGCAGATCTTGCGGGCTATGAAAAGATTAAAGCTTTTTCGCTTATTCCAAATGAATTTTCCCAGGAAGGCGGAGAGCTCACTCCCACAATGAAGATCAAGAGAAAAGTGATCAAAGAGAAATATAAAGAGATAATTGACGCGATGTATCCGGCAGAATAAATTTTTCCCTCCCTCCTTGTAGCCTGTACGGGCACGGCGCGCCGTGCCCGTACAGGCTACAAGGAGGGAGGGAAAAATTTATTCTGCCGGATACATCGCGTCAATTATCTCTTTATATTTCTCTTTGATCACTTTTCTCTTGATCTTCATTGTGGGAGTGAGCTCTCCGCCTTCCTGGGAAAATTCATTTGGAATAAGCGAAAAAGCTTTAATCTTTTCATAGCCCGCAAGATCTGCGGACTGATCTTTTATCCGTTTGTTGTAAAAATCGGTTATTTCTTCTTTTTTTAGCAACTCTTCTGTTGAAGAAAATGAGATTCCCTGGTCTTTAGCGTACTCTTCGAGCGCTTCAAAATTCGGCACAATTAACGCGCTTATGAACTTTCTTCCGTCCCCGATTGTGGCAATCTGTTCAATATAATGATCCATTCCCACGGCCATCTCTATCCGCTGAGGCGCGATATTTTTTCCTCCCGATGTAATAATGAGATCTTTGATCCGGTCCGTGATTTTCACATACCCGTCTTCATCAATGATCCCTACATCCCCGCTTTTAAACCAGCCGTCATTGTCAAAAACTTCAGCAGTAGCGTCGGGTTTATTATAATATCCTTTCATGATATTGTCGCCTTTGGCAAGAATTTCCCCTTCATCGGAAATTTTTACTTCGCAATTGAGGACCGGCCGTCCTACTGTTCCAAACTTAAAAGCGCCGGGCGCGTTAGCGGTTATCATTGGAGACGTTTCTGTTAAGCCGTATCCCTGGCAAACCAGTACTCCGGCCGCAAGGAAAAACTCCTCAATTTCACTGGAGAGTGCGGCTCCTCCGGCAGAGAAAAATTTCTTATATCCGCCTACGATATCTCTTATTTTTCCAAGTACAAGCTTATCGGCCAGGTTGTGGCGCAGCTTTAAATAAGGGCCAACCATTTTATTATCTTTTCTCTTGTAAGCGTATTTCTTACCCACTTTCAGAGCCCAATAAAAAAGTTTTTTCTTTGATCCCGGAGCTTTTTCCAGCCGGTCGAAAACGGTGGAATAGATCTTTTCATACAGCCGGGGCACGCTTACCATTGCCGTAGGCTTTACATCGGACATATATTCTACAATCTCTTTTGGGTTCGCGAGATAATTATTCTGGGCCCCTGTTCTGAATACATAATAGGACCAGGTCCGTTCGTAGGCATGGCTGAGCGGCAGAAAACATAATGACCGGTCACTTGCCTCAACGGAAAACCCGTTTTCAATTGCCTTGAACTGGTGAGAAAAATTCTTATGGGTCAGCATTACCCCTTTGGGATCTCCTGTTGTTCCTGATGTGTAGATCAGGGTTGCCAGGTCATCTACTGACGCGGCACTCAAGCGTTTTTCTATCTCTTCATCGCCGCCCGATTCCTTTCCGGTTTTCATGAACTGTGACAGGTGCAGTGACTTGTTTCCCTGCAATTCAATTGAATCGTCAAAAACAATTATTTTTTCCAGGTATTTTGAAGAGTCGGCAAATGAAAGAACTTTGCTGTATTGCGCCTTGTCTCCAACAAAGAGTACTTTGATTTGCGCGTCATTAACAATATACTCGGTTTGTTTATCGGTATTGGTGGCGTATACGGGAACCGAAACTCCTTTAAGACTTAGAATTGCGAAATCGGCAATTGCCCATTCCGGCCTGTTTTCCGAAAAGATCCCTACCATATCGCCTTCGGCGACATTCAGCGTAAGGAGCCCCTTTGCTGTTGCGAGAATTTGTTCTCCCATCTCCGTATACGATATGGGCTGCCACTCTGTTCCCTTTTTGAAACGCATGGCTACGGCATCTCCGTTTTTTTTAACGCTCTCCCGTACCATTAATGCTAAATGTTCGTTGCTCATTGAATACCCTCCACGATTCCTCATGTATATATTGTGCAGATAAGATTTTTTTCTTATACAATAGACTGCATTATGTACACTGTTTTTTAAAGCGTTAAATAAGTCAAATGTAAATCCGTAAAACAGGAATGAAAGTGGTAAACAATGTTTTTAACAACATATGATATTCTGGTTATCATATGGCATTCTTTCTTGTTAAAAAAAAAACTTGAAAGAGCCGATGATCTAATATAGTATACCATAGCGTACATTTGTAAAGGAGATCCCGGATGAAGCGAGCTGTATCATTAATACTCACCTGTTTAATCGCATGCGTATGCGCCGCATGCGGTGACGAAAACGTTGTTCTTGATTATTCTTTTATTCAAGGGGGCGATTACCTGCACGCTTCCGTTATCCGCCAAAACGACAGGCAGCGCGTTTTATGGTTCCAGGTTCTGGACCAGGTAAAAGATTCCGCCACTATCGACGGGTATCGTAATGTGCTGGAAAAGCTTGGAGACTACCCGGTCAAAGTTGAATTGGATAAATGGGTCTGGATTATGGTCAATGAGAGGATCGAGATCCGGGTTATGGCCGATGAAAAAGCGGATGATTTCCGTGATACCCGGAAATTGCTGGAATTTCTTGGTATGTTCGACCTGGAAGGGCTGAAAAAGATCAGGGGTTATGTACGAAACGGCAAGCAGCTCAGGAAGTATATACCAAAATTGGACAGGGGTACGGCGGGGCGTGCCCAAAAAAAGAAAAAGAAGTAACTGCATTATTGGCAGATATCAGCGGGAGAATTCCAGCACCACTTCACAAGGGTAAAAATATTCTTGTTTTACCCTTGTGAAGTGGTGCTGGAATTCTCCATAATAACGTTTGTTAAAGAGGCGGTTGCGCCCTATATAAAAAATCAGGAGGAGTTATGAGATTTAAAAGATTATTAGTGTTATTGTTTTTTATTGCGGCAGTTGTTGTAAGCGGGGCAGTGAGCGGACCGGTTTTATTTGCACAGGACGATATTGAGATTGCCCCTCCCCCCAGGGCTAAGGATAAAGATAAGGATAAGAAAGATAAAGAGGATAAAGAGGATAAAGAGGATAAAGACAAGTCGGCTAAAAAAAGTGACGGCGACTACCCGGCTTTTGACTTAAAGGGGTCCGCTCTTGTTGGCGGGGTGACAGTTGATGAAAAGAATTATCAGCAGGTTGGCGGGCGCCTGGAGCTTGCTATTTATAAATTCGGAGTGGGCCTCGACATCCAGGTTCTTCTTGATGAAGAAGGTGATATACGAAAAGAGGACTGGAATAATTTTAACGCCTATCTCGATAAAATTTATTATCTCAGCTGGGCAAGGAAAGGAGCCCCTTTTTATATACGGGTCGGCGGGATCGAAGATACCTACCTGGGGTATGGTATCATCGTTGACGGCTACTCCAATATGATTGAATATCCTACCTATAAACGGATGGGAATGGAAATGTCCTTTGATACCAGCGGACTCGGTGGAGAGCTGATTATCAACGATTTTAAAGAGCTGTGGCAGGGCAGCAACCCGTCCCTGTTTGTAGGGGGAAGGCTTTCGTATAAAATTATCAGCAGGCTTTCCATTGGCGCGTCCATAGCTTCGGACTTAAACGAGTACAAAGGACTCCGCGATACGGACGGTGACGGGATTCCTGATGAAATTGATGAATATCCTTATGATTCTCGATATACAACAGAACAAGGCTATTACTTAGCCAGGGGAATCTCTGCTGCTAATATCGCTGATCTTGTTGCCAAGGGGCTTATTTCCGACACCGATCTTACCGGTTTTACGAATCTATCAGATCGAACTTCGCGCTCTACAATCTGGGGAGCAGATATCGGGTTTAATATTATCAAAAGTAAATTTGTTACCTGGGATGTGTATACTCAATTTGCTCATATTATCAATACAAAAGGCTGGGGATTTACCGCACCCGGATCCAAGCTGCGTTTAGGGATCTTTACTTTTACGGCAGAGTATAAACAATCAAGTGATAAATTTGTATTTGGTTATTACAATAATACTTATGAGCTGGAGCGGGCTCGTATTGTAAATAATACAACCCAGACCAAGGTCCAGACCCTGGAAGACATCTCCGGCATGAAAGGCTTCTTTGCCGGGTTCGGCTTCAATTTCTGGGATTATGTTTCCGCCAGCATCACCTATCAGCACCTGCTGGCTGGTGACGAAAGCAGCAAAACCGTAAAAGGTGAGCTTCAGCTGAAAGACAAACTCATCCCCAAGATTGCGAAAGCAAGGGCCTATTACATCCGGAATAACGCGGAACAGGTCTTTACCTGGAAAACTTCCGGAACCATTATGGGAGCGGTTCTTGGCGTAAGCCTGGTGGAAGGCGCTTCCATTGACTTTAACTATATGTTAACCTACCAGGATAAGGACGGCGACGGAAAAATAAACGCCGATGATGAGACCATTCGAACAATCAGCGTCTCTGCTTCGAGCCTGTTTTAATTTAAAGATGTCGAGATCTCGTACGGGCACGGCGCGCCGTGCCCGTACGAGACGAGATCCCCCTACCGGTGTAAAAATATCGTAAACGTATATTCGTAATACTCGTGATCAAGCACAACCCGTTTGCAGAACGATTTGCAAAAATCGAAGATTTCATCGGGATCGGTATAGAAGAGCTGGTCATCCGTGGTGAAATACTCTTCTCCCCGGATAGAAAGCAGGTTAAAAGCGGTCCCAGCCCTGGAAAGGTCGTACATTTTTTTGATGCAGTTTTTAAGATAGGAATAATGTTCGTCCGGATTAGCCCGGTTAATCACATTTAAGGCACCGGAACAGGTAACAAAATCGAAGCATTCTTTAAAAGCCGGAGAGGTAAAGTCTGCTTCACAAAAGCTGAATTCAGGGTATTTTCTGCGGGCCAGCTCAACCATTTCAGGAATAATATCAATCCCCAGGTATTCAAGATTGCCATAGCCCATTTGGTGAAGATACCCGGCAAAGTCTCCCAGGCCCGAGCCAACATCGAGCAGTGAATAGCTTTGCCCGGGATTCTTCCCGGGTAAGATCCCGGTAATAATATCAAAGAGGTTGTCTTGCAGTTCCGTGTTTAATGCGACAGAATGCGGAGAATTTCTCCCGTGTTCCCGTAAGCGCTCCAGGTAAAAATAATCATGTTGAAGAGTCATCTTCCTCTTCTATTTCCGGAAATTTTACGT
>JAAENB010000656.1 GCA_024224995.1 bacterium | reverse complement strand
CATATCATTTTGATAAAATTGAAAATTAAAACTTTTCGCTATCATGGCTCATTTGTCCGGACAGCACTTTGTGTAAAAGGTGGGACACACCCAGAATATCCCATTTCAATCCTTGTTTTAGTGGATGTCAGGCTACAACCAGGAAATTACAATGAGTCTTTTCTGCGTATTGCTGACAATTTCAATCCTTGTTTTAGTGGATGTCAGGCTACAACCGCTCCATATCATATATCTCAATATTTTCAACACATTGAGACAGAATTACCTGATGGAATTTTTCCATTTTTTACCTTGTTTTAGTGGATATCTATATGTTTTTATCACTGCTTTACATATTTTTTAAAACAATATACAATGTGATTTCAATATGATATTGTCAAAGAGCAGTTTTGCTGCTATAAATTGCACACATTCATTTCAGAAAAGCACTGACAGAATTTCATCTGAAACAAGCTCCCTGTCAAATGCATTTCCTGCTGTCCTCACCTTTCTGAAATCATCTTCACACATGGGAAACACATATACCGAATCAGTTTCCCTGTCAATAATTTCTTCGCACTGAATATGCAGT
>JAAENB010000655.1 GCA_024224995.1 bacterium | reverse complement strand
GAGAGACGTTGCAGTGCAACGCCTTTACTGGCTGGTTTCAGGCCAGGGTTATGGAGATTCCGGGAAGGAGTGCGGACCCTGCGAAGCAGGGAAAAAATAGGTCAGAAACCTGATAGTATTGCGAGCTGCATCTGGCCTGGCAGTGTGAGCTCTTTGGGTTGTGAGGACTGTTTGAGCGGAGCGAGTTCCGCAGCAATCCAAAGAGCTCATGCTTCCAGGCCCGCTCACAAGCAAAATTAAGTTTCTTGAGAGAGAGGAGTAAACAGGTGATAAGAAGAGAACTATCAAACATAAAATGGTACACCATACTCTTGCTAACGGCCGCGATAACCGTACTGACAGCAGGAGGAATAGGTCTGTACAAGGAGCTGGTAAAGTCTTCCCCCCTGGAAATAGATTATGACGAATTTATACGGACCATGCCTCCGGAAAAATGGATAAAGATCAAACATTGTTTTCTTGATCTGCCCACGGCCGCCCGCATTGGCCCAAAAAAGGAACTCTACATTCCGGTACGCGGGATCGACCAGAAGACCAGTGATAAAGTAACCATAATCATGGTTTCTCAAAACAAAAATTATATAGACCGATATAAAAAAATACAAGGGATGAAAACCGAAGAAGAGGTCTTAAGCTATACGGTTTTGCATGCGGATGACTACTACATAGAAAGCGGAATCCAGGGGTTGATCCGTCCGGGAGCCGAACTGGCTGCGGGGGATAAAAAAGAGCTCACAAAAGAAATCAGCAATATAGCAGCGGGGTTTATACTCATGGATGACGGCCAAAAACCGGGAGTTATGCTCTGGGGAACCATCGCAGGCATAGGCATAATCCTGGGAATAACAGCTTTTATACTCCTCTACTCCGGGAGAAAAGCCACAGACCGCCTGCATGTATATGAAACAGACGACGCGCCCCAGGCACCCGATTTGGCCCGGATTACCGGCATGTCCCATGAAAATCTCAGGGAAGAGCTGTATCAAGGCGCAAAATTTGTAACATTTGAGTATTGTATATCTCTAATAATAATATCATTGAAGTTCAACTCTTCAACGTATTTTATAATACAGGGGGAACGAACCGCAGGAAAAAGTTTCGGATATTCTCTCATTTCCCTCTTATTCGGATGGTGGGGGATTCCCTGGGGACCGGTTTACACAATAAAGTCATTAATTAACAATTTCAGCGGTGGAAAAGACGTAACCGCTGAATTCTCCGCCTTATTAGAGGAAAGCGACCAGGGAAAAGAAGAGCTGGTACAGAAGCTCTAATTAATAAAAAAGCGCAAAATATGGAAATACCCGTTGAAATGTTCCCCGGTATATTGTATATTTTGGAAAAAGATGATACCAAAAGGAGATCTACTATGGACGAAATATTAAAAGAAAAATTAAATTCAGCATTAAACAACAGCAAAGACGCATTGGGGGAACTGAGCAAGGTAGTGAAAAATATTTCAAAAGATATGGCAGAAAGCACTAAAGGCAAGGGAGGGAGCATCAAAGATTCATCAGGTGAGCTCTTCAAAGGAATACTTACGGGACTAAAAGACGTGGGAAAGAACTCTATTGAATTTGTCGGCGCTGCCGGATCAGGGCTCATCCAGGGAGTAAGCGAGGCAAATAAAGAAAATAAAGAAAAAAAAGAAGCGGCAAATGAAGAGCAAACAGAGCTCAAAGACGTGGTAAAAAATGTTACCAAAGTGGTGGCAGACAACTCCCGGGAACAGGGCCAGAATCTAAAAGATACCTCCGGGGAATTTTTCAAGGGAATACTTGGGGGCCTTAAAAACGTTGGCAGCGATTCCGTTGAACTGGTAAAAGCAGCCAGCTCCGGGTTTGTAGAAGGCATAAAAGAATCGGACCAGGACGAAAATGCCACGAAATCGCTCTTTACTTCTCTGGGCTCCAGCATAAAAAACCTGGGAGAAGCCGGGGTACACGTAAGCGCTGAAACAGCAAAAACCGTTGTAAATACCATAAATGACCTGGTAAGTACGGACAAAAAAAAGTAAGATACGGATATATATACGGGACCGCCTATTGGCTGTCCCGTATAAACTCAACATAAAATTTCACTATTTCCCCAAAATTTGTTACCGATATTCTCTCGTTTGTACCGTGAAGTCTTTTCAGATCTTTGGACGTAAGCCGCCCGGGTATGAATCGAAACACCTGGTCGGAGACTTCGGAATAATATTTCGAATCCGTGCCTCCGGCAACAAGGTAAGGAGCCATAAGGGTATCCGGGAACACTTTGGCGATTGTTTTTTGAAGCGCTTTAAATTCTTTTGAATCCACATCAGATACCCGGGGAGGATTTTTCCGGTTTATCCCGGCCTCAATTGATATTAAAGGATCATTGATTGTTTTTTCCACATAAGCGGTTACGCTCTCTACGGTTTCCCCGGGAAATATCCTGAAATTGACTACAGCCTGCGCTTTCTGAGGAAGAACATTTTCGGTCTCACTTCCGGTAAACATGGTTGGTGCCGTAGTGGTACGCACTATAGCGTTCGTTGATTTTTTCTCCGTTAGTTTATTTAATACAAGCGGCTTAAAGAACCAGAGATTGGCAAAAACAAACCTCTTTGACAGGGGCATTTCCGGACCTACGAACCGAAGCATACTTTCGGTAGGGCCGGCAATATCAGCGGGAAAGGGATTTTCTTCGAGCTTGTGAATAGCCGCGGCCAGTCTTCCAACTGTTGTTTGTTTGGGCGGCATGGAAGAATGCCCTCCCGCGCCCGTGGCTGTAAAGGTAAGGGTCAAATATCCCTTTTCCACAATACCAACAAGGGAAACCGGTGAATCCAGCCCGGGCATAAGCTTATCAATAATGATCCCGCCTTCATCAAGTACAACGGAGAACCGTATATTCCGGGATTTAAACAGGGCGGAAATTACTTTATTACCGGCAAGCCCTCCTGTTTCTTCATCATGGCCAAAAGACAGGTATATGGTTCTTTTGGGAGTAAACCCTTTCGCTGCAAGGTTTTCCAGAGCCTCCATAATGCCGATGACTCCGCTCTTTATATCAAGGGTTCCCCTGCCCCAGATAAACCCTTCTGCAATGGTTCCTGAAAAAGCGGGATATTTCCAGTCCTTTTCGGTTCCCTTTTCTACGGGAACAACATCCAGGTGGGACATTAGCAGAACGGGCTTGAGCCCGGGATCGCTTCCCTGCCATTTATAAATAAGAGACAGTTCCGATACTATTTCCTTTTTTAGAACAGAATGCGCCTGTGGATAGGTTTTCTCAAGATAGGAATGAAACTCGTAAAAAAATTTTTTATCGGAATCTGTTATGCTTCGAATTTGTACGGCTCCGCTCAGATGCAGTGCTGCTTGTTGTTCATCAACAGAAACAGTAGATTTTTCCTTTACGGAAATTTGCCGGGAAGAATACAGAAGAGTTTTCACCACCATAATAACCAGCAGACCAACAAGAACAACGCCTAATATTTTAAGACCTTTTTTTAATTTCATATTATTTTTGCACCTCGCTACAAACAAATTTTTTCATTTTTTTCAATTAAGCATAAGAACAGCGACGATCGCGTTCCCCAACAGAGAAAGAACAGGTACGATAACGACCAGCAGCGCTTTTACGGGAGAGACTGTTTCAATAACGCCATTGTTATTTTGAGTAGTATTAATCACCGGTCCACCGGGCATTGTATCAACCATCATCGCGTGCCCCGGATTCCGGGGATCATAGAGAAGTTTTTCTTGCGGATCATCCTGCAAAAGATAGGGAGTATGTGTTTTTTCCGATACATAATATTTTTTTGTATCATGAGCAACAAAAACAAATGTCACTTTGTATACAGTCTGTTCATTTACCTCAATATTGGTCTCTTTTTTTGAAACCAGCCGCCCTTCGGTTAAGACCCCGGTCCTGAGCAGCCGCCGGGCCCTGATCCCTTTCCGGGTTCCAATTAATATACAGACCAGCCCAACAAGGGGAAAAATGAGAACCAGCAGAACAAGAGGGCCAAACATGTCACGTCTCATCCCCCGGACCCGGGAATAGCCCGGTTTTCCAACGGGATATTCAATAGTTACATCCATTTTCTCAGGAGGAAACATTTTTGTTGAATAGGATTCGGCTTGCAGTTCCTTTCCATTGGGCCCGGTAAAGGTATAGGTATACTTAAGAACCTGCTCATCATTTATATAAGAATTGGTACCTTCGGCTTTTTCCAGTTTCCCTTGAGTATATTCAATATCAGCAATATTATAGTATAGAAAGGAAAAATCGACATTTAAGGCAAAGGCCCAGACAAATATCATGCCAAACGTAAAAAATATCCAGCCAAACTGGTTGAGAACCCCTCCAAAAAGCTGTATTAATTTCAGCGGGAAGGGAACCGTGCGTTTTATTGTACTGTTTGCCATAAAAAACCTCTTGATTATTTTCAGCCGGGTATTGTCATTGATCCCTGAATTCGTAAAATTACAAGAATTATTTCTCAGAACCTGGGGAAAAAAAGGGTAAGCGGTGGCCCTGTGGGTGCGCCCCCTGCGAGGGGTCGGTTAAGAGCAGCGGACCCCGTGGTCGCGTCTTAGTATAAGGTATATGAACCCGGAATGTAAATTATGCCTGCCGGGAGTAATACCTCGGCAGAATGTTCGGAACTCGCTTCGCTCAGACAGCCTCACAATCTGCCGAGGCATCACTCCCGGCAGGCATAATTTACATTCCGAATTACGTTTTTCGGTATATTAAGACACGACCGACCCAGTGTAGCAGGGAAAAAATAGATTAGAAACTAAATACTATTGCGAGCTGCATCCGGCCGGGAAGTATCCCCCTCTTCTAAATGTGAGGACTGTTT
>JAAENB010000654.1 GCA_024224995.1 bacterium | reverse complement strand
CTTTTTTAACCGGTGCTTTCTTTGCTACCGGTTTCCTGCCTACCGCTTTTTTTACAGATTCTTTCCTTGCTGATGGTTTTTTAGCGGCAGGTTTTCCAGCTACCACTTTTTTAGCTTCAGCTTTCTTAACTACAGGCTTCCTGATTACCGGTTTCTTTACTGCAGGTTTTTTCGGGGACGGTTTTTTTAGAACTCTTTTTTTTACTTCAGATTTCCCATTTGAAATAATCCGTGCCAGGGGAATCATTACGGAATTTCTCTTTACCGTGGATAGTACATCTGATATTTCCCTCCCTGTCATATAATTTCTAACGGCTTTTTTGGAGGCCCTTGAATCCTCAAATCCCGGGGCGTTTTTTAGTATTATATCGATGATTTTCTGAAGGTCATCGTATCGCTTCTCTGGTTTGCAGTGCATCGCCTTTTTTATAATCTGCTTCAAAAAAGGGGGGATATCGCTACTCCTTTTTTCCGGTTTTATATAGATCCCCTTGGTTATTCTGGCTATGGCCTCCGCTGTAAATGTACCCGGGAAAGGTTTTTCCCCTGTAACCATTTGATATAGCAGTACCCCCATTGAATATATATCAGAACGTTTATCCACATATTTTGTACTTTTGAGCTGTTCAGGGGACATGTATGCCGGGGTTCCCATAACAACACCGGTTTTTGTAAGTATCTCATCCTTTCCCGGTTGGGCGGTGGCAATACCAAAATCACATAACTTCACCTGTCCGGTTTTGGAAATAAGGACATTGTCCGGTTTTATGTCCCTATGGACAACATCTTTATCATGGGCGTATTTGAGCCCTTTGCAAATATCCTTGAAGATTACAGTACTGGCTGCCGGGGATATTTTCCCATTCTTCTTTATTAATTCCCCAAGGGACATCCCCTCCACAAATTCCATAACAATGTAATAGGTCTTGCCTATCATGAATTGTTTATATACCTTGACAATGTTGGGGTGGTTGAATGTCGACATTATATCAGCCTCACGCTGGAACCGCTTTTGTAGAACGGTTTTGGACGTTATCATTAGCTGCTTGATAATAACTGTTTTTCCCGAGGAGGGGTCCACAGCCTTATATATCTTACCCATGCCCCCTTTGCCGACAACATCCTTTATCTCATAATCACCGATTTTACCCATTTCCACTTCCCAATATTAATTATAGTTTTTAATCCCATATCAAAGTAATAATGATTTCAACGATTTAAAACTCATAGTCTTGTTCACCATGTTGTTCAGTTCGAACAGATCCCTTTCAAGATCTATATCCTGGTCCTTCCCGATTAAGGCAACCACAAATTTTGAGGGATTGTGAATCTGGACAAATTTCCCGTTTGCCCGCAAGTTGTACAATGTTGAGATTGAGCGGTGTCCCCCAAAATAGTAGTTTTTATTTCCCCCAAGATAATATTTAAGCATTTTTTTCACACTCCCTTTCTCTGCCTCCCCATCGGCTGTCCAGGTCAGCCCCTCAACAACATCAGGATTATTTCTGTATTCAATCACCGGGTTTCGCTTGTAAAATGATTTAGGTTCGGCATGGGAAACCAGGAAATTATTACCAATTGCCAGAATGGGCATATTCTTCTCAAACTGGTAGTATAAATCCAGAAACTGCCTGCTATAAAATTTCTTGACAAACTCGGTTACCATCATACTTTCATAGGCGAATTTTCTAAAAGCGTGATTCCCATTATTCTTCTCATTGGAGATATTCTCATGATTTCCTTTAAGGAAATGGAAATTCTCGGGGAAGGCGATTTTCATAAGCTGGACCATCTCCATCAGGCGGAGGCTGTTTGCCATCTCCCGGGCCATATTCCTGTATCTTTTATAGCCCCCGACAAATTCATCATAGGACGCCTTCCATCGTTCCTCTGTACCGAACTCGGAATGGAAACCGTCACCGACACAGACAATCTGGATCCGGTTGAAGGCCAGCTGCTGCAGGATGGAGTTCCCCGAGGAATCGGTAAAACCCAAAAGGTTTGCGAAAAATTTTATCCTGGCATGAAGATCCGGGATTATAATTGTGGGGATATCGGGATTCAGATAGACAAGCCCCCCCGGCCGCCCATTGCTGTCTGCCGGACGGATCGAACTGTTTTCCCTGGCAAGTATGGAATTTGTATATTCCAGCATCTCTGAATAGTTGGAGTCGGGAGGTGTGTTCCTCTTCTTATATATGTTTATAAGAGCATCCTTTAACTCGTCACTCCTATTCTTGTTGAAGATTTCCTCAATTTTCAAAGCATGTATCCTTTGGGTATAATATTTTTTTTACTGTTGCCAGCTGAATATCAGCTGGGTCTTGCCAATCGATATGATGTCCCCATGTTTAAGGTTCTTCTGTATAAATCCCTCCCCGTTAACCCTGGTCTTGTTCAGGCTTCCTAAATCGATAACAGTGAAATGCTCACCCCTGTACACCAGTTGGCATTGTTTTAGTGAAACATGCTCGTCTGTAAGTATCAGATCACAGCCCTGGTCCCGTCCAATCAGGTTGGACTTGTTCCCCACCTCAAATTTTGTCCCTGTGTTTAATCCCTCAATAACCACTAGTGAGACATTTTCCGGAATTTGATAATCCTGGTCACTCATAATTTTCTCCTATTTGCTTTTTGTTAAACTTCCAATAACGGGGAGGTATTCCCCATTATTGTTTTATCTATTTTTTCCTTTTGGGTTTATCCCCCATCATTCCGGTATCAAAAACAATTGTTGTATTTCCTACTGTTATCAGGTCGCCGGACCGTAATCCCTTGGACTTGACCCTTCTGTTGTTTACAGTAATCGGGGAGTTCTCACCAACCACGGTATATTGTCCCCCCTTTTTCACGATCCTGGCTCCCTTGGCCCTCATGCTGGAATCACCGACTATTGTCATATCCGCATTCTTCCCGGATCCTATGGTAATTTGGGATTTTGCCTCGGTAATATCCAATTCCGAAATCTTTGTCTTTTTCCCGTTCATTGTTAAAACCTCAAGACTCACCCCTTTTTTCTTTTTCTCAAATTTCAGCCGAGAGAGAAGCCATAGAAGCAATGCGCACAGAAGGGGCAATAGAAAAATCCAGAATGACAAATGATCCTGTGGTATGCCAAACATGGTATCGGAATAATAGAACCGCTGTGCATTTTCCCGGGTTCGTCCCCTATTATATTGAATCCTTACAATTTTCCTGTCCGCCGGCTCCATTCCCGCTCGATAGGTTATCCTGTACTCATTGAGTATCTGTTCCCGAATAAGCTTGTACAAGGCTTCAAGTTCCCTCTGGTTCCTTGCCCTAAAAAACAGTCCACCTGTTTCTCCGGCTATCCTCCGAAGGCTTACCTCGTCAGCCTG
>JAAENB010000653.1 GCA_024224995.1 bacterium | reverse complement strand
GGCCTTGAAGTAGTATGGGCTCTTTGGGTTGTGAGGACTGTTTGAGCGGAGCGAGTTCCGGAGCAATCCAAAGAGCCCATACTACTTCAAGGCCCGCGCACAAGCAAAATTAAGTTTCTTAAGAGAGGTTATGAGAATGAATTATGATTTAACACCGGATCAATTTTTATTGATAAAAAAATATATGGATTTTTCCACTCAGGAGCTGGCTCCGGACGCGGAGATTATGGACAGGGCTCCTGTGGATGAAATCAAATCGATTATGACACAAAATATCAAAAAGCTAGGCGAGGTTGGATTTCTTGGAATGGCCCATGAAGAGAAATTCGGCGGGAGCAATAGTGACCTCGTTAGCCTGGCAATTGCCGGGGAAACAATATCGAAATATTGTTCTTCTACTTTTCTTACGGCAATGACAAGCTCCTTAAAGTTTGGCAAGGCCATTGCGGTATTCGGGACTGAGGCCCAAAAAGAAGAGTATTTACCTTCCATGATACAAGGAGATACAATCGGGGCCGTGGCTGTGTATGAATCTGAAGCCGGTTCCGACAACGTGAGCATCAGTGCGAACGCTGAGAAAAAGGGAGATGCCTGGGTATTGAACGGGGCAAAAACTTTTGTTACCAATGTGCCAATAGCAAATACGGTTCTTGTAGCCGCGTATACCAATGCTTCTGCCGGTCCTGAAGCGGGAATCACCTGTTTCCTGGTAAATACTTCATTAACCGGAATTACCCGGGAAAAGGTATTTGACAAAATGGGATTTAGGGGGTCTCTGACAGGAGAGTTCATTCTTGAGAATTGTGAAGTTCCGGAAAGCGCGGTTCTGGGAGAACCCGGAAAGGGATATGAAATCATTGAAATGATAAAAAATTACGGAAGGCTTGGCATGGCAATGGCCTCTCTGGGAATAGCCGTAGCCTGTATGGACGAAGCCAGCAGCCATTCCAAGGAGAGAAAAACTTTTGGCAGGATTATCAACCGTTACCAGGAGGTTGCTTTTAAACTTTCCGATATGATGATACACACCGATCTTTCGCGGCTCATTATCTATAAAGCCTGTCGCGCAATTGAAGAAAAAAATTACGAAACCGCGACACTTGTTTCGTGCGCCAAGCTTTTTGCTTCCGAATCCGCGACAAAAGTAGCGAACCTGGCTTTACAGGTTCACGGGGGGCACGGTTATATGAAGGATTCCCGGATTGAAAGACTCTACCGTGATGCCAAACTTGGCGATTTGTGTGAGGGGACATCTGAAATACAGAGAGTGGAAATAGCCCGGAGTGTTTTTGATAAGGTTTAAAAAAGCAATGAATTACGGATGGGATATCCTGTTCGTAATTGTTTTTGATATATTAGTTTAAGCAAGGAGAACTACGATGATTAAAACAGCTATAACAGAGATGTTCGGTGTAAAATACCCGATTATATGTGGTGCCATGATGTGGATCAGCAAACCTGAATTATGTGCTGCCATATCTAATGCCGGCGGTCTGGGGAATTTAACAGCCGGGAATTATGATACGGAAGAAGATTTTCGTAATGCCATTAAAGAAACCAGGAAACTCACGGATCAACCGTTTATGGTCAATGTGACAATTCTTCCCTCAGTTCGAATTACCGGTGATATGCACAGTATGTATTTAAAAGTATGTGCCGAAGAAAAAGTCGCGGGAATGGAAATATCCGGTGCTCCTATTGATAAGGCATGCGGTATGGAATACATGGAAATGCTGGACAAAGCCGGGGTGAAAATTTTTCATAAAGTCGGTTCTGTTCGTCACGCGGTGCATGCCGCGAAAGTTGGGTATCACGGTATTTATGCTGCCGGTATTGAAGAAGGCGGCCATCCCCTTGATGATGATGTTACCTGTATGGTGCTCACTCCCAAAATTGTCGAGGCAGTTGATATTCCAGTAGTAACGGTTGGCGGAATCGCTAATGGGATAACCCTTGCGGGAGCTCTGACGCTTGGTGCTGATGGTGTTATGATGGGAAGCCGTTTTATGGCAACGCAGGAATGTCTTATTCATAATAATATTAAGCAGGAGATCGTTGACCGGAAGGAGTATGAAACTACAATGATCTGTAAGTCGCTTCATCTCCAGGGAAGAGCGCTTAAGAATAAGTGTGTTGAAGATATACTCGCGCTGGAAGCCAAAGGCGGCGGTTTTGAAGAATTGCTTCCATTAATCTCCGGACAGCGTATGAGAGACGCCTGGGAGCATGGGAATCTCGATGTTGCTCCTATGATGGTTGGCCAGTCTATTGGGTTTATTCATGATATTCCAACCTGTAAAGAGCTTCTGGAAAGAATGACAAAAGAAGCTGAAGAACAACTAAATAAGGTTCACGCGAAAATAGTCTAAAATAGTCCTGTGGAGGGAGCCGCAAACGGAGCCCTCCACATCTCTCTTCCAACTTCAAACATCAAACTTTAAACTTCAAACTTTTTTTCAAAGGAGATTCTTATGATAGACGAGAAATATAAAAACCTGGTAGATTATCTTGAAAATGGTATTGATGCCATAAAAAGGTGCGGGATTACGGTTCTTGAGTGCCGGGACCGGGCTCTGAAGCTGCAGCTTCCCCTTGCGTTGAATACCAACCACCTGGGGATTATGTACGGCGGTTCTCTTTTAACAGTTGCTGAAATGTCGGGAGGAGCTATCTTTGGTGTTTCCTTTGACTATATTAAATATATTCCTCTTGTTAAAGAAGTCAGCATGAAGTTTAAAAAGCCCGCTCTTTCCGATGTTACTCTTGAGGTTTCGGTAACTGCTGAAAAGGTAGAAGAGATGCAAAAGGAACTTGATGAAAAGGGAAAGTCGAATTTTACAATGGAAATGGAACTGAAAGACCAGAACGACCAGGTTGTAGCCCTGGTAACCGGAATTTACCAGGTCCGGGATATTCCTGAAGGGCTTACCAGTCCTCTGGCGAAATACGAGACCGCGTAAATGACAATATAATTAATGCCCCGGGATTTGATAGAAGTCTCTATCAAATCCCGAATATCGTTAATCTGTTGGGGGGTATGCCATTACATCTCGCGAAGATTCTTTTTATAATCCTTGAAATTTTTTATATAATGAGCTGCCGCGTCTTCGATTGATTTTATGTCTGCTTCCGTAACTTCCCGGAGAATTTGGGCTGGCGAACCAACCACAAGCGACCTGTCGGGTATTACTTTTCCTTCGGTTACAAGAGCATTGGCTCCGATTAAGCAGTTCTTACCGATTACCGCTCCGTTTAAGATAACGGAATTTATGCCAATGAGGCTGTCATCTCCAATGGTGCAGCCGTGAAGCATGGCTTTGTGTCCAACAGTGACCCGTTTTCCAATAGTCAGTTTTTTGCCTTTGTCGGTATGCAAAACGGAACCATCCTGAATATTGGAGCCTTCTCCAATGACAATGGTATCCATGTCGGCGCGGATTACCACATTGAACCAGATGCTCGCGTCTTTTTCAATGATAATGGACCCAATAAGAGTCGCGTTATTCGCAATAAAGTGGTCTTCTTCGGTTATTGTTATTATTTTGTTTCCCAGGTTATATTTCATAATTTGTATGGTAACACAGGGTTAAAAATAATACAAATAAAAAAATGTGTATACTTGCTTTAAATATACTTATTTTGCTAATGAATACCGATAATAAAATAGAATAATTATGTGAAACAACACTAAAAGGTAAAGGTTGACCAATTATGGAAGAAAACACAAACGGAGCGGATCCTCAAGGGCCGGATAAACTGGCAATTGCCCGGTATTACACTAATGGGGATATGGAAAAAGCCAATGAAATGGTAGAGGGAACCTATAAGGATCTGTATGTTTTGAAGCTTTCCCTGTTGTCGCCAAAAACAGCCGGAGCCTGCCTGATGTTTTTTAACCATGCCACCTTTTTATTAGGGGATGCCTATGGAGTTGTGAGCCAGATTGGAGCCGGAGTAGATGTGGACCCTGACATTGAATGGCTGGCCTTTGAGCAGGCCATATCCGAATGCTTAAGCCGTGAAGAGCATGACAGTGTTCTGGTTTTTAACCTGCTGCAAAAAATTAAAGAGAGTATAACTCCGGAATTGGGAGAAACCATTGCCAATCATATTGCCTTTGATGAGTTAGGCAATGTGGGAAACATTTTTTTAGCGGAAGTATTTGAAGAACTTGAAATGATTGATATCACCCTTACTGTTCGGCATGAAGAGATATCATCACTGGATATGGAATTGCAGTCAAAAAGCAGTATGAAAGTGCCGCCGGAGATGCTGGAGGGTGGTGATGAGGAACCGGCAGCTGAAGAAGTCACCCAGGAAGCGCAAGCGCAGGAAGCAGCGGAGGAAAAAGGATTTGATCAATCAAAAGTTAAACTTATTTTCGACGGAACCCTGATCCTTTCTCCCATAAGCGGAATGCATATAACCGGCCTTGTTGTAAAAGACAAAATCAAGGTAAAGATAACCGATTCATCTCCCAAAGCAATACAAATAGCCAAGGCATTTAACGCCTACAATGATGGGGTTATGCAGCCCATCATTGGAGAGGTCGCTTCGTTTCGGCATAAAAGTCCTGCCGGATATAAGATGTTTATAGAGATCGCCGAAGGGATTTATGTTCGGATTGATGAAGATGAGGAGAATATAAAAGTGGAATTTGTCTCCCCTTCACCTGACAGGGATGAGGCATTGCAAGGGGATATTAGCAAGTATATGGATAAACATGTTGATGCGGAACGGAAAAAAAATCCGCAGAAACAAAAACCCAAAAAGACTTCAGCAGAGGGAGACACCACGGATGGCAGCATGAATATGATAATAATTGTTGTCATAATATTAATTATTGTAATCGGGATTATATTTGGTTTGTTATTATAGGCGTATTGGTTTCCTGTCGAATCCCGGTATCTTTTTTTTAAATTGACTTCCATTTAATATTATTAACAATGGTATGGGACGAATATACCGGGTTTCCGTATAATTATTAATTTAAGGATCGCTGCCATGTCACAATTACCAATTAAGATTTATACCTTAAGTACTTGCAGTCACTGTAAATCGGTGAAAAAATTTTTAGATACACATTCCGTGGAATATGAGTTTGCTGATGTTGATTGCCTCGACAGGGAAGAACGAAGAGCGACAATGGAAGAGTTAAAAAAAGTAAATCCCATATGCTCTTTTCCCACACTTATTATTGGGGATGATGTTGTTGTTGGTTTTAAAGAAAAAAAGATAAAGGAGATCCTTGGGCTATGATGACTGTAGAAAAGTTATATGAAGCATTAAAAAAGTCACAAGAAGTTCTTGGATACCATTTTAGTAATGACAAAGAGAGCGTTTTTGAGCTTCTGGAAGCCCTGCTTGTTAATAAAGAGCGGTACGGATATATGTGCTGCCCCTGCCGTCTTGCGGCGGAAGACCGTGAACTGGACAAAGATATAATTTGTCCCTGTGTATACCGTGAGCCCGATGTAAAAGAATTCGGCAGCTGTTTCTGCAATTTGTATGTATCACCGGAGTGGAATAACGGGACCACCCCTCACGAATATGTCCCTGAAAGAAGACCCCCTGAGAAGATGGCTTTCTAGAGAGCAGCTGACCCTGCAGGGGGAAGGTAATCGGTGGCCCTGTAGGCCGGGTGATCGGTGATCGGTCAAGAACAACACCGGCCGGGCCGGGAAAAATAGGTCAGAAACTGGTTAGAAAGAGGATTGGGAATAAGAAGAGACTGGTTGCCGGAACTCTGTC
>JAAENB010000652.1 GCA_024224995.1 bacterium | reverse complement strand
GGCCTTGAAGTAGTATGGGCTCTTTGGGTTGTGAGGACTGTTTGAGCGGAGCGAGTTCCGGAGCAGTCCAAAGAGCCCATACTACTTCAAGGCCCGGGCACAAGCAAAATTTAGTTTCTTAAAGAGGGGTTTTTGATGAAAAAAAAGATTTTTTTCACATCCTTAGCCATTGTATTACTCCTGATTCTACTCCTTGGAGGGGGTGGAATCTTTTTTTACAGCCGGAATATATCGTACAATCACGAGTTTGTTTCGTCAGTACAATCGGGAGTCGTAATTCAGAGAGACAGCCGGGGCATTCCGCAAATTGAAGTGGATTCGGAAAACGATATTTACTTTGCTCTCGGGTATCTGCATGCCCAGGACAGGCTCATCCTCATGGACTATTACCGGGCTATTGCCAACGGAAATATCTCCCATCTCATTGGGGAGCAAGGGGCTCCCCTGGGGAAACTGGCACGGATAATCGGTTTTTCAAGAAAAGCCCTGGAATTGGAAAAAAAGATCGATCCAAAGTCACTTTCATTTATTAAGGCCTATGTAGATGGTATAAACCTGGTACGGAAGGAAAATCTCCATACCAGGGTACTGCAAAGTGACTGGCAGAGTGTTGATGTAATAAAAATCCTTCTTCTCAGGGAATGGGCAAATGCTTTTATCAGCAATAAAGAAATCATCTTTCAACTTCCCGAGACCAAAAGACTCTGGAGTTACAGAGAACTTTTCCCGCCCGATCTTTTATCATTCTATTCGGAAGAAGAAGAAAGCAGTGTAAAAATAACCAGGGATATGAAACAACTGGTACAAAAGTATATTGGTACGTTCAACAGGGGATTCGCGTTCCATATACCGGGAAATAAAACAAAAAAAGGAGAGCCTTTTTGCGGCTTTAACATAGATTCCAATCCCGGTCTCTACCCCTGCCTCTACCCGGTGCACATTAAGCTTTCGAACAGTACAATTCAGGGGATAAGCTATGCAGGACTCCCCTTTATATTTGCCGGGAAAAACAAGGATATTTCCTTTTTTGGGTTCAATTTGAATACGGACACACAGGACTTTGTTATTTCAACTATCCGTACCCGGAACGATATCCAGCAATACCAGGGAAAGAACGGGTGGACCGAATTTAAAGCAGTACGGGAACCGGTTTCCGTGCAGGGGAACGAAAATATTCACGAAGTAATCTGGTCTACGGAGAACGGACCTGTTTTAAATGATATATTCAATAATGAGCAATATAAATCAGCAGTCATAACATCCCGGTCATTTTTTCCCGGAGAGAGTTATATATCATCCCTTTTCACGATTCCATTTGCCAAAAATTTATATGAAGCCCAAAAAGCAGTACGGTTAATTGATTCCTTTCCCCGGGTCTATCTCTTTGTTTCAAAGGAATCAGCGATCCGGGCATATTCGGGGAAAATTCCAGCCGGGGCTTCGGGAGACAGGGTATTGACAAAGGGATTATACGCATATCAACCGGTATATACCGATCTGTCCATGAATTCATACCAGTCCCGGGCAACGGTCATTGCCGACAGCTCCTTTCACCAGGATGCGCCCTTTATAGTAAAGGCGAGATCCATAACCGATACCAATCGTTATAACCGTCTCATGGACCGTATAAACAGCACGGAAGATATCGATACTGCCGGTGTTCAATCTTTTATACGTGATCGAATTTCCATATACGCGGAAAAGTTTACTCCGCTTTATATTTCCATATTAAAGAACAACCCGGTGACTTCAGCACGGTTAAGCAGAATATATTTCCAGGAATGGGATTATTCAATGAGCTCAAACCGGGTAGCGCCGTCAATATTCCATTTTCTCCTGTGGAATTGTATTAACGAAACCTTTGCCGACGACCTGGAAAAAGATATGGAACACACGATGAAGAACTATCATCATCTAATAGACAATTTTTACACTATGATGGAAAAAGGAAGCTCATTCCAATTCGATGACTCCAAAACCAAAATAATTGAAACCCGTGATATGATTTTCGACAGGGCATTTTTAAAAACAATGAGGCAGCTGAATAGAAAACAAGGCCCCATTATGGAAGACTGGCAATGGGGCAGTGTTCATAAAGGGCATTTTTATATCCCTATCCAGGAAGATTCATTAATCAATAGAACCCTGTATACGATTAAAAGCACCGGGTTCGAAGGCGGACTCTCTACTGTTTACAGCGGAAGCGGTGGTGAAGAGATCAGTGGAGAACGGAGTTCCTGCACGGCCACTGTTTTATCCGGGTATTTCGGGCATACGGAAGCCGCAATACATTTAAACTTCACCTACTCCATCAATCCCAGGTCCGAATTCTATTATGGTGAGGAATGGGAAAAAAAATTCGTCGATTTCGAACGATTTAAAGGCATTTACTTGACAAGAATAATGCCCATGCAATAAGCCTGGAATATGGTAATCGGTGGCCCTCCGGGCCGGGTTATCGGTGATCGGTGAAGAAAACCGCCCGGGAGGCAAAAAATATTGAACTTTGAACTAATAAATATGAGGTAGTGTATGATTTTTAATAAAGAAATTGAGACCATGCCGGAGAGCAAAATGAAAGAATTGCAGCTCGAAAGGCTGAAATGGTCTATCAGGCATGCTTATGAGAATGTTCCGTTTTATAAAAAAAGTTACGACGACGCGGGGTTTCACCCGGACCAGTTTAAAACGCTCGACGATATGCGGCGGGTTCCTTTTTTAACGAAACAGGACATGCGGGACAGTTATCCCTTTGGTCTCTTTGCTGTTCCTCTCGATGAAGTAGTACGAGTCCATTCTTCTTCCGGAACAACAGGAAATGCCACCGTAGTGGGATATACCAAAAATGATATTGAAGTTTTCGCTGAAGTGGTAGCACGATGTATTGGCTGCTATGGCGGATCTGAAAAAGATATAATCCAGGTTGCCTACGGGTATGGTCTTTTTACCGGCGGTCTGGGCCTTCACTATGGTTCTGAAAAAATTGGCGCTCTTACCGTACCCATCTCCGGCGGGAACACGGAACGGCAGCTTATGCTCATAAAGGATTTCGGAACTACCATGCTTGCCTGCACCCCATCGTACGCGCTCAATATTGCCGATTACATCGAGAAAAAGAAGCCCGATTACGATATGAAATCAACAAACCTGCGCGTGGCCATCCTTGGAGCCGAACCCTGGACAGAGGCAATGAGAAAAGAGATTGAGAACCGGCTTGGTATTGAAGCCTATGATATTTACGGCCTCAGTGAAGTTATTGGCCCTGGAGTTTCAGCGGAATGCAGTGCCAAAAGCGGGCTTCATGTTTTTGAAGACCACTTCTATGTTGAGATCATTGATCCCGAAACAGGCGAGATCCTTCCGGAAGGTGAGAAAGGAGAAATTGTCTATACCTCGCTCACGAAAGAGGCATTTCCCGGCATACGGTACCGGTCACGGGATATTACCAGGCTCTATCATGACGGTTGTTCATGCGGCAGGACCCTGGTAAAAATGGAAAAGGTTACGGGCCGTTCCGATGATATGCTTATTATCAGGGGAGTCAATGTATTCCCTTCCCAGATTGAGACCGTACTTATGGAAGTTGAGGGAACAGAGCCTCATTACCAGATCATTGTAGACCGGAAAGGAGCTCTTGATGATATAGAGGTTATGGTTGAAATTAACGAAAAGATCTTTTCGGACGAAGTTAAGGTTCTGGATAACTTGAAAACAACAATCAGCAACAGGTTCAGAAGCGTTCTGGGAATATCGGCTAAAATCTCATTGGTTGAGCCCATGACTATTGCCAGAAGTGAAGGAAAAGCCGTTCGTGTTGTTGATAAAAGAAATTTATAAGGAGATATCAGTATGAATATTACTCAGCTTTCAGTATTTGTGGAGAATAAGCCCGGACACTTGCAGAATGTTTTAAAAATATTGTCGGAAAAGAATATTAATATTATGACCCTCACTATTGCGGAAACATCCGATTTTGGTATTCTTAGAATGATAGTTAATGATCCGGAAGGAGGAGCAGCCGCGTTAAAAGAGCAGCACATTACCTGCTCAACAACAGATGTTCTTGCCCTGGAGATAGACGATACTCCCGGAGCATTATATAAAGCTGTTGATGCCTTTAGCAAAATAAAGGGTAAAAACAATGATGATTTAAATATTGAATATATGTATGCTTTTAGGGAGATGAGAGGGGATAAAGCAGTTATGATATTCAAGTTTGATGATATTGAATCCGCAAAAGAAGCACTCAAAAAAGAGGGCTATAATATAGTTAGCAAGATAGATATTATTGGGTAATAAAACTCAAATAACGGAGAATTTTAATGCAAAAAAAGGTTATACTTGGAAATGAAGCAATAGCGCGTGGAGCCTATGAAGCAGGCTGCCATGTTGCTACAGCATACCCGGGAACCCCCAGTACGGAGATCCTTGAAGCTGTTGCTCATAATCATCGAAATATTAAATCTCAATGGTCGCCAAACGAAAAGGTTGCCCTTGAAGTTGCTGCCGGCGCGTCAATTGCCGGGGCCAGGGCAATGGCTGCCATGAAACATGTTGGTCTTAATGTGGCGGCAGACCCGCTCTTTACGTTCTCATACACCGGGGTAAACGGCGGTTTTGTAATTATTAATGCCGATGATCCCGGAGCATGGAGCTCTCAAAACGAGCAGGACAACAGGCATATTGCCAGGGCTGCCAAACTCCCCATGATAGAACCATCAAGTCCCCAGGAGGCAAAGGAGTTCACCAAACTGGCTTTCGATATCTCGGAACAGTTCGACAGGCCCGTTATTGTTCGAATAACAACACGGATTGCCCATTCCCAGGGGATTGTTTCAATTGAAGAAAAAAAAGATATTCCGGTCAAAGACTTTGAGCGGAACCCGCAAAAATACGTTATGATCCCTGCTCATGCCCGGCCGCGGCATAAAATAATCGAAGAGCAGTTGATCAAACTCAAAGAGTATTCCAATACTTCAGGTCTCAACAGGATCGAATGGGGAGAGAAAAAACGGGGTATCATAACCAATAGCGTGGCATACCAGTACGTAAAAGAGACCTGTCCAAATGATTCGGTCTTAAAGATCGGTATGGTATGGCCTCTGCCCGATGATCTCATCAAAGAATTTGCCGAAGCGGTAGATGAACTCTATATTGTGGAAGAACTGGACCCTTTTATTGAAGATTATGTTAAGGCATTGGGACATTCTGCCATTGGAAAAGAAATTATCCCCATGCTTGGAGAACTGACCCCGGAAATTGTAGACCGGGCACTTAACAAAAAAGAAATAAACGTCAGTGTAGATCCCTATCATTCCGCGCTGCCGCCGCGGCCTCCGGGACTCTGCAAAGGCTGCCCACACGCATTTGTCTTTAATGTCCTGAAAAAACTGGACCTTACGGTAAACGGGGACATTGGGTGTTATACCCTGGCAGTTCTGCCCCCCTATTCCGCCATGCATTCTCAGGGCTGTATGGGAGCCAGCATTGGCATGCACCTGGGATTTGAAAAGGCTCATGGAGAAGAGATGGCCTCCAAATCCGTTGCCGTCATTGGAGATTCTACTTTTGTTCATTCCGGAATCACCCCGCTCATTGACATGGTATACAACCAGGGAACCGGTACAGTCATGATCCTGGACAACAGGGGCACGGCCATGACCGGTCACCAGGAGCACCCGGGCACGGGAATTACGCTTATGGGTGAAGAGACCCATGAACTGGACCTTGAAATGATGGTAAAGGCATGCGGCGTAAAACGGGTTGTAACGGTAGATCCAAAAAATATTGATGAGCTTGAGCGAGTAGTCAGAGAAGAGACCGCGGCAAGAGAACCATCGGTGATTATTACAGTACGAAAGTGTATTCTAAAAAAGTAAGGGGTTGTGTAATGAAAAATGTTATATTTGCCGGTGTCGGCGGCCAGGGAGTTATCCTGGCCAGTAAAATATTAATGGAAGTGGCAAAAAATGCCGGGTACGACGTAAAGGAATCGGAAGTTCACGGCATGGCCCAGCGGGGCGGAAGCGTTGATTGCCATGTACGGTTTAGTGAAAAAGTTTACTCTCCTCTTATTGAGAAAGGGACTGCCGACTATATTGTGACCCTGGAGCTTCTGGAAAGTATGAGAAAGCTTGAGTATCTTGCTCCCGAAGGAACTCTTCTGATTAACCATGACAGGATTGATCCCGCGCCGGTACAAACCGGCGCTATGGAATATCCCCCGGATCTTGAAGAGTGGATTTCCAAAAACGTAAAAAACCAGAAAATAGTCGATACCAGGGAAGCGCTCAAAGAAACAGGGAATAAAAAGGCTCTCAACATTGTAATGCTGGGTCTTCTTTCCACTCACCTGGAATTTGAAGATGCCCAATGGGAAGTAGCCATCAAGTCGCTTGTTAAAGAAAAATTCATCGATATGAATTTAAAAGCCTTTAACCTGGGTAAAGAACTGTAAAAGCCACAACAATTAGCAGTCTAAATTTTTAGGCTATTATTACGATATCAGGAAAACCCAGGCAGCCTCTTCCAAAGGGTAAAAATATTCTTGTTTCTCCCTTTGGAAGAGGCTGCCTGGGTTTTCCGGCTTGCAATACATACTAAAAAATAAAAAATCATTGCAAACCGATAAAAATCATATATACTACTCATCATAATTGCTCCGGACTTTCCTGAAATAATTGGAGGGACACAATGAAACTCTTGCTGCAATACGCTATTATTTTAATTTTCATACTGTCGGTAAGCTGCGGAAAACAGGTCATCAAACCGGGTAAACCCATGAAAATGCCGCCCCCGGAACCATCGCTTATTAACATTCCTGTTGAGATACCAATAGCCGGAATTAGCGGAATTATTAATCAAAAGATTCCCCAGGTACTTCACTCTCAATCGGGAATTAAAATATCGGCCAATGCCACAGGGAAATTTTCCGTAAAAAGGAACGGCTCCATTGCCATATCCGCCCTTTCCGGGACAATCGCAGCCGATATCCCCTTAAAAATAAACGGCACTCTTGAGATTAAAGCGGAAAAAAAGATCAAAAAATTCGGCCGCACTATTACCCTGCCAATAAAGCACAGTGAAAACTTTTCAACCGACCTCTCTGTCCGGATTAAAACCCCAATACGCTTTAGCACGGACTGGTCTGTTTCAATAGACTCCGGCAGGAATCTTGTATGGAACGGACCGGCCAGCATCAACATCAAAGGAGTTGAATTTTCAATCGACCGGTTCATAAAAAAAGCCGTTGAATCCCGGCTGAACGAAATATTTCCTGAGCTCGATGAAGCCATAAAAAAAGTTGTTCAGGTGCGGAACCAATTGGAACCGGTATGGAAAAAGCTGGCAGAGCCGGTTTCCGTGCGAAAAAAACCGCCTCTCTGGATCTCCATTAAACCGGTCTCCATTAACGCCGGAATGCCCAATGCCCTGGGTGAAAAACTCATAGTAAACGCCGGAGTCAGTGTTCTTATTAAAACCGTTATCGGGGCAAAACCCAGTCCCGGTTCTCCCCCTTCCCTGCCGGGTCTAACCCTTTCCGCGCACCCGGACAACTCTTTCCGGATTGTTCTCCCCGTATCTCTTGCCTATGGAGACGCGAAAAAACTTCTGGCAGAACAAATGGACGGCAAAGTCTTTACCGTGAAGAAGACTACTAAAATACATATCAGCAAAAGCGATATGTACGGGAAAGGAGACCTTGTTTTTGTTGCCTTTACTGTCAAAGTAAAACGCCCGGGCATAGGCGATGGTTTTAAAGCGCGGCTCACCGCAGCAGGCAAGCCGGTCTTTGATCCAATGGGCAAAACATTAAAAATCACGAAAATCAATTACGATGTTGATACAAATAATTTACTGGTAAAAAGCGCGGACTGGCTGCTGCATAGTACCCTGCTTGAGGTCATAGAGCCAAAACTGAAATTTTCTCTTCGCAAGAAGGTAGACGCGGTGCAGGGCAAACTGAATACTGCCCTGGCAAAAATCCCGGTTGGGAAAGCCTGTACCCTGAGCGGTTCGGTTAACGATCTTACTGCCCGGGGCATCTATCTCAATGACAGGCAAATACAGGTGGTAATAACTGCCGGGGGGAAACTTGCCGGAAAAATCCGGTAACCCCTCATCTCCCGAATTTATGTTCTTTTTTATATGCCAGCATCTCCTTGTCGGCCCGGTTAATCAGTTCTTTTACCTGGTTCACCGGCCCCACAGTAATGCCGAAGGAAAAACCAATAGAATAATCTTTCGCTTCGTTTGAATACGACCACGCGGCTAATTGTTTTGCCAATCGTTCTTTTGCAGCATGGAGGTCGTCTTTTGGGGAAATTTTAACCAGGGCTAAAAATTCATCTCCTCCAATCCGGAACACCAGGTCTTCGTTCCGAACGATCCTGTTTAACTCCTTTCCCGCTTCAACAAGAACGCTATCGCCTTCCCGGTGGCCAAAACGGTCATTAATTGTTTTAAAGTCATTAAGATCCAGGTACACAACCTGAACTTCCGCAAGACCATCATCGATTCTTCGATACAGGTTTTCCAGCTGTTCCCACTCTTCAATAATCGAATTCAATTTAAGATGGTTATACAAGCCGGTTAAAGAATCGGTGATACTCTGGGAAAGGACTTTTTCATACAACAAAGAGTTATAAATAGCAATGGCGGAAAAATCGGCCACTGTTTTTAAAACCAGGTGTTCCTCTTCGGTAAAATTTTTACCAATCTGGCGGTTGATTATTTCAAGAACCCCAAAAACCTCATCATTATACAAAAGCGGAACCGCGATAATAGAACTGGTCTTAAATCCCAAAATATTGTCGACCCTGTCGGAAAAACGGCTGTCTTTTGAAGTATCGGGAACAAAAATCGATTCACCGGTCTGAGCAACTACTCCGGCAATCCCTTCACCAAGCTCAAGTTTTAAAGGGCCAACTTCATTCAGGTCGGCCCCTTCCAGGATCACAAACGTAAGCTGTCTGCTCTCATGATCGAGGCGTATAAGGCTCCAGTTTTCCGGGGCAAAATACAACTGTACTTCATCCATTATTCCCGCAAGGACCTTGTCCAGTTCAAGGGATGAAGTAATTATTTTCCCAATATTCGCATACAGGGCGTTTGTTTCACGTCCGTCTTTATCTATCATCAAATTCCCCCTGTCTATAATCTCACTCCGGCCCGCAGCACGGGACAAAACGATTTAATATCATTACTATTTATATAACAAATATGCCGGTAATCGGCTCCTGCCTCAATAAAAAAATAGTCTAAGAAGACCCATCGAACAGCCAGCCCCAGGCTGAAATAATAATCGGATGAAGAAGCAGTTGAACCGGTTGTCTCGTTATCGGTATTAATAAAGGAACGGACAAAGCCGAAATCACCCCGTATTAAAAAATCGACCGGGAGTGAAAAATTTTCTTTATAATAAAGCCCGGGAGCAAAGAAGAGCGCGGTCATGGAACTGTTCTGCTGCGTTGAGCTCGGCGTGCAGGGATAATTGACAAAAAGTAACTCCACTTCAACTCCCATTTGATTTACTACCGGTATTTTTTTTAACAGACCAAAATTATTAAGATCATACCCGCCATAAAGACTTATTCCAAGATAGGCGTTATCAATATACGAGTTCCACTCGGGAAAAACAACAGAATAGACATAGCCGGGCCCAACATAAAGCCCGTGAAGATCAAGGAGGCCATCGGTAACTGCTGCTTTCTCATTGCTCTCTTTTCCGGGATCTTTCACAGGATCTTCCACGGGATCTTTCACAGCCACCACATCGGCTGTATCAGCGGTACCGGAAACCTTCGGAGGCTCCGGTGTACTAATTTCAATGATCCCGGGTTCGGTCATAGACTCTCCACCGGGATTGATTATTACCAGGTCGTAAAGCCCTTCTCCAATCTCAGAGGGATTAACAATAATAGAAATTTTTTCGTTTGAATGATAGTTTGTTTTTTCCGGGGATATTTCCCTGTCCTCCTTTTTTAGAAAAACAATACACCCTTTTTCAAATTTCTCACCGTTTACCGTAATCACCCGGGAAGTCTCTTCCAATGAAAACTTCACTTCCGAGAGTGACGAAAAAACCGGTTTTACCGGTTTTTTTACAACTACCCGGAACCAATTCGACCTGCCCGCTTTTTTGTTCAATTTATTCCGTACCGTAATCCGGACCCGGTAAACTCCCGGTTTTAATTTCTTGTCGTAATAATTTTTCTTCGTATAGGTCCGGACAATGAGCTTTCCTCTCGCGTCTTTTATTTCAACATAATATTGAAATGCCCGGGGAACTTTTTTCCATTCAATCCGGTCAATCGGATTTACCGGTTTAACCGGCTCCCGGGATAGAAGCGGCAAGCCGGAGAACAGTATAATACTGAGCCCCAGCAGGCAAACCGGGATATAAGCTTTCAGGAATTTTATTTTTTTATTTTTTATCATATATTACCGTTGATGACAACTCAGGCTTTGTTAGTATATTTTTAATTGCAATGCTAAAATAATATTTCGTTTTTTTACTACGGCTCACGGTCCCTCCCCGGGAACGCCGAATAGCCTGCAATTCCCAGAAAAAATTACTGGTATCCAGGAGCTCAAACCGGGAAAAGATATATTTCGAAGCTTTCGTCTCACCTGTATAAATGAGCTTATTATAGGCTCCGGCGAATTGATAAATAGCAATTGTATAATGGCTTGCACCGGGAACTGGTTTCCAGGAAAAAGTAAGCTTATCTCTATAGGTAACATCCACAATGGCGCGGTTTTTCGGCGCGTATATTTTTGGCCCTGGCAAGGCTCCGGCGATGTTAAAGGAGCCGGTATTACTTTCCGCGATCACGGTATTCCGCTTGTCCCTGAGCTGAACCTTCCAGAAAAACGTCCCTGTTCCCGAAAGCGCTGCTCTTCCCTGCTGTTTTTTAGTCTTTACTGCCGCAGCACTCTTCGTTAATTTTTTATCGCTATACACCCGGAGCAGGTAATTTTTTCCTCCATTTGGATCTCGCCAGGAAAAGCGTATCTTTCCGGAAGCGGAATCAATAACTGCTCCCGAGATTGGCTGGTTAAGAGAAATCTTTTCAAATTGTACTACGGTAAATTTCCGTGGACCTGAAGGAGCAGTCCTTGTTTTGTCCCCGGTAATCCCCACAACCCGCCAGTAATACTTTCCATTGGGAAGCGGCTTTGAAAGGGCTATATAATTCCTGCTCGATCGTTCTGCTGCCGCCAGTTTTTTAAATGACGGGTCCCGGGAGACCTGGAATTCATACCGGGCAATTTCGGGATCGGCGTTCCAGTTAAATACAGCCTGCCCGCTCTTCACAAGAAGTGAACTCTTCTTTTCATTCTTAACGGGAAAAATCAGCCGCGGAGGATCCAGTTTCTTTTTTTGTGTGATGCGAATCCTGCGGCTTCCGCTAGCAAGCGTTAAACGCTTGCCGGACAAACGATAGACCGACACAATACGCCAGAAATACCTTCCGGCACCAAGCGTATCCGTTGCAATGGATAGGGAAGAACTTTTTATTGTTTTAACCTTCTTTTTAAAAGCAGGATCTTTCGCGATTTCCAGCTCATATGAAGAGGTATACCGGGCTTTCTTCCACTTGAAACGGATCATTGGTTTTTTCTTAAAATAGGAGAGCCGGGCTCTTCCGGCAGGAAGAGTGAGCCCTGCCGGTTTATCCCCTACTATCGTAAATTTATGCGCAGAACTAATCTCCTGTTTCTTTTTTCCCTTTATTCGTCCCCGGAGTCTCCAGTAATACGCTCCCGCAGGAAAGGATCTCGTTAGGCTTGTTCCTCGAACGCGAATAGAAGCAGTTTTTGAAGAAAAAGATCTCTTCTTAGAGATATCAACAAAAACAGCATTAAAACGTTTCCCTTTCCCACTGCGTTTCCAGGAAAAACGGATCTTCTTTTTCCCCCGGGGAATAATATAATAGCGGTTCGGCTCCGGTGCAATGGGAACAAATGATTCCTTTTCTACTCTTGATGTTCCTTTGCTAATAAGCGCTTTCTCATGTTCCGCAACGCGCTGCTTTCCCTGTTTGGTTACAACCGATGCCGATCCCGATGAAACGTTCAACCCCAGGGCTTCGGTTCCCTTTTTCGAAAGATTAATATCACCCTTTTCGATCTCTACGGTTGTTCCTTTTGAAGCAATAGAAAGCGTGGAAGCAGTGTCTCCGGCGGTTTGTTCCTTTCGCGCGGCAATGGCTCCCATGGTAAAATCTATGTCGGTCTTTTTGGCTGCCAGGCTCAGCATAATCAGGGTGTTTTCATCGAGCTCTATTTCCGTTCCGTCTTTAAGATGAACCACGGCAACGGAATCGTCCCCGGTGCGAATGGAATCATAATTATAAAGCGGTGAATTCTGAGGTACCGTTTCCCAGACAACCTGTTCGCTATATTTTCGTTTTGCTGTTTTCTTTTTAAACGTAATCGTCCCAATGGCATCGGTCTTTTTATGCCCGATCCGTTGTTGTGAATCCAGGTATAACCGTGCCGATGCCGTTCCAACAATAGAAAGCATCACAACCAAAAAAATAATATCTTTACTTAACCATTTCATATTTTTCTTCTTTCGCGTTGGGGTCAAGTTTCTTAAGCGCTTTTTCATCGATCCCTAAGATCTTACGCAGGCTCTTGAGCGATTTCGGACATTGGGGATCATCTTTTCGTCCCAGTACCGCGTAAATCTGCTGGGGTTTTGTTTTCCCTTTTACCTTGATTGGCTGCATCCTCTTTACGGCATAAATATCTTTTACCAGTTTATAGGAATCTTCGGAGATGAGAATATCGGTCCCAAAGGGTTTGTTCAGGGATTCCACCCGGGAGGCCAGGTTTACGGCGTCCCCAATAATGGTATAATCCATCCTGTCTTCGGAACCAATCTGTCCCGCAACAACAGGACCGGTATTTATTCCGCACCCGATTTTAATAAGCGGTTTTTTCTTACCACCGCGCCCCTCATTAAAATCCAGTAAGGCTTTTCTCATCATCAGTGAGGCATTGACAGCGTCTTCCGTATCATTACCGTGGGATACGGGAACTCCCCATAATGCCATTATCGCGTCGCCAATAAATTTATCGACGGTCCCGTTTGTTTTATTAACACAGTCCACCATCCTGGTCATATACTCATTCAGGAATTCAACCACCTCTTCGGGTTCCAGTTTTTCCGAAATAGCGGTAAACGACCGGATGTCGGAAAAAAATATGGCGACGTTTTCTTTTCGTTCACCACCGAGTTTGATCTCCCCTTTCATTGCCATTTCCGCAATATCTTTATGAACAAACTTTCCAAAAGCAATCTTCATCCGTTCTCTCTGGGCAAGACCGTTGCCCATTTCCACAAAGGATTCCGTTAATTCGCCAATCTCATCGCGGGTTGTTGCCTTTATTTCTATTTCGTAGTTCTCTTTTTCAATTTCGTAAGTTCCAAACAGCAGTCTCTTAATGGGATTGGTAAGTGTTTTGGCGAAAAAATATACAATCATGATCGCGAGACAGAGTACGATTATTGTAATGAGCGCATTCTGCCGCTGCATGCGGGATACGGCCTCAAATGCCTTTTCCTCTTCAACTGTTGTAATAACCCCGGCATCGGCAAAACCAATAGCATGATAGGCTCCCAGGAAGGAGACTCCCTGCTCATCAACATAGGGAAAATGCTTGTTCCCGGAAGAGTCCGTAAGCATTTCTTTCACAATGGGAAGTTTGCTTAAATTTGCCTTTGCCATAACCAGGGATGTATCATGATGAGCCACAACGTCTCCGCTGCCGTTTACCACAAAGGTCTTTGTTATTCCCGGCGATAGTACAGCCTCTTGAAAACGGTCCATTCGAACAAATACAATAAGAATGGACTCAGCCGCGGTTTCCGTCTTTTTTATATACGCAAAACTCAAACCAATTACGGGCTGTTTAAAATAGGGCGATACATTATGAATCACCGGTTCCGTTCCAAAGGTTTTGGCGTATACTTTTTGATGGGTATTGATTATTCGCTTAAGATCCTTTGGGCTAAGGTTATTTTCCCGTAAAAACCGCCTGTTAACCATACTGTTTCTAATGGAAAGGACATTTTTTCCTTTTTGCCCGGCTATGCCGATAAAAACAAGGTCTTTATCTTTTTTAAATATGAGCTCCGAAAAAACCGCTTTTTCTTCCTCTGTCCGGGACTCTCCCATTAAAACAGCCGCAAGAAGATTTGCCTTCTCATGAATGGAGGATATATCGGCTTTTACTTTCAGGGAAATAATCCGTGCCAGGTCCAGGTTATTCTCATCGATCCTGGTTTTTGAGTCATCACGAAAAAAATAGGTTGCCAGGAAGATGATTAATGAGAGGGAAAAAAGAAGAATTACCGATGTAATTGATATAAGTTTAAACCCGATCGATATCCGGAACCCCTTTTTCTTCTTCTCAGGCGTATCTTTTTGCGTTTCGTCCATAGGAATATCCAGTAATAAGCAGTTTTTGAGATTTTGCTCATAAAAAGGTACGATTTACTACCGATTATGTCAACGAAATATTACTCTTCCCGGTCAAATATTTCGTAGTACTCATTTTTAGGGAGTAAACGCATCCCGGGCGACGATGTTGGTGCGCTCGGGAAAATGGGAGAGAAACATCATTTGTTGTAACAGTGCCACCCTTGCGGGGGGCGCACCCCTCTTCAGAAGGTGAGGACTGTTTGAGCGAATGCGAGTTCCGCAGCCTTTTGAAGAGGGGGTGCGCGCCCCGCGAGGGTGGCACTGTCACAACAGGCTGCACCCACGATTTTTAAGCGCTTACAATATTTAATCAATTCCCTTTTAAAAACTTGACTCTTAATGATTCCCTCTGTATCTTTGGTTTATGCGCATGAAAAAAACCTTATATATACTGTTATCGGCATTATTCTTTTTTCTCTCATGCGAGAGCGATATGTACAATGAACTGGTTGGAGATTACATTGTCTGGCAAGGCACGGGAGCCATCAACAGCGGCGATACCATTACCGCCACTTTCCCGGAAAATGTTCAAAATACCGATGTTGAAGCTAATTACGCAGTAAGCTATTCCGCCGGAGCAAGCGGTTCCAATACTTTTACAGTGAGTTACAACCCGGGCACATACACCGCTACTTTTACCATGAGTCTCTCCGCTACTAATACAGCCAACACCACCTTTAGAATCAGAACCGTAACAACAGGAACTTCCCCCATAACCGATACCGATGGAAATAAGCTGCAAAGCAGTACATCAAATACCTACACCAACACCATCCCCTGATGGTCCTGTTTAACTCTTCTTTTTAAAAATCTTAAAAATCCTTCGTATACCCAAAAACAGACCTGTATAAAGGATCGAAGGGCCAATAATATACAGGAACTCCGTCTTTAAAACCTGCAATCCCCCATAATCAAAGAAATACCGGAGACTGATCACAGAGACCTTAATAGGACGCCAGGGTAAAAAATACCGCTCATTGCTAAAGGGAGAGAAAAGCGCTACCCCCAAACCGCCGTCTGTCATGGCATCAAGGACCGAATGGGAAGCTGTTATAATAAAAAAATTCAAAAAAAGGAGAAAAAACTGAAAAGAGAATCTTTTTATTCGAGGAAAAAAGAGAAGAGGGAATATGAGCCCGATAATCGCAGCAAAGGTTATGGAATGAAAAAAACCGCGATGCCCAAAGGTGTGTTCATAGGGAATCCCCAGGCGAAAGGTCATCACATCCATGTCCGGCAGCACCGCGCATACCAGTGAAAGAACAATAATAAGAGCCGTATTTCTCCTGTTCAAAAGTGTTATATTTACCGGAATCGCGGCAAATAGATGTCCCAATATTGTCGGCATATCTTTTTCTCCTGTACGAATCAGAAACATCAATTAGAGAGTCTCAAGTATCTCTTCCAGCAGGTAAAACAAGAATATTTTTACCTGATGGAAGAGATGCTTGAGACTCTCTCGTCGATACACGAATTTCTACAAAAATATCATCTGGGTGACAAGAGTAAATACAGGGTTTGAAACAAGGCTTGAAGAGAGCCGGGAACTCTTTAAGCGGTAATCGGTCTTTGAAAGAAGAGGGAATAATTTCGCTGTTTTTGCTGCCGGGTAAAATCGTGTATATTGCAGGAATTTATCCCTGTTCTTGCCATAGATCCCGCTCTTTTTCATGGCCTCATCAACAGATTCTCCGGCAGCAGTCCAGTAATAATACTTTTCCAGCATCTCTGCCTGCCTGGTAATCATACTGAGAACCAGGAGGTCGGCGGTTCCGTCGTCTACCAGCTTTTTTAAAAGGTTGAGAGACTGTTTGTCCTTTTTAAACAAAAGATCCACAAAATCAAATACGGAAACGGTTTTTACATCCTGGATAAGGTTCTTGATTATGGCGGGAGTAACCGCTCCCTGCTCCCCGGAATATTTAATCATCTCAAGCGCGTCATCTACTTTTTTAATATCCCTTCCCGTTAGTTCAATTAAAAGAGTTAGCGCTCTTTCTTCTATCTTCATGCCAAATTTTTCAATCGAAATACGGATATAGTTATAAATATCACTGTCGAAATACCGCCAGAATTGAACAACCTTAACCTGCTTTATAATAGCGGAAGAGAAAAAAGACGGGGCGCTGTTTTTCACTGTTGTCATAACTAACCTGGTAGTTGTGGGTAATCCTTCCACAAGATCAAGGAAGATTCGTTTATTCGCGGCTATAGCTTTTAGATTGTCAATATTCCGGATAATACAAACCCGTTCGCTGGAAAACATTGATTGAGAAAGAGCAAATTCGGCAGCTGCCATAAATTCCCCTTTGTCATTGCTCTCAATATAGTAACGCCCAACAGAATTAACCTTATCCTCCTCAGAAGAAAAGGTTAGATCGATAATCTTTCGTATATATTTATCTTTTTCTCCCTCTTCCTCCCCGGTAAAAAGATACAAATTCTCTAATTTTTTATTATCCAGTTCTTTCTTAAATTGCTTCGAATTCTGGGTTTTCTCTGCCATTTACTGTTCACCTTTTTCAATATTTGTCATCTGTTCGGTATACCACCCGGTAATTACTTTCAAACTGATCCGTTTGGCCATGTCTTCAAGTACGGATTCTTCCGCTTGCGAATCACTGATAATGGGAAAGACCACATCGGAATAGGCTTTAAAGGATTGAATATTCCTTTCATAGAAAATGACCTTTCCCTTCTTCAAATTGGTCAACTGAACAGAGACCGTAACCCACAAGCGCTTTTTTACCGGCTTCCTGAAACCATCATATTCAACTCCCTGGACCCGGTAGCCCGTAACCCCGCCACGAAGCAGCAGGTGAGCATTGGTTTTGCTGTTCACTACCGTAAGCCTGCCGTCCATGTTGATCTTATTCTTTATCCGCAAAAGCAGCTTACCCGGAAAACCTTCTTCCCTGGCGCTATTGCTAAAAGGAGGAATAAAAATCCTGTTTGCTTCCCGGGGAACAACAGGCTCCCCTGAAATTTTGTTGAGCACTGCCGCGACTTCAGCACCGGCATTAGCATTACTGTTTGTACCGTTTTTCTTTTGAGGAGTAAGACACGATATAGACGTGACGCACAGTATTATTGTTAGAAAACATAATGTTGTTTTTTTTAGAAACATTGTTTTTAGTTTGAAGTTTGAGGTTTGAAGTTTAAACTTTTTTATAGTATCCTCACCGTTTCGGTCATATTATAAACTTCCTCAACATATTTTCTTGCCGGGTTGTCCCAAAAATAGAGTGACTTTTCGGCATTTATCCTGGCTTTGTATATTGTATCTTCATCACTATTTTTATAAAAGGCCGCGGCCCGTTCCATTGCGTCATAAAAAGCCCAGGAAGAAAAGTCGGAAAAAAGGAACCCGTTCCCTTCTACATTGTCTCCTTCGTGCCGAACCGGGAATACCGTATCCCGGAGTCCTCCCGTAGCCCTGGCAACCACCAGGCACCCGGCAGCAAAGGCTTCAAGCTGCGATATTCCGCCCGGTTCGTGCATTGACGGCATTCCAAACAGGTCGGACGAAAGAAGCGGGACACTCACATCCTGGAATCCAATTGAAACATTGGCGTTGTTTGGATAGTACCGGCCCAGCAAGTAGAGCCCGTGGGCGATCTCTTCGGCCCGCCGGTCTCCCGCTGACACGGCTCCGCCAATTACAGCCTGGATACCCAGGGTATTAAAGATCCCTTCCGATGCTTCAAGAAGAAGCTGGAACCCTTTTTGCTCGGAGATACGGTGTATCATGGAAAAAAGAATTTTGTCGGGGTCTACATCCAGTCCCCGCTCAAGCTGGAGCATCAATTTATTTCTCATCCTGGTAAGAATATACCGTCTCTTCTCATCATCTATTTTATTGATACAATCAAGATCTTTTAACAGTTCCGGGTACCGGGATGAAACCTTTTCATTGAGTTCACTATTCCCCTTGATATGGTCTACCAGGTTGGAATAATTTCTTTCCACAAATCCCGATTTATTAAAACGAATATCGATCTTACTTCTAAAATCGCTCCCTACGGCATTACTGATCCCAAGAACATTTTGAAGAATATGCTCAAGACCATCGGAAGCGTATTCAATCTGTTTCGCGTATGAAGGACTTACGGTTATGGTCCTGTCGGAAAAACGAATTCCCGTTGCCATACAGCTTAACCGTTCCGGGTGAACCGGATCGACAAAATCCTGTCCCCGCCATGACTCAAGATTAAAAAGATCAAAGAGATCAAAGAGCTCTTCATACCGTTCATAGGCGTCAAAGTACTGCCACCCGCCATTATGAATAATATGCAAAAAAGTATTTCTTTGAAAATTAGGGTTATTTAAATAATAGTGATCACTGCGTACAATTCCGTTAAAAATACCGGCAAAGGCGTCATTGGTAAAAGTAAAATGAGGATTCAGGTTAAAACAGACGATCACTTCCGCGCAAGCACGGGCAAAGGCAACCCTTCTTCTCAGTTTTTCCTCTGAAGTAACTCCCCAATAAAGACCATCAAAAAACTCGTAATGATCCAGAAGATAATAGCGAATTCCTTCCACGTCCGCAGAATGGACTCCTACTTCATATTCAGTGTTCCGGATCATAAACCGGACATTTCTACCGGTATATTCCACCCCGTATTTTTCCACGGCATCGGTCATTTTTTTATGAGCTTTGTCGGTTCCCTGCCGGTAATAGCCGGTAATAACATAGACTTCCTCGCCCAGTTTCACCAGTTCCCTGGGTAATTCATACACAACATCAGCCAAACCGCCGCTTTTTGAAAAGGGCTCGGCCTCAGCAGACATAAAAACAACCGCTCCCATCTCATTGTGATAAATGAGCGCCTTACCGAGTTCGGCCATTATTTCATCATCACTATTTGCCATCTTTTTGCTGTAATCAAGCAGGGTTTTACTGTCGATGACATTGTCTTTATATAAATAAAAGGTTACCCGTTTTAGACCAAACTCAAGAATGTCTCTCTGTTCTTCCCAGAATAGAGGAATAAGATTATCTTTTATAAAGCCCGATATACTCTCAAAGGAATCACTATGCCGTACGATCTCGTGGAATACTAAATTTGAATAGATCTTTTCCATGTCGGCAAGCTCACATAAACGGAAAAAAGAATCCCGGATAAAATCGAGATAATAATCGTCGACCTTAACTTCTTCCAGTTTCAGAAGTTTTACCCGGTCCGTAAAAGCAACAATGGTATTTATTCTCGAAATCTTAAGTTCACTTCCCTTATAATAGCTATGCTGCCCGGTAATATTTGAATATAAAAGATCGGTCAATCGATAATAGTTATTATCATCAATTGGCAGTGTAGGATTGTCGAACTGTATCGATACCGACTGGTTTGAATCGGCAAAATTAAAGGCCCCAACCCATATGACCTGGTCCGCGAACTTAACGGCAGCAGCAGCCATATGATTGTTGGCCCACACCAGGTATCCGTTCCCTTTCGCGCTCCGGTGAAAGCGGTACCATTCCCCGTAAAACAATTCCAGGCTTCGATGCGCTGCATCCTCAAACTGGTTCCAGTTAACATAGATATTATCGAGATAAACCTTCCAGCCTTCTCCTTCAGCGCTCCCTTCATAGTCCATAACAATATTGCTCATAAAAATACTGAGAGCAACCGCAGCCCTTAGTCCCCGCTGTCCAAAGGTATTAAGCGCTCTCCGCTCATCATGGTTTCCCAGTATGCCGAGAAGCTCTGTTCCTTCAGGAAGGACCGAAGGAAAATAATTATCATAAATATGATAGATCTCCCGGACATCGGTTTTCCCGTGAATAATATTCTCGCATATTTTAAAGAGCGAAGAATTATAGGGAATAAGACCGGTACGCGTTAAAAACCGTTCATGCCCCCAGAAACATTCGGCAATATGCAGGAAAAAGTCCTTTTTCTTCTCTTTGAGTTTTCTCTCAATATTAAGCATCAGGTAATAATGAAGCGGTACCGCTACCTGGTCACGGCAGGCGCAATCATAATATCCTGTTGTTATAAAGTGCTCAAACTCCCTTTCATTAACAATGATCCCGCCCTCTACCATCTCTTCATGGGTTCTTTTCCTGCTGTAATCATAGAGATAGTTATTTTTTTTCATCATTATGGGAACAGCGTGAGCTGAGTCGAACCGTATCCCGTCAATATCAAACTTCTCGATCAAGGTGATAATAGAATTGGCAAGCCATTCCCAGACCTCAAACTTCCGGTAATTCAACAGTTTGCCGTCATCCCATGATCCGTACCTGCCGTCCGTTGCCGACCTGGGAACCAGGTTGCCGTTTAGATCATAGGTAAAAGCAACCAGTTCATCGGGAAGATGGTCACTTCTCCGGTTAATATGCGGTACTATATCGATTACGACTTTAATATCAAGAGTATGGGCTTTTTTTACCAGTTTGCCAAACTCCTCTTCTCCTCCCAGGTTGACATCTATATCTACCAGGCTCATTGGAGAAAAGGGAGAAGGCGATGAGGCTTCAGGGGCCCAGTCGATCCTGTTGGTACCCCGCTGCTGAACTCCCAGCAGATAAATGACTGTTATACTGTAGCGCTTTTTTAGATCTTCCAGGTGAGCGGCAATGTCGGAGAAACAGCCCAGCCGAATGACTTCCCCATTCTCATTGTAAACAAGGCCGGGTGAATCGGTATCGACCCGCCAGTAGGCTTTGGTGTGGCCGTGAATATCGATGAATATTTCCAGGATAATCTCGCCCTTTACATCGGGAATAACATTGATCCTTCCGCTGGTTCTGTGGAGGTTTACCCATTCAATGTTCTTTTGCTTCTTCCTGGCTATGGCAAAATCAAAATGTCCGTATTTTTCAAATGAATACTTTGCCGTAAAAAGACCTCTTTCGCTGTTTAATACCAGGGGAACATCAAAAAATTGAATATCCTTTTGCAGAAAAATACTTTTTGATGAATTGTTTTTCCAGAGCCGTATAAAATATTTGCCCTTTTCATCGGGGAGTTCAAATTCAAATTTATATTCATCACCAATTGAAAGATTAATAAACCGTGTTGCCAGGGGAGCGTCAAATTCTTTTGGGGCAAAGGCCCTGTCAAGTATGAGGTTTGCCCGGTTCCGGATCTCATGTAAATCATGGCCTGAGGCCGCAACCAGGAGACGGATCACCTCCCGCAGCGATTCCGCATCATTCGCTTTCTTATACTGGCGCGCCATCCGCTCCAGTGACTTCAGTGCTTTTAAATTCTTCTCATAATCAAAATTAAGTTCATCGTCCTTGACCCTGGCATTTAAGTCCCTGAGCAGGTTTTTCCGGTTTGTCGCGGTAAACCCCTTGATCTCTTTCTTTTCAGGAAGGATCTCTTCTTCCATTTCGTACTGGGTCGCGTTCTTGATTACCTCGTCTACCAGGTAAACCAGGGCCTTTGAAACATTCGGCGGATAGGCTACGGCGTGGGAATATCCTGTCTCAATTGCCCGTTCTTCTACCATTAGAAGAAGTTTAAATGCTTCAAAAAGCTCGGTTTTTCCCTTTTTCTGCTCCGCGGTTAAGGCATCAAAGGTCTTTAGTCCCAGGTAGATAGAGGGCATCTCTGTCCAGGGCGCGCCCTGCCCCACATGGGCAATTACGGTTGATTCCCGGGAGACATGATGAATGGTTGGAACTCCCGGAAGCTCTTTAATTATAACAATTCTTCTGTCGACTATGGAGCTGAACTCTCCCTCTGCAATTGCCTGGTGAAAAAAAGTCAGTGCCGCAACAAGGCGTGAAGACAGGCGTGTATCACTCATGAGCCTGGTCTTGATTGTCTGGTCTCCGCCGGAAATGCTATCGAAAATATTATTTCGAATATCAACAAACCGGTCTATTTGTGCATCTACCGGCTCACCTGCTTTGATCGTTTCAACAATATCTTTTCTTGTATAAAATTCATAGCACCTGTTTTCATCAAAAGCTCGTGCTATCTGTGCCTTTACAAGGCGGTCGGTAACCAGGTGTTCATCTGTCACTTTAAAGCGGCAGAGACTGCTTGCGATTGTTCGTTCCACGGTATGTATCCTTTTTTTGTTTGGTATTATCCACTTTTAAAAAAAAGAGGGGAAATGGCAATAAGTATTTATAGCACAAGCAGGCTTGTTTCGTCAATCGAAAAACAGGATAAGGAAGGATTATGAGGATTATAAAAAGGTCTAATCAGGCGAGAAGCCCTCCCCGTTCCAGGTCTTCCCTGCTTAACCCGGTTATGTCGAACACATCTTCAATACTGAATCCCTTTTCAATCATTTTAGCTGCATCTTCAAGTTTTCCCAGTTTATATTTTTCCATAGCTCTCTTTTCAACTCTCTTCTCAACTTGCTTTTCCAGTCTCTTTTCAACTTGCTCTACAACTCTCTTTTCAATTCTCTTTTCAATTCTTTCTTCTAAAAACTCATCCATTGCAGCAATAAAACTACCCATTTTTTCTCCATCTCCTTTTGACAATAATTGTAATATCTCTCCTGTTTCTTCCTCTTCCAGGTCAAAGTAGAAACAAATAATGTCGATATGTTTTCGCAACAGCTTTACATCACTTTCAAGATACAAATAATGCTTTATAAAGTCAATCGCTAAAATTATTTTTTCATCCGCTTCCCGGGCCATTACCGAACGCAATACCGCCACAAATTTATTTTTTGTTCTCCTGTACTGTTCCGCTTCATCTGCTTTTAACCGCACCATTATATACTCAAATTTAAGGTATACCGTATCAAGACACTGTATAACAATCTCAGACTGCGGCTGTGTATACCAGGTATCCGACTGGTCCGTAAAGAGTACAATAGGACATTTTTCATAGTCCGGGTAGCGCTTATCAAGGTCTATCATATAGTGCGCAAGGCGGTGTATATCAAACTGGTTTTTATCCGACCAGTGCTCAACCAGGGGAAGCACAACCTTTTCCCCGCCCTTAAATTCATATAAGATAGCGATATCATTTATTCTCTTTGGATCGTAATGAGAATATTTCTTGTTCTCCTGGAGCGTAACACTCGTTTTTACAGGACGGCCATATCGTTTAAAAATTTCAGGATGTAAATACTCCAGGGCGTCTTCCGGATAATCAAGGATCAAATCCTTTATCATTTCGTCCTGCGAAAGATGCAATTTCTTCTTTTTGATATCATTCATACAAACTCTCCATTAGTACAGTATTAATACGTTCCGGCTTCCGGCTGCCTTAAACAGATAATTGTGAATTAGAAAGGAATGAGAAACAAAAACGTGAAGTAAAAAAAGCGATTTTTTTTATAAATCGGCAAAAAACTCTTTTATACAGCGACACCAAAGCATAAGACAACAAGAAAGAGCCGTATTCAAAGCAGCCCGCTCCAGGCAAGCAAGCCAAAAAGTAGAAGACTAATAAGAACCGCAGGGATAAATCGCAGTATTTTTTTAAAAATTTTCATAACTTCAGCTCCCCGGGCTCCGGAGAACAGCATTCATTCTTTCTTGCATAAATAAAACTTGATTTTATATTAAACATCCCTTATAGTATTTTATCAAACTAAAAGGTACAATAGGAAAATGATCCGGTTCGTAAAAAAAATCCTGTTGCTGATGCTCATCCTCGCTCCGATTATAGCGGTACCAGCAGCGAAAAATAAGAGCACTCATGCCGATAACCATAGCCCGGAGCCCGCGCCCGAAACCCTGGTCCTGGACAGCACAGGGAAAGAATACTCACTAAAACCCTACCTGGAAATATTGGAAGATCCGGAAGATTCTCTTACCATTGAAGAAATTCGGAAACCCGGAACAGCTAAACGGTTTGAACCCGGCAAAACAAAAAGCCTTACGTATGAGTTCTCAACAACCGGGTTCTGGCTCCGGTTCCGGGTACACAACAGCAGCAATCGTGACGAGACCTGGCTCCTGGAACTCGATTATCCTCATATTAATATCTTTGAACTGTACGCTTTTGATTCCTCCGGAAACCTTACAACAAAGAAAACCGGGGACAGTCTTCCCTTTTCTCAGCGGGAATACCAGTATAGAAAATTCATATTTGAACTGCCCCTGCACGAAAAAGAGACACAACAAATATATCTTCATTATGGCGGGGCTTCTTTTAAACAGCTTCTCGTAACCATGCGGTCCCAAAAAGCCTTTACCGAAAAAGTAATGGAAGAAAAATACGCCTTTGGGATCTATTACGGCATACTCCTGGTTATGATATTCTATAATTTTTCCCTCTTTCTTTCCACCAGGGATAAAAGCTATTTATTTTATGTAATCTATATTATTTCATACGCCTTTGTACAGATGTCATATAACGGCCTAGCATACAGATACCTCTGGCCTGGGTTTCCCTGGTGGCATAACCTGAGCACCCCGGTGCTCATTGGGTTTACGGCAATGTGGATGACCCTTTTTTCCCAGAGCTTTTTACAGTTAAAAAAATACGCGCCAACCATGAACAAAATTCTCTTTTCCCTGGTTCCCTTTTCAATTTTTCTTATGCTCTATTCATTGCTGGGGAATTACATTATTGCCATAAAACTGGGCATGATCCTTATGGTTATATCGTCACCAACGATCATGATTGCCGGTCTCCTCTGTATGAAAAAGGGATATCTTCCCGCCCGTTTTTTCCTCATTGCCTGGGTTAGCTTTTTATGCGGTATACTCCTGCTCGCCTTAAACAAACTGAATATCATCCCATCGGTCTTTATTACGGAATACGGCATACAGATCGGTTCCGCCCTGGAAGTAACCCTGCTCTCCATTGCCCTGGCAGACCGGATCAACCTCACAAACAGGGAAAAGAAACTGGCACAGGCCGAGGTAATCAAAGCACAGGAAAAATACCGGCGCATTGTGGAGGGCTCACACGATATATTTTTCTCCCTGGATGAACACTGGAACCTGCTCTCGGCAAACAAGGCCATAGAAGAACAATTAAAAATCCTGCCCGAAGCAGTGGAGACAATAAATTTTTTCGATCTTATCTATGAAGAACCAAACGGTATTAATGTGGGCAAAGAGCTGGTTCGTGAAAAACTGGAACAGTTCGCGCAGGAGAGATCCCCCATCAAATTCAGGGCAAATTTTATTTCACCCATAATTTCCGAACCAAAAGAGGTGGAAGTAACCCTGGAATACATTGACACAAATGGCAGGAGCGAAATACTTGGAAAAGCCTCCAGTGCCCTTGAAGACACATTACTGAAATATTTCGTGTTTGAAAAACAAAAATTCTCTATTGGGAATTACCTGCTTACTGCGGAAGAAATTACCCAGCGAATAACCCGGAACCTGGTAAAATATATGCAGCCCAAAAAGGTTGGCCTGCTCCGGGTGGGACTCAGGGAAATAATTATCAACGCAATTGAACACGGGAATCTCAATATTACTTTTAACGATAAATCCAGGGCTCTTATGAATAATAATTATTTCGATTTTATCGCAAGCAGACGCAGCGATCCCCGGTACGGAGACAAACAGGTTAAGATAGAATACTCTATTGATTCCGAAAAAGTTATATATACCATCAGTGATGAAGGGAAGGGATTTGACCATGAAACAGTGCTGAACGCCAAAATTAGCCTGAAAAACGATGAAGTGCTGGCCCACGGCAGGGGAATCATGATGACAAAAGACATATTCGATAAAATAGAGTACAACGATATAGGAAACGAGGTTCTCCTGGTTAAATATTTTTAATTCACATTCTCTCCGGAATCATTTATCCACATTCGTATTGTCTGTTTATAATACTCAAAAGGAGGAGGAGAGGGCTCCATTTTCTGAACCAGGATCTTCCGGGCCCATCTTCTCTCGGTAAATTCCGATACATCTTTAATATTCCTTCCCGACAGCCCTTCACCCCGTTCTCCAAGAACACCGCACTCCTCTTTTGAAAGATGGCAGGCATAATTCCCGAAAATAGAAGCAATCTCAGAAGCATTGGGAAGCGGAAAAGAAATTGTCTGGTCGAAACGGCTAATGAGCGCGTGATCCAGGTCAAATTTCCTGTTTGTGGCTCCAATAGTAATAATACTCTCGGCCGCGTCAATTCCGTCGAGCTTCCTGAGCAATACGGAAAGAAGCCTCCTGGTAGCCTCAAACATGTTCTGATCCCGTGAACCGGCAAGGGAATCAATCTCATCAAGAAAAATAATTGCTCCCCCCATATCTTCGCAGGCATCAAATATTTGAGAAAGATTCTGGGAAGACTGTCCGTACCATTTTGACATTATTGACTCAATTGGTACATACACAAGAGGGATATTTGCCTCTCCCGCGATAATCCTGGCAACAGTTGTTTTTCCAACCCCCGGAGGCCCTTCAAACAAAATAGCCCTGGGCCTGTTCGACTCAAAAACCTTCCGTGTCATCCTTGCGATAGAATCGTAAACATCGGAATTCCGAAGGGGAAGAATGATCGATTCCCGGATCTTCCGCTTAACCTCTTCATAACCGGCAAAATAATCCCAGTTTATACCTTCATTACCGGTTATCGTAGAAGCTCCCAGTTTTTGAAGCCGCACTGCCGGATCCTCCCGAACAGACGAATAGGTGGTTTTAAATAATTCTATTGTAAGGTTAATCTCCTCCTGGGAGAGATTGCCTTTTTTCGAAATTTCCATTTTTGTAGAAACCAGGCAAAAAACCTCGATTTTAATATTGTCGAGAATATTTTCGGAATTAAAGATATTACTGTTCAAAGCCTGGAAAGCATAGTGCCCATCCTCAAAATTATAGACCCGGATATGTTCAATATGCTTTTTTATTAATGACAGGTAATTAAACAGTACTATTTCCGTGAACCCGGGCATAGGAAAGGTAATAACTGTAGTACCTTTTTCATAAGAAAGCTCAGGTAAGGGAATCGCTTCCGGAGAACCGGTGCTGTCGAGATAAAGGAGCAGCTCTCTCTCGACCTGCTCCTTCATCCTGTCATAGGGTATATTTGTTTCTTCCACTGTCATCAGGTAATCGGACTCCGGAGTTTTTTTCTTCTTTAAACATCATTTCTTTAAAAGAAATTTTAATAAATTCTCTCTTCTTTTCTATTTTCTGGGTATAATCTTCATTCCATTCCATTTTCATAATAACCAGGTACAATGCGTTCCCTTTAAGATTGGAAACCGTTATCTTTTCATTGTCATTATCAACATTTATAATATGCGAAACGTTCCTTTTGCAAATATAAACCCCTTCTTTCGTTATTACGTCACTAAAACGGTGCTCATTGGCACTGGCATACTGCCAGAAATTCGGAGAGGAATTAGAAAGCATCAGGGTTTCTTCCTTATTAAAGAGCTCCTCTGCCATACCCTTCCCTTCAAATCCAACAACCTCTTCAACTTTTTTTCCTTCAAACGCGGCCATAAACGAACCCGGCTCAAACGAAGCATTAACAAAAACACTGTCCGGTTCGGGAAAATGTATCACTATGGAAAAAGGCTTTTTTAGTAATTCAACCTCATTATTTTCAATATCTTTTGTTAAACCGTCCTGCTCAATAGAAACCTTAAAATGAAGGAAGCCCCGCTTAACAGTGGTTCCGTTACGCTTAAAACAGCCCGAACAATATGTTGTTGTAAACAATAATATAAGAAGAAAGAGTAAGCCTCTTTTCATTAAATATCACCTTTGCCTTTATAAGTTGTTGAAAATCCTGTTTTTCGTTATTTCGAAGTATTCTCCCCTACCCTGTCTGAATCCATTACACAGGTAGCAAGAATACCTCCTCGAACGTTGTAAATCGTGGTTACGGACAAAAATTCAGGCTCCAGGCAGACATAAAGATCGTTATAAATACGATTTGTCGCAGCTTCCTGGTATATCCCTACATTTCTAAAAGAGACAAAATAATATTTTAATGATTTAAGTTCCACTAATTTTTTTCGGGGAATGTAAACTATTTTAATTTTTGCGATATCGGGCAGACCGGAAAAAGGACAAACCGCGCTGAATTCATCCGTTTCATAGGTGATCTCCTGGGGATTCCCCTGGTATCCAATACTCTCCAGGTAGTCCGAAAGGATCTT
>JAAENB010000651.1 GCA_024224995.1 bacterium | reverse complement strand
GGCCTTGAAGTAGTATGGGCTCTTTGGGTTGTGAGGACTGTTTGAGCGGATGCGAGTTCCGCAGCAATCCAAAGAGCCCATACTACTTCAAGGCCCGCTCACAAGCAAAATTAAGTTTCTTAAAAGAGAGTTAATATTATGAACATTAAACAATTAAAAAAAAGTTATGAATATATAATTATCGGCAGCGGGTTTGGCGGCTCTTTTGCCGCCCATACCCTTGCGAAGGCAGGAAAAGAGGTTCTTATTATAGAGCGGGGAAAATGGGTAACCAGGGACGACTCGTGCTGGGACGAAGTCCGGCTGCACCTTAAAGACCCGCTCTACAGGGGAAAAGCTCCTTTTTATGTGGACCAAAAAAAGGGAAAAATCGAAGAAAGCTGGCCCGATGACACAGTAGGAGGAATGTCCACATTTTACGGCGGCGTTTCCTATAGAATGCGGGAAGATGATTTCCTCGGAGCACCAAGAGCCAATTCCATAGAACGGGACGCGGACAGCGCCTGGCCCTATGCGTATAAAGATATATCACCCTACTACCGTGAAGCAGAAGAATTATTAGGGATCGCCGGTATCAGGGGAAAAGATATAACAGAACCTCCAATGGAAAAAGACTATCTCCATCGGCCTCATGAGGTCCTGGCTGCTCCCTCACGCAAAATATGGGAAGGAGCGGAAAAACTGGGACTCCATCCCTATATGCTGCCAATGGCAATAAATTTTAGCGGAAAATACGGAAAAGAAAAATGTATCTCATGCAGCACCTGCGATCATTATCTCTGTAAAATAGAAGCCAAAAACGATCTTTCAGTAACCGTACTTCCCGAAGCAATGGAACTGGGAGCAGCGCTCATCTCCAATACCAGGGTTCTGAAAATAAATATTTCAGAAAAAAAAGCGGAATCCGTTGATATTATTGACCAGAAAACCGGAGAACAGGCAACCATACAGGCGAAAAATATTATCGCCGCAGGCGGGGCGCTTGCCTCCCCGCACCTGCTCCTGACATCGGGAGTTGGCGAGGCCACGGGAAACGACGCAATCGGCAGGCATCTCATGCGCCATTCCAATGGCGTTATTGCCGGAGTCTTTCCCCGGAAAGCAAACCCGGACAAGGTGCTGCAAAAACAGGTCGCAATTCCCGATTATTATTACGGAGACCCGGAAAAGAAAACCGGGCCCGAAGGAGTCTGGGGTCTTATCCAGGACGTGTCGAGCATTGGAAAAGGAGTTATTAAAGCAAATTCTCCCCTGGGCTTAAAGAATGTGGCAGCATTTTTCTCTGACTATCTTATAAACCTTCTCTGTATAGCGGAAGATATGCCCAGCTATGAAAACCGGGTCTTTGCGGACCCCGAGAAAAAAGATTTATTCGGCATGCCAGCCCTTTCAATCCATCACCGCTATCACGAACGGGATATACAAGCACGTGCCGCATTGTACGGAAAAGCAAAAAAAATTCTGCGAAAAGCAGGAGCTCTTATGTTCTATACTCTGCCGATTGAAACATTCTCCCACGCACTGGGAACCTGCCGTATGGGAACGAGTGAAAAAACAGCTGTTGTGGATTCAACCTGCAAGGTCTTTGGAATGGACAACCTCTATGTCATGGATGGCGGTGTAATGCCATCGGGCGGATCGGTAAACCCGAGCCTTACTATTGGAGCCCTGACGCTGAAGGCGACAAAAGAAATTATATAGTTTCCTACCGGACATCCCGGCACAACAGAGATGTCCGGTTCCTATTTTCTCACAATCTTGCTTTTAATTTTATTGACAAGAAATCGCATCTCATCAACGCGCAGGAACCAGCAGCACAGGAAATAGATACTTCCCCCGGAAAGAACAATGACCGCGAGAAACAGGAGCCTTCTTGAAAGCCCGTCATTAACCCAGTCGACCAGCCCCGCAAGATAGAATATGGAAACACCCATAACAGCGCCGGCAGTAATAAATTTACCCAGGGAAAGCAGGGTATTTTTTAACCCGATCTTACCAATTTTATTCCGGAGTAAAAACAGCAGGAGCAGCATCTGAACAGTGGCAGCAATGGAATTACCCAGCGTGAGGCCGGCATGTTTAAGCTCTGTCTGCATTAACAGGTATCCCAGTGAAATATTAAGCACAAAACCAACAGCAGCAGCATAGATGGGGGTTTTACTGTCTTCCAGGGAATAGAACGTGGGAGTGGTAATCCTGAGAATAGAAACCGAAGAAATACCCAGGCTCGCGAAAAATAACGCGCGATAGGTCATATCAGCCTCCACCGCAGTAAATGCCCCCCGCATAAAAAAAACAGATATAACAGGAAACCCCACAATCATAAGAGCAATACAGGCCGGAACAGCCAGGAAAAGAGATGCGCTCATGGCAGAAGAATAAAGCTCTTTTAATTTATCATAATCATCCACAGCAGTCATTCTGGACATGGCCGGAAGAATAACATTGCCGATAGAAACAATAAAAATGCCAAGAACCAGTTCATTCAACCTGTCGGAATAATAGAGATAGGATATACTCCCATCCTTAAGCATTGAAGCAAGCAAGGTGCTCATGACAATATTGATCTGGTAAATTCCCCCGGCAAAAAGAGCGGGCAGAACCAGTTTAAAAATCCTTCTAACCCCGGGATGGTTAAAATCGATAGAAATTTTTAGTTTAAAACCGGATTTAATAAGATAGGGAATCTGCAGCAGAAGCTGAAACAAACCGCCTGCTAAAATACCGGCAGCAACCCCATAGAAGGGTTCGTCAAAATAGAGACTGAATCCCACAATACCGGAAATATAACCGACATTGAACAAAACAGGGGAAAAAGAAGGCGCGAAAAAATAACCGTGAGAATTCAGTATGCCCATGGAAAATGCCACAAAAGTGACAAAGAAGAGATATGGAAACATTATTCTGTTTAAAGAAACTGCCAGGTAAATTTTGTCCGGATCAGTAAATCCGGGGGCAATGACGCTAATAATTTCCGGAGAAAAAACAATACCGGCCGTAATGAGAAATATAACAACCATCACCAGGATAGAAAAAGTCTTTTGCGCCAGGGCAAGGGCTTCTTTCTCCCCTTGTTTAACCAGGTAATCGGTATATACGGGGATAAATGAAATAGTAAGTGTACCTTCGGCAACAAAGCGCCGCAGGAGATTGGGAATTCTAAAAGCAACCAGGAAGACATCGGTGTTGCCGCTGGCACCAAAAAAACCGGCAAAAAGAATATCGCGTACAAGTCCCAGAATCCTGCTTAAAAACGTTGATGCGGCAACAATACCGGTCGATTTCATAAATGAAGTCATAATAGCCATTATTATTATAATTAATATCTTGACAAATTAAATATGCCCGGGGATCAATTTATTTTATATTTCCAGGTATTTACTCAACTTACCCTACATATTTGTAGTAGTAATAACAAGATTAATAAGGAAAGCGGATACATCCCGCAACAATATAATATTATGATACATACAAAAAGCAAATTATCTCTTTTTATAGTACTATTACTGGTACTTTCAGCCATCCCTCTCTACTCCGACGCTTATTATCACCGGGGCCGGAGCAATTATGTTCACCGGAACTACGACAAAGCCAAAGAAATGTTCTTAAAATCCGTGGAAAAAACCGGTTATGGAGACTCATATTATTTTCTTGGTGAGATAGAAAAAATACAGGGCAATTTTAAAGAGTCTGAGAAGTACTTTAAAGAAGCGGTTAGCACGCGGATGACCCGGAAATACAAAAAAAATGCTTACTGGAACCTCATCGTTCTTGCGCAGCAAAGAAGTGATTATTCCGAAGTCGTAAGAATATGCAGGGAAATGTGGAAAAAAATGAGATCCTCAAGTGCCAGGAAAAAGGTAGAATCCCTCATCAATAAACACCTCTGGAGCGACAATAAAGACGCAATCGCGAAATATAAAAAAGGGCTCAAATTAAAAAAAAGAAGAAAACACGAAAAAGCAAACAAACTGTTCAAAGAGGCACTCAATTTCGATCCCGGTTTTTTAGCGCCAAAATTCGAGCTGGGGATGTGGGCGTACAATAATAATAATCTGAGCGAGGCCTCACACTACTTAAATGAAATAGCAACAAAGGTTCCCTTTTACGCGGAAGTACATCTCATCCTTGCCGATATACATTTCAACAGGAAATATTTCAAAGATGCCATTGTTCATTTCGACCAGGCCCTGGAGTTCGGCTTTATCAGCAGGAAAACAGAGTATATAATCCGGGTAAAACGGGGGACCTGTCATTATAGCGAACGGGACTTTGAAAAAGCTAAAGAGGACATTGAGGCAGCAGTAAAGATCCGGAAAAAGTCGGCCAAACCCTTTATACTGCTTTCGGCAATTTACATAAAAGAGCAGGACTACGACCGGGCTCTTACCCATCTTCGCAAGGCCAACCAGCTCAGCAAAAATAATCCCATGATATTATTCCAGATAGGGAGTATTTATTATAAAAAAAATGATTGGAGATTTCTCTCATACTTCGACAAACTATTCAACCTGGTAAAAAAGGACCAAAAGCTCCTGGGAAAATACAACAAAGCAGCTACAATCCTGGCAAAAGAGCATTTTAAGAAAAAAAACTACCGCCGGGTAAAAGAGATTATAACAACCTTGCCGCAAAGTAATCTCGATTATGAAATCTCGCTCATGTCGGCCAAAACAGATTATTTTCAAAAAAAGTACGACAATGCAATCGATATATTCGAAAAATTATCATTACAGGACGACGACAAACTGCTTCTCTGTAGAGCCTATGCCAGGAGCGGAAGAAAGGAAAAAGCGGAAGAAACACTCATCCCTTTGCTAACGAACGACACCTATCTTCACAAAGCTCGAAAAGACCGGCACCTTGCCGGAATAGTAAGAAAAATTGAAGTAGAACGGAAAAAAAGAGAAGAAGAGGAAAGAAAACTAAAAGAAGAGGAAGAGCGCCTTGAAAAAGAGCGTCTTGAAAAAGAACGCCTTGAGCGGGAACGCCTCGAAAAAGAGCGCCTTGAAAAAGAACGCCTTGAGCGGGAACGCCTCGAAGAAACAACCCGCCCAAAACAGTAACAGTAAGGGCACGGCGTGCCGTGCCCACCTCCGGAGGAGCAGCCTTGAGAACAGGGACACAATATCGCAAGAAACACATATGGTACCAGCTCACCATACTGCTTCTCCTCAGCAGCGCAGCCACAGCTGCCAACATATACCTTACAACTCCCCTGCATGTGATACTGGCCTATACAACAGGAGCGCTTTTTTATATCCTTCTGCTCGAATTTGACAGCATCAGCAGCAGGGCAAAGACCGATTATATTCAAACCGGTGAAGGCTCCCTGGCCTCATTACCGGTAATAATTTCGCTCACCATTATCACCCAAAATATAATTATCATATTCTTTATAATGCTGTTATTTGTCACAGCGCTCCAATTCTTTTTAAAAAAAATACTGGGACAAAAAAACAATGAGATAACCGTCAGCGGAAGCTATATCAACCTCATTACCATAATCGTAACAATGTTTATGCTCTTCAGCGGCAGAAAATTCAACCCGGATACACTTACGGCCCCAATTCTCGGATTCTTTCACGCGAGTACTGCGAGTACTGCGAGTACTGCGAGTACTGCGAGTACTGCGAGTACTGCGAGCACTGAACAAGTTTATTTATATATATCACTATTTATTCTTCTTTTTATTATTCTTTATGTATTATTCACAAAAGCAAAATACGAATTTTTACTTTTTTCACATGGAAAACTATTATCCGGATTATCAAAATTCAGCAGCAGGAATTCAACAGCGCTTATTTTGTTAATCCGGAGTATTATTTTCTCAATACTATTTATGTTCCTTGGCTGGTTAGGAGGAATCGCACGGTATACGTTTCCCCCCAAAAAAAGAAAATCAGGGGTGATAGCATCATTCCTGGGTATGGTTTTGTATACGCAGCTGCTGCTCCTGTGCTCCCGGTACCTGCCGCTCTATATAGTATTTGCCATATCAATCACACTTTCATATATCATCTATATCGCAACCAAAAAAAAGAGGACAAGCCTGTATGATAGAAATCAATAATATGAGCTTTTCATATAACAAAAACGAAATTTTACGAAACATTAGCCTGTCCGTTGAAAACGGAGAAATTGTGGGAATAATCGGTTCACCGGGATCAGGAAAAACCATACTGCTGCGAATACTGGCGGGATATATCAAAGGATATACGGGTGAAATAGTATACAACAGCACGCCTCTGAACTCTTTTTCCAAAAAAAAACTTCACCAGGATATTTCACACCTGGATAACGAAATGCCCGAAAACCTGGAGGATTCGGTCCGCAATTTCCTGCTGCTGTCGAGAATGCCCTACAAACGGATGCTTAATCCTTTTTCGGAATATGATATACAGGTAACGGAAGAATATATCAAACAGTTCGGGCTTGAGAGCATTGAAGAAGCCGCTCTTAACATGCTTCCGGAAAGCAGCCTCGCAATGACACGGCTGGCGCACGCATTTATACGAGAAGCAAACCTTTTGTTCCTTGATAATCCCACAACAGGCCTGGGAATACCAATGTACGGAAGACTTAAAAAAATCCTGTCCAAATATGTACTGAATGGAGAACGGACCATTATATGCTGTTCAAATGATATCAATTTTATATCACAGACAGCAGACAGGATCCTGATACTCCATGAAGGATCAATCGCGGAACAGGGCTCTCCGGATATAATAGACGCGGATTTAATTAAAAAATACTTCAAGACAGAGGTTCTCATTTCGAGGAATATCTACAACGGAAAGCCGGAAATACATTTCTTCCCGGAGGGGTAAAAAAATAAAAAAATTTTATGTGTAGTAGTCGATTTTGGCTTTGCCTTCTTCCCTGCTTTCGGCAAAGGTAAGATAGCTGAAAACATCCATAATTTCAGTCATTCTAACAAAATCTTCACTGGGCCATAACACAACAACCCTGTTTTCTTTCTCTTTTGCGAAAAAAGAAAGTTCAATGAGGCAATTAAGACCGGCAGAAGTAACCAGGTGGACATTTTCCATATTAATCATAAGACTCTCTTTTTCCACAAGAGCTTCCACAACAACGATGAGAGTATCAATGGTATTGATTGTTAAATTTCCGGTAACATCAAGAACTTTGATCCCTTCATAGTCCCTTACAGAATAATTGAGCGTCTCTTTTGCCATGTATGTATTTACTTCTTATTTAAAAAAATTTTTTTAGAACATTTTTTAAAAGTTCATCATCCACGTATTGATCGGTAACAGGATTACCAATCCCACTCAGCAGCACAAAATTTATATTTTCATTGGTATTTTTTTTATCATATTTCATATGTGAAATAATATCTTCCACAGCCAGGGACCAGGTCCCGGTGATGAGGCCATAACGGTTAATAATATCATTAATTTTATCGGCATCGGAACCGGGCAGCATACCCAGCTCTTTTGAAAGTGCTGCTTCAACCTGGATACCAATAGCAACCGCTTCCCCATGAGAGACTTCCTGGTAACGCATCAAGGACTCAATAGCATGGCCAACCGTGTGGCCAAAATTTAATATCGCCCGTATCCCCTTCTCTGTTTCGTCTTTACCAACAACAGATGCCTTAAAATTCGCGGAGCAGCGAATAAGTTCAAGCAAGGTCTCATCCTCTTGTATCGATCCCGGATCATTCTCCTGCATAATTTCCAGAGTCCTGGAATCCCCAATAAGGCCATGTTTAAAAACTTCTGACAATCCATTCTTAAACTCTTTTTCCGGCAGAGTACTCAAAAATTGTATATCACTTAAAACAAAACGAGGCTGATGAAAATCCCCGGCAATATTCTTTCCCACGGCAAGATTAACCGCCACTTTACCGCCAATACTTGAATCAACCATTGCAAGCAGCGTGGTAGGAATATGAATAATGGGAATTCCACGCATATACAAAGCAGCAAGATATCCGGCAAAATCCCCAACCACTCCGCCGCCGATTCCTATTATAAGAGACTTCCGGGTAAATCCCGCGTCAATCAAACGGTTTAAAAAATCTTCGGCATAGGAATAGCTTTTATTTTCCTCATCATCATCCATTATAAAAACAGATACGCCTGGAACATCCGCAAAAGAGCCGGTAATATAGTCTTTATGGAGTTCATAAACCCTGGCGCTAATAACCAGGCCAATTTTATTCACCGAAGCCAACAGCTCACTCGCGGAAATTGAAGGCACTATTGATTTGCCAATATGTATCGCATAAGAAGCGCTGCCGGTTTTTACGTCAACTTTCCTTATTTGTCCAGCCATATCCTACCTTTATATATTTCACTTTTCTCATCATTCTTATTATTTATAAGAGCTGCCAGGTCATCATTAATTGGCGGGAATATTGTAACAGAAGCCAGTTCGTCTTTGTCCCGGAAAGCAAAATCATATAGCCGTTTATCGTTTCCCAGGGCAAACTCCCCACCGGAGTGAGAACAATAAAAGCATATATTAATAATATGCCGGTCCCCGGAAGGGGCAATAGAGTCACAAACCAGGGCTACAGAATGAACCGTTACTGAAATATTTAATTCTTCAAGGAATTCCCGTTTCAAAGCCTGGTCAAGGGATTCACCAAATTCAACTCCTCCCCCGGGAAGAAGCCAATAAATATTTCCATTTTTTTTATGGGCAATTAACAATAATTTCCCATTATCAATAATTATTCCAGCAACTCTTACTCGTACATCTTTTTTTGAAGACGTCAAATGTCGATATCTCCATTATTGATTTTATTTAAAACAGTACTGGCCACATTCATCTCGGCCTTTCTTTTACTGCTTCCCTTTCCGGTAGCAATATCGTTTCCCCGCACAACCAGCCGAACAACAAATTCCTTTTCATGATCAGGGCCAATTTCTTCAATAACTTCATAATGCGGCCGTTCTTTATATTTTTTTTGAACATATTCCTGCAATGTTGTTTTGGGATCTCTTAAATACGTAAGACAGTCAATTCTTTCAATATCGTCTTTCAGCAAAGAAAGAATAAACCGGCGGCTTTCTTTTAATCCCGAATCAAGATAAATAGCGCCAATAACCGCTTCAAGAGTATTGGCCAGAATGGAAGGCCGGTTCCGCCCTCCGCTTAACTCTTCACCTTTTCCCATAAAAACAAAACTACCAAGGTTTAACTCCCGTGATACCTTTGCAAGGGTTACTTCCGAAACAACAGCTGACTTTATCTTTGCGAGATCCCCTTCGGGATAGTCTTCATAATGTTTGAACAGGTATTCATTAACAACAAGCCCAAGAACCGAATCGCCCAGGTATTCCAGCCGCTCATTGTCATGATCCACAGAGCCGGACTCATTTACAAATGAACGATGAGTAAGCGCACGTATAAGTAAACTCCTGTTCTTAAACTTGACCTTTATAAGGTTCTGAAGCTTGTTTAACTGCCTTGTTTTACTTTTGTGTTTGTTGCTTTTAGCGTGCTGTTCTTTGGCTTCTGTTTTTTCTTCTGTTTTTTCTTCTGTAGACATTAGTTTTTTACTTTGACTCAACTATTCTTATTTTTAATAAAAACCGGAGCTAAAAACTAATTCATCAAATCCTTTACCAAACAGGATAAAGAACATCATGAATTCGCTTCCAGGTATTCAATAACATCATCAATGGTTAATAAATCTTCCTGATCCTCTTCACGGATATCAACTCCAAAGGCTGCTTCAATATCCAGTAACAATTCAAGGGAATCAATTGAATCTATTCCAAGATCCTTAACAAAAGTGGTATCGCCTGTTAGCTTATCTTCATCGATATTCAACTGTCTGCCAATAACTTTTTTCAGTTTATCAGTATCAATACCCATCTCTTCCCCCCGGGAAACTCTCTCATGGAATCATATTTGAAAAAAAAAATTATATTGTCAAGACATAATACAAAAAAGGGATGCCCACAGGACATCCCTTTCTCAATAGTTCAAAATTAAGACCTAGTCTTTCATTTTAACTGTTTTTTCAACAACTAACTGCCCTTTATAATAGCCACAATCCGGGCAGACCCGGTGAGGAAGGACATATGCTCCGCATTTTGAACATGGTCTGAGATTTGGAACACCAATCGCATCATGCGACCTTCTCATTCTGGATTTTGATTTCGATTTCCTTCTTTTTGGTACTGCCACAACTAAACTCCATCACCTTAGAATTACATCATATAGCGGCCATTGGCTCACTTTGATATTTAATTTTTCATGCACAATGCCAATGGCAATTGACATAAAAATATATTATTTTTCTATAAAAATCAATCTAATTCAAGAGGATATCAATAATGATCCCGCTTTCTGTCAAGATTTATTTTATTATTTTTTCAATCCCAGTAAAGCCAGTCTCTTTTGAGCCTGCTGAACAAGGGCTTTTGAATTGGGAAATCCCTTGATCAAATCATTATAAGACTTCCGTGCCGACTTGATATCACCTTTTTTCTTATGCACTCTTCCCATGTTATAATAGACCTGATCAGCAACGACACTGGAAGTGTAATCCACATCTTTTTCAAAACGTTTATAGATCTTTAATGCTCCGTCAAGATCTTTTAACTCTTCCGCTGCTATTGCGGCCTTTTGCAGTGCAATAACCGCAAAAACGGGAGAAGAAGCCGTATCTTCATACTGCAACAGGTAATCTTTAGCCTCTTTATACTTCTTTTCGGCAAAATAAACATTTCCAAGGAAATAAAGACTCATCTCATTGACAAAACCAATAGATGTTGAATCAATCAATTCTTTCAAATCATTAATCGTCTTATTCACTTTTTCCTCAGTTTTCTCACCCTCCGGACCGGAATACTTATTATAATCTTCCACTACCTGGTAAAACCGAAGCTGTGCTTTTTTATTTGCGCCATCATAAATAATAAGAGATACAATAAGCAAAACCACAGCAACAAGAATTCCCCCCAGGGAATATAAAACTTTCTTCCTGTTCCCTTTGATGAATTTTGAAACTTCCATCATCTTTTTTTCAATTGGATTTCTCTCTATCTCAATTTCTTTTCTGACATTTATTCTTTGTCGTGCCATACCGACCTACTCTCCCAGGTTTATTTTAAGTATATCACCAAGAGTTGGTGTGCTTGAACTGGTATCTTTCAGTATTTTCTCAAGCTCTTCCTTTTCTGAAATAATATCATAACTTTTTTTACTTAATGATAAGCGCTTTTTCTCAATGTCCACACTCAGAACAACCGCGTCAATCTTTTCTCCAACCTTGAAATGGTCTTCGAGATCTTCAATTCGTGCTTTTGACAATTCCGATATATGAATAAGCCCTTCTACTTCATCTTCAAGCTTTACAAATACCCCAAATTTAGTTATTCCGGAAATAAAACCGCTTACAACCTTTCGTGGCGGGTATTTTTCACTGATGACTTCCCACGGAGATTTTTGCAGCTGTTTGATGCCGCAGGATATCTTCATCTTGTCTTTCTTTATGTCAAGAATCTTAAACTCAACTTCATCCCCTACGGAATAAATCTCCGCCAGGTCTTTTTTACCATCATCCCAGGTAACATCAGACACATGGATTAAGCCGTCAATATTATCCTCAAGTTCAACAAACATTCCAAATTTGACAATTTTCTTGACCTTCTTCTTATAGACATCTCCTACCGAAATCCTGTCTCCAATAGAATCCCAGGGGTTTTCAGCAAGCTGTTTTAATCCCAGGGATAACTTGCGCTCTTCTTTATTTATATCCAGGATCTGAACCTCGAGCTCCTGCCCCTTTTCAAGAAAATCCTTAACATTCACCGTATCTTTAGTCCAGGAAAGATCGGAATTATTTATAAACCCCTCAACACCCTCTTCTATCTCAATAAAGGCTCCCACATTTACCAGTGTTACAACTTTTCCGGCAACAGCATCGCCAATCTTGTATTTTTCATCAATCCGCAGCCAGGGATCTTCCGTTAGCTGCTTAAGACCAAGCGATATTTTCCGCTCTTCTTCATTTACATTAAGTATAATAAATTCCCGGCTTTCACCAATCTTCAGGAGTTTTCTTTGTTTAAAAACATTCTTCCATGACATGTCGTTTCTATGCAAAAGAGCATCAATTCCTGCCACATTTACAAAAACGCCAAACTCAACAAATTTAACTACTTCTCCTTCAATTCGATCCCCGGCTTTATAGTTGGTTAAAAAGCTTTCCCATCTCACTTTTGTCTCTTCATCGAGAAACTCTTTTCGAGACAATATTATTGATCTTTTCTTTTCATCAATGCTTTTTATTTTAAAATTATAATCATCACCCGGTTCGGACTCACCTTTTAAGTCCGCTGCCAGAGAAAAAGGAAGAAAACCGCTTATTCCCATACAATCTACCAATTTCCCTTTATTGGTAGCACTCAGTACCTTTCCACTAAAAGAATTATTCCCTTCTTTATACCACTTTAGAAAATTTTGCCATTTCTTTTCCATTTCCGCGGCATTCTTAGAGAATTCATACATTCCCTCAACCAGTCGTGGGCTCTTTAGTATAACGTCTATTACGTCACCAACTTCGGGTTTTGTCTCAAATTCGTCAACCGGTATCCTGCCGTCAGATTTTGTTCCAACATTGACATATGCATATTCAGTATCTATTGTAACAATTTCCCCCTGAACAATCATGCCCGGTTGAATATTGTCCATTGCAGAGTCAGCAACATGCTCCATATCAATTGCATCACCATGTTCTTCTGTTATGTTCTCCATAATCAGCCATCCTATTATAATATTTCACCGAAGGCTATAAAACCAAACAAAAACGGTTTTTTGTATTATTCCATTTGTTCCCTTCTATATTCCCCGATTAAACCCTTTTTTGCCCAACCAGGTTACCAACCTTCTCAATTACCTCATTCATATTCATTTCTGAAGTATCTATATATATCATATCATCTGTCCGAACAAGAGCCCCATAAGGCCTTTTCCTATCCTGTTCATCCCGCAGTATAATCTGATTTTTGATAGCATTTTCGTCAACATTTTTTCCCATTTCTCTATATTCTTTGACCCTTCTTTCCGCTCTTATTTCAACTGAAGCATCAAGAAATACCTTCAAATCGGCATTGGGGAAAACAACGCTGCCAATATCCCTTCCATCCATTAAAATAGACTCCTCTTGAGCCCAGGAACGCAAAATTCCGTTTACCAGGTCTCTCACCTGCCTGCTGTCGGAAATAATCCCTATATTCTTTGTAATCTGCTCATCCCTGATGAGCTGTGACACATTCTTATCGTTAATAAAAGTCTCCGTAGTGCTGTCACTATGAAACTCCTGACGTATGCTTATTTCACCCAGATCCTTTGTATAATCAAGTTCTTCGGTTATAGCCCCGTATTTGTCCAATACAAACCAGGTAATGGAACGATATAATGCCCCGGAATCAATATATTTCAGGCCCTGGTTTACAGCTACCTGCTTTGAAATACTGCTTTTCCCGGACCCGGCAGGCCCGTCCACAGCCACCACAATAGTGTTTTCCATTCTCTCTCCGGCTTATAATTGTCAATTGTCGTTTTGTGGAGCCCCCCGTGAAGAGGGATTGTGTTTATGCGTTGGGGGCCAGGTGCAGCTGCCTTTCGCACCCCAAAATAATCCCGAAGCGATTGTTTGGGGTACGAAAAACAGCTGCACCTGGCCCTCTACCACAGTTTCCACCTATATTTATATATCACAGCATCCGCGTTTTTTTGGTTTTCGGAGCTGACAGCTTATTTCTTATAACTTGCCACTTGAACCTTGAACCTTGAACCTTGAACCTTGAACCTGTCTCACCTTTCTTGCGGGTACGATCCAAGTATTTTAACAAATACGGTCTCGTTTTTCATCTCAGCCAGGGCATCCTTAACTTCCCTATCATCCCTATGACCCAGGAAGTCAATAAAAAAAACGTATTCCCATTTCTTTTTCTTGTCAGGCCGCGACTCAATTTTTGTCATGTTGATGCCCCCTTCACTAAAGGGCTTGAGAAGATCCAGAAGAGCAGCCGGTTTATCTTTGATAGCACAGACAATAGAGGTTTTATCTTTCCCTGTTGGACTATTTTTATTTCTTCCAATAGCAAAAAAACGGGTGTAATTCTGGCGCAGATCCTCTATCCTGTTGGCCAATATATTCAATCCATACAACTCCGCTACTGCTTCGGAAGCAATTGCCGCAGCTCCTTCCTCTCCGGCTGCAATTTCTGCCGCCAGGGAGGTAGAATCTACATGAATAATCTCTATATCTTTAAAATTGTTCCTGATCCACCCCTTACATTGTCCTACAGGCTGAGGATGAGAATATATCCTCACAATCTTCTCCATGTCACGGCTTTTCGACAACAAAGCAAAAGATATTCGCACCGACTTCTCTGCGACAATATTTAAGTCCGTTTCCACCAGCTCATCAAGTGTATAGGTAACCGCGCCTTCCGTACTGTTTTCAACAGGCACAACCCCATAAGAGGCATTTCCCGCTTCGACTTCACTAAAAACATCGGGAATTGTTTTTGTGGGAACCTGCTCAACCGTTTCTCCAAAAATTTCAACAAGGGCACTATTCGTAAAGGTTCCCTTTGGCCCAAGGAAAGCGACTTTGATGGGTAAAACCGCATTTATCGAAGTAAATATTATTTCATTATAAATCTTCGCGATCAGCCCATCCGGTGTAGAACCCGTATTATATAATCTCACATGTTCAAGGATCTTCTCTTTGTCTGCCAGTAAAAAAAGATTATCTTCATTCAGCTTATCTTTGAATTCATCAGTATACAATCTCACCCGCTCCGATATCAATTCAATCAGCTGCCTGTCAATTTCCCCCATAAAGCACCATCACTCCAGCCATTTCAAATTATTCAACGTTCCCAATTTACCGATCACCCTACTCCATTCGATCCACGGAAAATTCTTTTATTTCCGAAAGCTTCGGTAAATCTGCCAGCTTATTCAAACCAAAATATCGTAAAAATTCATCAGTTGTTCCATAGGCAAGCGGTCTTCCGGGAAGATCTTTACGGCCAACAGGTTTGGCAAGATTTTTCTTCATCAGGTTGGCAACCATACTCCTTGAAGATACCCCTCGGAGCTCATCTATATCAGCAAGTACAATAGGCTGCTTATATGCCACTATGGCCAGGGTCTCAAGCATCCCCTTACTCAAAGTCTCTTTTCGCTTCTTTCCCAGGGCATGCCGTATCTGCTCCGCATACCGGGCATTTGATACAAACTGGAACCCATTGGCAATTTCTATGAGCCGAATTCCACCATCCTTCTCCTCATACTCATCAATAAGCGAATCAAGGATAATTTTTGCCCTGTGGGTATCAACTGAAAAATTCTTAACGAAAAAAGATATTGGTGTTGGGTCATTACTTAAAAAAAGAAGCGCTTCAAACAATCCCTTCAGCTCAAGCTCCGGATCATCTGCCTCTTCTTCAGCTTCAACTGCTCCATCGGGATCGGTCTCTTTTAGTTCTTCTTTAATGATGTCTTTTTTTAATACATCTTTCTTGCCTTTCATTCTCTTCATCTCTCAAGAAACTAAATTTTGATTGTGAGCGGGCCTGGAGGCATCCCTCTTCTAAATGCTGCGGAACTCGCTCTGCTCAAACAGTCCTCACATTTAGAAGAGGGATACTTCCAGGCCAGATGCAACTCGTAATACTATTTAGTTTCTGACGTATTTTTTCCCTGTTCCACAGGGTCAGGTGCT
>JAAENB010000650.1 GCA_024224995.1 bacterium | reverse complement strand
CGGACGCATCGGAGACACCGGCAATGGACCCACAGTATACAGCACCCGACGACAAAACCAGGGACGATAAAGAAGAGTTCCTTACCAGGAAAGAGAAAGTAGAAGACGGAGAAGATCCCAACGATTTTGAACTCATGAAAGACTATGGTGTGGATAAAGATGAAAGCACTCTTACGGATGAAGATATCTTCGAAAAGATTATCAGTGAGGAGAGCCAGACTCCGGGCGATGAAAGTGCTTATGAAATCATCGGAGACCAGAGATCCGAGGATGGAGATTATGATCTCTCCTCTTCCGCGGACAACCGGAAGAGACAGGATGAAGAAGATTTTTATAAAAAGTTCTTACGGTCGAATAAGATGAAGCGGAAAGAGCTTCCCATTCTCAAAGTAAGCTTTGACTTTACCAAACTTCCCGATGAGTTCAGCCTTTCAAGGGAAAAGAACGTTCTTGAATATTCCTTTTATAAATACAAACCCATGCTTGAAAAGGCCCAGGAACTGTTAAAAAGAAAAAAGGTTCGTGACGCTATCAATTATTATAAGGTAGTTATGGGCCAGAACATACCGCCCGAATTTAAAGGCATGATCCGGAAAAATATAGACGACCTCACTGAATACCTGGAAAAATATCTCGCCTCAGATTAAAAAACCCTTGCCCGGAGCATCTTCGCAAAACAGACTCCGGTATCAACACAGTTTCTTCCGTATATTTCCCGGCCCTCCGGTGTCTGAGCGGAGCCGAAGACCCGGGTCCGCACTCTCAAGATAAGATAAAAACCTGTTTTGGGCTAAATTTTTTTGTCAAAAGTGTCAAGAAATCCTTGACAATATCGACAAAATTAATTAGATTATATGTATGAAAGAAGAAAAGAAGATAACTATCAGGATCGATAAGCGAAAGTATGATTTTTTTAAGGCATTGTTTCCCGGAGATTCCGATTATCATGCTGCAGGGCTTTTTTTTGAAGAGAGTGTAAACCTTTTCAAGAATACCATGAAAGAGATCATTAATCAGAAAATTTTTAATGAAGATGAGATTGTTGTTCTGCAAAAGATCTCCAGGGATTATCCCCTTGAATTTCCCAAATTCAGCGTGAAAAATGTTTTTTTATACGAACTGGAAGAATATATCGACTTCCTCACGGGAGTCTCCCGGAGCGGGCCAAAACGGGAAGTGTCGCAGAGCTTTATCGACAAGATTCATTCCCTTACCGAATACCAGTGTTATGTGCTCCTCCGGCACCTGCGTATCGCCCCCGGCGAGGGTGAGACCGATGACAGGGAATATGGTGATGATGAATGGCTCAATGCCATAAGTGAGCAGACTCGTGATCGGAGGATGGAGTGAGTATGGTAATCGGTCGCCCTGCGGGCGGGGTTATCGGTGATCGGTTAAGAGAAGAGGCTCGTAGAGGTGTGAGACAGGTGCAAGGAAAAAAGGTAAAAGGGGAAAGGTAAAAGAAAGAAAATCGCCCACGGGGAAAAAACTTCAAACCTCGAACTTCAAACTTCAAACTTTTTTTAGGGGGGACGTTATGAAAATTTCTGCGAAAAGATTAGACGGTGTTCCTGAGACTTTGCTGTATACTCTGTATATGCGGTACCGGGAAAGCAAGCGGGATGATGCCATTGTGAAGGACGGGCGTTTTGCCGAAATTGTGGATTTAGTCGATTACGATTTTTCAGAGCTTGCCCTGCTGCCGGAGACAGCACAGCTTTTTGTTGCCTGCCGGACTCTTATATTCGACACTGTTGCCCGGCGTTTTATTTCTGAGAATCCCGAGGGCTTGATCGTAAGCCTGGGAGCGGGCCTTGATTTCAGGTTCCTGCGGGTAGACAACGGAAGAATAACGGGGGTTGATATTGACCTGCCCGGTGTTATTGATCTGAAAAAAGAGATCTTTCCTGAAAGGGACCGGTGGGAATTTATTCCGTCTTCGGTTCTTGATTTCTCATGGCTGGATCGCATCCACTCCCACGGGAAAAAGATTTTATTTATTGCCGAGGGGCTGCTGCCGTATTTCGACCACGAAGAAAACGGGGCTTTGATTTCGGCCATTTCCCAAAACTTTCCCGATTCCGAATTGATATTCGATATATCGAGCGGTTATTATCAGCAGATGCTTGAAAAGAATAAAAGCCCTTATCCTTTTTTGAAAAAGATCTACAGCATGGCAAAGGGGTATATCGATCACTGGAAAGAGCTGGAAGCCCTGGAACCCGGGGTCCGCTTCATCACGGAGTATTAT
>JAAENB010000649.1 GCA_024224995.1 bacterium | reverse complement strand
GAATCGCCCGCAGGGCATTGGTTGACCATTGGTTCAATGCTGACCCAAGACAGAATAGCCCCAGCGGGGCGACGTGTTGTAGCTCGGGGTTTCAACCCCGTGAAACAGAGCATGGCCCCGGGATAAAATCTTCGGGAACCGGCCCTGTTTAAAAAGAGTTTCTTAAGAGGATTACATGAAAAGAATTACCACAAAAGGCATCGCATTACTCTTTATTGGAATGTGCTGTTTGTCCGGTTCTGCCGCATTTGGCCAGTTTGCTGCTGTCTATACCGGGGCAAACCAGCAAGATGACGGAAGGGTGGAATACAATCTTTTTCGTGGTGATACGCTCCTGTTTGAGAACTCTATTGATGATGATGCCCTGCTTTTACCGGAAGGGAAACGCTTTGGCATTAGCGCCAGGTCGGTTTTTTCCGGAAATATGATACTGTTCTATGCTCCTGTTTCTCTTGCTATTGCCGGTGGTTTTGAGATCTCTTTTTCCATTCCCTATCAAATGAGGGGATTTACCGACAGTAATGACGATGACTTTTCCAAATGGGGCTTTGGAGATCTGAATATAGGAGGTTCCTATTTTCATCGTTTTACCGGTATTCTCGATAGCGTGAGTACGGTCCGGGTTGTAGTTCCAACAGGGGATGAGGTGGCAAGCGCCCTGTCCGATGACGGTTCCGACACCGCAACCGTATCCCTGGGAAGCGGGTGCTATTCTTTTTCATTTCTTCAATCGGTCTCCCGGAAATTTGAGAGTTTACCTCTGCGTTTGTACGGGAATATCGGGCTTATTCTTCCCACCCGGATGTCCATAGAATACAGCGACAGGGAGGTCACGATAGACCGGGGGAATACCCTCAGTATGATGGTTGGAGCCGATTATATTTTAAACGAGAGTTTTACCTTTCTCTGCAAGCTGAATTTTATTAATGTTTTTGAGGGGAGTAGAGAGGTCCGGTACGATAATAACAGTCTTCCCCAGGAGCTGGTTGACCTTAATGATTCCGTAACGGCAATGGATCTTATCCCCGGAGCCCGGTATCATTTTTTGGAAAATTATTCCCTTATGCTGATGATTATTATCCCCATGATAGAAAGCCAGGATGAGGATTTGAACAATCCTTCAAGAAGGGGATGGAAAATAGCAGCCCATTTTGAGGCGGTGTTTTAAGAGCGTGGGGCGCACCCCACGCTATGAGAGCGAGGGGTGCGCCCCACGTTATGAGAAAAGACAGGATTATTCAGCAGCGGGTTTTGCAACTGCTTCAAAAACCTTTGTTCCCTGCTCCTGGACCGCTGTCGCGGAACCAATGATAAGTTTGTCCTGGTAAACAGCCATGCTTCTAATTCCGTAGTGAGCGAAACTTCCAAAGCCGTCTGTGGTTTCAATAGTCCAGGGATCGGTTCCGGGATTTTGAGCTGAGTAAAGATCGAAACTGCCACTGATTTTAAATGTTCCAACATACAACCTGTTGTTGAATTCTTTCATGTACCAGATATAGGCATTTCCAATGACTCCGTTTCCTTTTTCGATGATTGGCTCAAATATCGCGCCATCTTCATCGCTATTCATGTAGAGGTAACTTCCCTTTATCCAGTTCATGGTTCCAACAAAGAGTTTGTCGTTATACGCGTAGAGTTTCATCGCGGCGGTGTTTGTTTTAAAACCGTTTCCGGCATCAAAAAGCATTTCATAGTTTACTCCGTCAGCAGTTCTCCACAGTTCCATTCCTGTTGGATTTAAGGTTCCGGTATAGAAGTAGCCGTTATATTCTACGAAATCTGAAAACCAGTAGTTGTTTGCATCATCAATGCCGCCGGAAATTACCTGCTTCCATGCGCTTCCGTCTTCAAAATCACCGTTGCCGGTTATTTTTCTTCTCCAGATTTGAGCTCCTTCTTCACGGTTTTCAACACCTGCGTAAATGTAGCCTTTGTATGCCATAAGTCCGCGGCCTGAGGTATTGTTGAGATCTCCAAAGCCGGCATCGGAAACGCTTTCCCAGTTTGTTCCGTCTTCGGTTCGCCATACTTCGAATCCGTCAACATGGTTTACGGTTACTGCGTACAGGAAATCACCAATAGCTTTCATTTTTCTAATGCCGAATGTGGCAGTGTTTCCGTTTCCACCGGTAAGAACATTGTCCCATGTCCAGTCGCCGCTTTCTCCAAGAGTTCCTTTGAAGATTTGTCCTCCTTCGGACTCAAAAGGCTGACCCCAGAAGAACATTGACAGGCCGACAATAGAGTTTGTCGCGTTCAGTGTAGCAACATAAACAGATCCTTTAAAAGTCTCCATTGCCCATGAGTACTTGTTTGTGGTGTCGCCAAAACCATCTTCGTTTATCTGGCGTAATTGAAGTGTTTCTGTTTCAGAAACCGGGTCGCAGCCGGTCATGAAACCGACTACCATAGCTGTTAACATCATCAACAGTGCAATTTTTTTGATTTTCATATACCCTTCCTTGATTTGTTTATAAAATATTTAGCGAACAAAGCGTGGTGGCTTTGTTTATGTAATATGTAGTCATTTGCCTACGGCGTAATTTTTTGTCAACCAAAAATGAAAAAAAGAATTTTTTTTTTTGAGTAAGTGTTATTATTCGGGGGAAAAGGAATCTCAGTGCGTTATCGTTGGCGTGCGAGGGGTGCGGCCCGGCGCCCCCTGCTTTCCTCCACCCTGGTGATCCCGCTTCCTTTTATTCGTTTAATGAAGCGGGACTGGATTGCACCAGGGCGGGACCGTCCGTGGTTGTGCTGAAGAATTCAACTGGTGCGCGGGAGTATGGTGTATCCCACATGCACCCCTGTGAAAAATACATCGTGTATTACACAGGGTCGTCGCCTTCCGTGGCTCCTGTGCCTGTGGGATACACCACACTCCCTGAGGCGTTTGTATTTTTCAGTCCCGAGAATCGGGATTCCGGAAAGCAGGGGCCGCCGGGCCGCATCCCTCGCAGGGGCCGCACCTGGGGTGTCACTGTCACAACAGGTGCACCCCCCAGTTTCTAAGGACTTACAAGAGCGGGAGCTAAAACTATCGAAGGTGGTCGATTTTCTGCCAGTTAAATCCCAGGAGTTCGGCCGCTTTCCGGTCTACTTCTACGGGATCGAACCCGGCTACGATCTTGTTTACCGGGGGATTGCACTCAGGTCCGCCGAGGTGGTAGTCGGCCATGCCGATACTTGCGTCCAGGACCGAGAGGTCAGGGGTGCGGCAGCTGTTGAGGTCAGTAATTGCCTGGTGCATGTTGGCGTGAAAGACCGCTTTTTTCCATATGCCGTGGTGTCCGGAATAATATTCGGGTGGCGCGAAACCCATCATGTTTTTGAGCGTCCCCGTGACCTGCGCGAGAGAGTGGGCTTTTAATACGGGTACCGATATTATATAGTGAGTAAAGGCAATCTCCGGAAGATACATCTCCGGGAATACCGGGTTTTCCGGACGGTTCAATTTTTTTAAGGGCGCGGTGTTGAGATCTATAAGTTCGATATCATAAGATTTCGCCAGATCCTCATATCCCATAATACGGAATATTTCACCGGTTTCATAGGACGCGTCACCGCATCCTTCGGCAATGATGATTTTAGCTGAAGTGCATTCCCGTATATATTCCACAATAGCACGGCAGCATTCCACTGAAGTGGTTATGGGATGGGGCGCGGTATTTACCAGGTTCGGCTTTACCAGGATCGCGGTTTGTGCCGCGAGGATATCACGGGCCTTTACCCCGTCGAGCGCGGCAGGTACCGATTCTTTGAATGAAGTAAATTTTGATATGCCTAAGGTCATTGTTCTCTCAAGAAACTTAATTTTGCTTGCGCGCGGGCCAGGAAGTACTATGGGCTCTTTGGATTGCTCCGGAACTCGCTCCGCTCAAACAGTCCTCACAACCCAAAGAGCCCATAGTACTTCCAGGCCGGATGCAGCTCGCAATGTTATTTAGTTTCTGACGTATTTTTTCCCCGCTAAACCGGGTCGGTCGTGTCTCAATATACCGAAAAACGTAATTCGGAATGTAAACCATGCCGGAGTGATGCCTCTGCGGGTTGTGAGGCTGTTTGAGCGGAGCGAGTTCCGAACGTTCTGCGGAGGCATCACTCCGGCATAGTTTACATTCCGGGTTGATATACATTTTATTAAGACGCGACCACGGGGTCCGCACTCTCAAGAGACTTAATTTTGCATGTGCGCGGGTCTGGATGCTTCCGGACCAGATGCAGCCCGCAATGCAATTTAGTTTCTGATCTATTTTTTCCAAACACCGCCGGTGTCTGAGCGGAGCCGAAGACCCGGTTACTTAAGATAGGGCGCGCTTTTTTTGCTTATTTTTTTTACGGTATTTTTTAAACGCGCGGCAGTGGTCCGTTCCCGGATTTTTTTTACCCGTTTCCCGGTTTTTATGTCGAATATTTCTATTGTTACGATATAGTAAACGGCCTGTTTTCGCTCAAGGATATATTGGTTTTTTCCTGTTTTTCCCAGGGCTGCAAGGCGTTTTTTCTTTATACCGGTAATGGACCCGGTAACGACTCTTTTTGCCGAAAGCAGTTCTCCGTATTTAAACGCGCATTTTTTTGAATAACAGTATGGCTTTTTTCCCTGTTTGTCCAGTATTACCCCTGCTTCCTGTTTGGAAATAAGGGTGACGGCTTTTACCTGTGACAGGTTTTTCCGCAGCAGGCTGCCTGCTTTCCTGCTCAGGGCACGGGAACAGTTTACGCGCTTAAGTTCGAAAAGGGCTGTTCCCTGCACCACAAGCGGCTTCACTTCCCCTGTTTCTTCAGCTGGTTTTACCGGCTGTACCGGGGTAATTGGGGCGATAGGTTTTTTTTCCACAGGAGCAACAGCAACCGTGCCGTCAACAGGGATATCATCCGGTACTTTTTCCGGTATTTCTTCTATCGATTTTCCTTTTTCAAGGTAAAAATTCTGTCTTTTATAGTCTTTGTTTTCCGGGGTTGTAAAAGTCTGTTTGAATGTTGGATAGTCCTCGGATTTGATGGTAACAATATATTGCGTTCCTTTTTTTAAAGAGAGTCCAAAAAAACCGTCACTGTAGGCATTCCGGGAAAGAACAGGGCTGCCGTGGAGTGCCGCGTCCTGAGCCCTGACTATTTTTACCGAGGCATTGGTAACGGCTTCTTCTTTATTGCTGCCGTAAATAAAACCGTCGAACAGCAGTACCTGTTCCGGCTGCCGGGAAAAGGTTTTTCCTGTGTATACGGAATAGTCGTCTGCCGCTGCAAAGTTGGCAAAACCATTGTTTGCCCCTATGGTAAAGAGCAGGGGCAGGTCTTCGTTCCGGAAGGTATTGACTTCTTGTATGTTTGCTATTGATTCTACCGAATAGCCCTGGCCTTTTTTTACCAGCCTGGCACCGAAAATGTCGTATCCCCCCATGCCCGGTCTGCCGTTTGATGAGAAATAAAGGGTCTTTCCGTCGAGATGGCAGTAGAGTGCCGGTTCGTCAAAAGGGGTGTTTACGGATTCAAGCTTGCGCGGTTCATCCCAGTCGCCCTCTATGTTTCGCGTAGTTATATAAATATCAAAACCGGTGTCGTCATCGGCATTGGATGAGAAGAGAATGGTTTTGGGCGATACTACAAAATTTCCAAAAGAATTCCACTTGCCGGGATTCAATTCATCTATGGTTTCCCAATCTCCCCAGACCTTGAATTTGGTTTTATATTCCCGGTAGAGGATCTCTGCGCTCTTCTTCCCGGTCCTGACACTGGCAAGTACATGCCTGCTGTCGGGAGAAACCGAAATGAAAAGACATTCGTTTAAATCTATTTCTTTTAAATAAGCGGGGATTTTTTTTACCGGGGAGAGGCCGGTGCCGGTAAAAGCGTATAAAGCGGTTTTTTCGGTCTTTATGGTATAACAGAGGAAAAGCTTTTCCCGTTCCAGGATAGAAAGAATGATCTTTCCCTTCCCCCAGTCTGCGCCTGTTGCCTGCGCGGGAGCTGCCTGGGTACCCTTTGATTTAAGAAACAGCTCTTTCTTATACGTAAGACGCTTTAATTCATCACTGCCGGGATCGTATGTTTGTATATACGAATCAATCCCTGAAGCTGCTTCGGTAAATTTTCCCTGCCCCGCAAGAGCTGATATTTTAATCGCGGCAATGCTGCTGTTTTGCTGTTTTTTGAGATACCGCGCAGCGTATTCTACGGTTTCTTCAAATTTTTCAAGAGCAAAGGCCAAATGAATAAGCCGCTTGAGTTGTTCCGTGTTGTTGGGATCTTTTTTTATTATTTTTTTTAGTATAACAAGATCGCCCTGGTAAACCTGTTTTTCATGATGAGGAGTCCGGAAAACCGCACTCCGGGCCGGAATAATCCCGGAAAACAATAACAGGACTGTCGATAAAACGATTATCGAACTGATTTTTTTTCTTATTGTTTTGTTTCTTAGAAGCATAATTCCACTCCTACGAGGAGGTATACGGGAGGAAAATCTACAGCCGGGTCGGGATTGTTGACGCCGTATTCTTTTGTCCGGTCAAAGAGCGGGTAGGACTTGTTTTCTCCGAAAAAACTCTGGGCTTCCACATATAATTTGTTATTTTTTCCCGAAAGAGGTTTGGTTATTTTTAGATCGATCCGGTGATGGGTCGAATATCGCTCTGAGTTATATTCTCCGTAAGTGGCGTCATATTCGCTTCCGTTCGCCGTAGCACCGCTAATGGGAGTGTAGGGGAGCGAACTATAGGTATGCCATACAATGGAGGTGGTAAACTTTTCCAATCTCGCGGCAATTGCGATTTTAAAAACATGCGTTTGACCAAAGTCGGACGCGTAGTCATCCAGGTTTTGTGAATCCGCGCTTCTGCGGGCAAATGACAGGCTGTAACTCATCCAGCCGTAAAGAAATTTATACCGCCCTTTAAGAAAAAATTCAGCGCCAAAGGAATTCCCGCTTTCTTCTGTGCCATAGGCATTTATTTGTGAATTGGTCTTGAGTCTGCCCGCGTGGATAAGGACTCCGTTTTTGGTTAAAAGAGTGCTGTAATGAATATAATAGAGTTCTACCTGGCCAATAATGTCCCGGAAAAAGTTCGATTTTACCCCCAGAACCGTGTTGTAGGACCGGGAATCTTCGTAATCGGGGTTTACTATCCCGGTGTAATAATACATATCGGCATGGGCAAATGTTGATCCCGTGCCAACATAGGCCGTTGTTTTTGGGGTTATATCAACCCCGCCCATGAACCGGTAACCTACGGAATTGTTGTTAAGCGGTCCGTAATGTTTATACTTGAGCCCCAGGTTGACCCAGATTGGAAAGAGAAACCAGTCCGGATTAAAGCGGGCTCCTCCCTCGGAAAAGACTGAAAGCGATACTCCCGATATATCTGAGGTAACTTCTGTGGTGGTACCTGCCTGGTTCATGAGCTCATCATTATAAATAACTCCGAGATTGGTGTTTGCCTTTACCTCTCCATTATAGATAATAAACTCATAACCTCCTTTAAAATAATACCTTCCAAATAAAGCGTCCAGTTCCTGGTAAAGCCGGAATTGCTGTGGATTATAAGTAATATCAATTGGAGTTGTATCGGAATCGGGGTCTTGAAACGTATGCTCTACCGTATAACTGGAAAGTATGGTTTTTAAATAGAGCTCTTTGTTTACCAGGAATTCCCATTTCAGGGCTTCCGTATGATAGCCGTTTTCGGCATTGACTACATACAGCTTGTTGGTGTTCCATTTATCATGGGAACTGAGAGATAATACCGTGAACCGGTGGTTTGAAAAGAGATTGTAAACCGCTTTAAAATAATGGTCCTGGTAATAGATCTCGTTTCCCGCGACACTCACACCCGAGGCATCAACGAGCCAGTCGAGTATGGTCCGTCTGCCGGTAAAAGTTATACTGAGGTCTTTGATGGGCGCTATGGTGGCGTGAATTGTGGGGTAAAAGGGAAGTACCGGGTTGATAAGTACTTTTCCGTGAACGCCTTTTTCCACTACATCTTTTGTTTTAATGTTGATAACCGAACCCAGGGTGTCGTCGTAATAGAGCGGGGACGGGCCTGTCATTACCTCTACGGACTCTATATTTTCTTTATTGATAGATGAGAAGATAGGAGCAAATCCTGCCAGGTAATGATAGGGATAGTCTATGGGAATATCATCAATATAATACCTGGTATAAGCGGGATTTTCTCCCCGGATCAGCGGTACCGACGCAAGCGTAAAAGAGGTGGCCACTCCGGGCAGGGTCTGGAGCATGTATAGACTGTCTATTCCCCCTTTCATGGGCATTTCTTCAAGGGTCTCTGACCTGAGCGTGTGGCTGCCAAAACGTTCTTCCGGCCGGGTATTATAATTCTTATACCCTTCTGTGTTGGCCGTATCCAGTTCTATTTTTATACTGAAATCTTTTTTTACGCGAACAGGGATTACTTTTTCTCCCGCTGTGGGATGGGCTATTCTCAGGTGATAGTGCCCGGGTTCTATATCATTTATAAGGAACTCACCCCCGGCATCGGTTGTGGTAACTGCCCTGAGTTCGTCAATGCCCACGGATACTCCCGGTGCCGGTTCTCCCGTGTTTTTACCGGTAACCTGACCCGATACCGAAAGGGCATAGAGCTCTCCCGTTATGAGCAGCATGAGTATAAATAGTATGGGCGTAAATTTCAATCTCATATTTTTTCTTTCCAGCGAAATTCTATTCGTATGAATATTTTTGACGCGGATTCTTTATACGCGTGTTTTCCCGGAGAAAGTTTTATTTTTTTTAGAATTGTTTCGGCTATTTCATCAAGGCCCATTCCTGCTGATTTTGCAAGGGAATAGGAGCGTATGCTTCCTTCCGTGTCTACATCCGCGAGAAAAACAGCGGTTCCTTTTAAACCGCTTACTTTATAGATTCGCGGGAGATCCTCCGGCGCAGGGGGCGTGATTATATATGGCTTTTCGGTTTGTATATGGATTCGGTAATGAGTATCTATTGAAATAATAGTACTTTTTCCGGCCTTTTCTTCGTAATTAAGAACCGATTCTTCCGATTTTTTGGGAAAATCCCCGGGCGGAGTGAAGAGTCCTTCTCCTTTATACGGACCCAGGGAATAAGAACTACAGCCCGTGAGTAATACCAGGAGAATCGTTAATTTTTTTATCATACTATTTAATCATCCAGGTTGTATTTATAATTGGGGAGCATGAAAACTATTTCAAATCCCACGGTAATGGTTAATAAACCTGCTCCAATATAGTTGCTTTCGCTGATGTGCCTGAGATAGTTCCATTCAGCTGCTGTTTTAAGAATACCTGAAATATTATAAGGCTCGTATTGCAGTCCAATACCAAATGATAAACCGGGATTAAAAGATGTCTTCAGGTCATCGGTGATTGTTACTGTTGATGATATTTCACTGCTGCCTTTGGTATAGATCCCGGCAAAAAGATCATAGGTTAGTACAAATTCCAGGTCCCAATCCATACCCCAGCTATGAAAACCGTATAAACCGGCAAAAAAGCCAGTTGCGTCAGCTTCTGTGTTATTGGTGTCGGTGCTGAATTTGAGAAATTTACAGCCCGCGTACAGCCAGTTATAAGAGCTGTCCCCGGGATCATTAAAGCGCCATCCGGCCTTTATATCAAAATAGTTGAGCGAGCCTTTTTCGCTTATGGTATTATTCGCGTTATTGTCCCCTGCAATGGTCTGGTTGGCTACTGATGCTGTGGTATACCCTGCTTCGGCCTGTAAAAAGTCATAAAAATAGCCCAGGGATACCTTAAATTCCGTTGCTGTTTCCAGTAATGAATTTCCTTCTATGGTGGCGGTATGAGCGGTTGCCGCTGTGCCGTACGGAGCTGAGTATCTTCCTACTCCCCAGGGGGCGTAATAAAGCCTGGCTATTGGCCCGTGCTGCGGATTTCCCGCTGCTGGTATGGCTTTGAAAACCGGGAACAAGATCAGGAATAGTGAACAGACTGCTATATATTTATTGAAGAATCGCATAATTAAACAAGAAATCCATCTAAATATATTTTATGCAATCCTTTTTTTTACTTTATAAGAAGTTTTAAAAAAAGCTTGAATAATGGTGAAATTTTAATATTCTGCCACTATACAATTTACATTACTTTGAGGAGCATCCAAATGGCAGAGAATATGCAGAATTTGAGAAAAAAGAAGTTAATAAATAAAGATTTTCAGTTACGGACCATATTCGCGACTATCAGCATTTCCATTATTACGTTTTTTATTCTAATAACTGTAGTGGGCATTAATGCGGCAACCAATAACGCTAAAATAAATAAAACCATTGATGAGCTTAACCGCTTAACCGGGGAAATTACCGGGACTGTTAAGGAACTGAAAGAAGTTGTTACGGTAGAAGATAATATTGTAAGCGCCTTTATTTATTATTCGAAAAAAATGTCCGGCAGCAAATACCTTCTTAATTCGAAAAAAATGTCAAAGGATCATAATAAAAATATAGAAGATATTAAAAAATTCATCGTTTTTTTGGAAAAAATTAAGGAGTTTAAGAAATATATTGCCCTGCTTAAAGATTTCGCTGCCCAGAATTTAATGCTTATTGGACTTATTTTTCTAATTGTGTTGATTCAGGGGATTGTTCTCTACTGGTTCCTGTTAAAAATGACATATCGAGTATCGGGTCCCATATATGTGATGTCACAGCATATCCAGGATGTTATGGACGGCAGAGTGCCTACCCTGCGGCCCCTGCGTGAAAAAGACGAATTTGTCGATTTTTATAACAGTTTTGTTGCTATGGTTGAAAAATTCCAGGATGATCCCGATGCTCTGGAAGGATCGAATGTTAAAGCCGTAAAAAAAAAGAAAGCAGCAGCTAAAAAGAAGTCCTGATATATATTAAAGCGAGGTTCGCAAGCCTCGCTTTAATATCCGTACTTCCTGGGTCCAAATATTCGATAGAGTACTATTATTAGTATGAGCCCAAAAATAATGGAAAGGGCGATAACTATTTTATCGAAATAAGGAAATATCTTTGATCCGCCTGCGGATATGATGGCGTGCGTGGAAAAACGGCCCGGTGAAGATGGAAATATTTTTATAAAACAAATATCGTTCTTTTCCGATTCTATCTCAAATTCCTGGTTTTTTTCAAAAGAATCTACCGAAAGAAGCAGCGACATCTTGCTGTCGTAAATATCCACCTGGTAAGGATCTTTTTCCGATAAAAAGTATATGGTGTTTTCTCCCGCTGAAAGGGGCAGGGAATAGGTCCGCGAGTTTTCATTTTTGTGCACCGCGTCCACAATCTTACCCAATACCTCCTGCTCCCACTGACGTGCCGTATCCTTTAATTTTTTCAGAAGAGAGGAACCCGCTACCCGGTATATATTAAAGCGCCTGAAATCACTATACACGGTACTATGATAGCTGGTATAAAGGATTTCTCCGTCTCCGCGGTTCATTAAAACGGTTATTGGGCCGGTCTGTTCCCCGCGTGGAGTGCTATAAACGGCCTTTGCTATAACCTCTGCGTCTTTTACTTCCTTTGGAGCAATCCACCCGGTATGGGTCATATAAAGGGCCAGTTTCTTCCTGAGACAAAACCGTTTTAAATCATTTTTGGTCTCCGCTTCTACCCGGCCCGAGAGCCCCAGGTAGGGGAAATCATCGGCAAAAATAAAGGGATTAAAAGCCTTCTGCAGTATATCAAAGCTGTACCCGGAGAAATAGGCAGAACCTCCATCTTCTATAAAGTCCTCTATATTTTCCGCCACCCGCTCTTTGTCCACTTCACGAGACTCCGGTTTCAGTGAAACCGAATGTATCCGGGTTCCTCGTGAAAGTATGTTGATATTCGTTTCAAGGGGCGTTTGTATGCCGCAGGGGACAAAAATAGCTGAGTATTTGCCCAGGAGCTCTTCTTTTTCAAGATCCCTGTAGGCAAGTAGATCATAGGGGATTCTATAGCTTTTTAATACCTTTTCCACCGGGTCGTAAGTGCTCTCAATAACTGCGATCCTGTTTACGGATTGTTTCCCCTGCTTTTTTGTCCCGTTGCTGCGGCTTCTTTTTCTATTTCGGGAGTGGGCCTGGGTCATTGGTATGGGTACGTTTATTTCCGCGGAAGGGGTTCTTTTTTTGGGAGCAGTTGGCGCTGCCGGCGCGGCTGGTGCCTCCCCGTTTGTATCGCTTTTTTCCGGTACTGTTTGTACGGCAGCTGGGGCGGGTTTTTTTTCCGCTATTGCTGTTGGCTGATTCTCTGTTTTGGCTGTAGTAACGGTTTTTTTGGGCGCAGGCACTCCTGCTGCTGTGGGGGCCTGGGCATACAGGTGGATCTGGCTTATGCCCAGGAATAGTACCGCAAAAAGAAATGATAATTTCCTGCTGTTAAATATCGTGGTAAAAACATCTGTTTGTGTCATTAATTATATCTCTCTATTTTCTCTTGCCTGTAATGGCGAACCGGGAATCCCGGGCATTGAGCCGTCTTTTGTTCTTTCTTCTCATATCAGTTACGGTAAAATGTAATTTCCCGTCAATAAGATAAATGGTTCCTTTTTGCCACCCGCCTCGCGGTCTCGACACCAGGCGGCCGTCAAAGTAGAGCTGGTGGGGTTTATAATCGATATTATTTCCGTTTATCATATAATATCCTTTAAAGAGCACCACTCTGCCCGTATTATTTATAAGAACCAGTTCGTACGAGTTATCTTCATTCAGAACCAGTTTTTGATATCTCATTTTTTTCTTTAAAAAATACGGGCCGGTTTTTATTACGTTCCAGGTTCCGGTAAAGCCTGTTTCCCCGGTTTTGGGCTCTTTATATACTGCTGAAGCGGTTTTTAGTACCTTTCCGGTCCCCGAATCTACCAGCCGGGCCAGGATTTCCATGGAATTGTCTTTTTGGCGCGCGCTTCCCATTATCAGGGCGTCAACTGCCAGGAGCTCCCCGATCTTTGAGACCGTTCCCGCGTCTACTATTCCCGATACCGACAGTTCCTGTTCCTTTAAAATACGGTCGATTTTCGCCCGTTCTACTACAGACAGCTTGCCGAGCGAAACCAGCTCATGAGTGATTTTATCGGCAATATATTTTCCCGTATCTTTTTTTGACCGATCTGTGGTTTCAAAAGGAAGAATTGCTACGGTTTTGTTTTTCAGTTTGTTTGCTGCTGTTGAGAGTTCCTCTGCAATAGAGCGAAACGCGCTTTTTTTAGCATAACTTATAGAAGAGAAAATACATATATTCAGGAATATTAACAGGAGAATCATCAATTTTGATAATTTATACCGGTTTTGGGTAGAATTTTGCATTGTTCATCTCCTGTTTTAATTGATTTATACGGCCGGGTTGGTACGTTTATTATTTGCTATATATATTTTCAATAACTTAATTATTCAACTCCGGTCTTTTTTTTCCGGGTAACGCGGCGCTCCGCGCCGCGAGGCGGGGGGTGAAAATATTCTTGTTTCACCCTCCTGAAGAGCTGATACTCATTTCCTGATGGCGTTTTTATTAATTATTTACTAAAAATAAATAAATAAATAAAATTTTTATTTTTTTTATAAAAAAAGTAACACTTTTTTAATAGAGAGGTGTTGTAATAAATAATGAGAAATTTCAGGGGTCATGGTATATGCAAAAAAATATTGACAGAAGCCCTGATCTATAGTAAGTAATATTTCAAATAGAACAAATCCTGATTTTGCAGAGGTTATGCATTATGAGTAGAACAAGAGTATTGATTATTGCGGTGCTGGTACTGGCTTTGCCGGTTGTTGGAATTACCGCTTTTGCTCAAAATACCGAAGGGGCTGCGGTGAGCTCTTCGGAGACGGGCATGCCCGCAGTGGACGCCAAAGAGGTGACGACTGGCGAAAAAGAGGTGAGCGGCGAAAATGAGCCAAAAGCCGAAACTTCTGTAGGAGCAGTGGAAGAATCCACAGTAAGTGATGAGCCGAAAGATGAGCCGAAAGGTGAAACAAAGACCGTTGTCAATGGTGATAATCTTTTTAGTACGGTAAGGCAGGGCGGAGCATTGATGTATTTTATTCTTCTCCTGGGGCTTATTGGTCTTACGATAATTTTTGAGCGATTATATTATTTCATAAAGAACAATTCCTGGAGTAAATCCAGACTTGATGTGTATCTTTCCGGGGTTGCTGAAAATTCAACAGCCCGTTTTAAAGAACAGCTTGACGATGAGCTGAGAGACGCGTTCCGTTTATATCTGAATAAAATGGAGCGGGGCATGGCTCTTCTTAACGGTCTTGGCAATGTTTCTCCTATTATTGGTTTCCTCGGCACTGTTATTGGTATGATCACTGCCTTTGCCGATATTGCCAATGCTACTACGGTTAATGCCAAGGTTGTAGCTGTTGGTATACAGCAGGCGCTGGTTACCACTGCCGGCGGTCTTATGGTAGCGGCCCCCTTGCTTTCGGTATTTCACTTTTTTAATCATATTATCCAGAATGTTACTACGTACGCCGATGAAATTATCTCGGAACGTACTGCGCTGCTGCCGTCTATGCTTGATGAGGAGCGCGTGGGCCGGGATAACTAAGTTAGAGATACTATCAATATGAAAAATATCAAACAGAAATATCTTTTTTATCGAAAAAGAAAAGCCGAAGCACGGGAGCGGAACGATCATGAGTTCGATTCGTCTTCCGTTGGGGACCTGGCTTTTTTGCTGCTCATTTTCTTTATCGTTACCAGTTCTTTTATTTTACGGCAGGGTATTTTCTTTTCACTGCCGTCGAAATCGGCCGGTGCCCGTAAGGTGGAAGCCAGTGACCTGGTTAACCTCTATCCGGAAGAAGCCGATTTTACAATTGAAGATGCTTTCTTTACCAGGAAAGAGGTAATTGAGAAGCTAAAAAAAGAAAAAGATGTGAACAAAGAAGTTACGGTTGTTATTCATATGTATTCCCGGCTTAAATATGAACGCCTGGTCGACTCCATGAGTGTGGTTAAAGAGAGCGGGGTGAGGAATGTTTCGCTGAAGAATTATGAATAGTCCTTATGGTAGAATGAATAAAGAGTGAATATAAAATGAAAAAAAACGGATCATTTTTAAAAAAATTAAAAATCGCCTCAATTGGAGCTGCCATGGCCGACATGGCTCTTCTGCTCCTGGTCTTCTTTATGGCAACCACCACCACAGAACCGCCAAAAGGCGTGGAGGTTCACCTGCCAAAAGCAAAGACCAGCGGCGCTGAACAGGACAGCCTGTATATCTCCATTTCAAAGCAGGGCAATCTCTATTTCGACGGTTTTATTACCTCTCCGGATGAGCTGGAAGATCAATTGTCAATGCGGAAGAGCGAGCTCGACAGGCCCGTTGCCATTACCGCAGACAAGGACCTTGATTATGCTGTTGTGAGAAGAGTGCTGGACCTGCTCCAGGAACAGGAATTCTTAAATGTCGTTTTTATGTCGGTACCAAGGAAAGAGGATTCGAAACTCAAAGAGGAGTCGAAACTCAAATGAAGAGATTTCGTGAATTTTTAACCTGGGGTATTAAACATCCCTATACAATATCATTCTTTGTGGCGCTGGCTCATATGCTCTTTATCCTGTTTTACGCTTCAGCTGTGGAGATTGTTACTGATCCTGAAGTTAGTGAAACAATTCAAATTTTGAGTATTGACAAAATTGCCGCTCCCCGTAGAGTGGTGAAAAAACAGATTTCAACAGAAGAAGGTGATCCTGTTGAAGACCAGACTATAGACCGGTCTAAAGGAACCAGCCTTGAGGAAAGCGCTGTTGATATGGATTTTTATCCCAGTATTGCTCCGCCAAGGCCGGCTGAGAAACTCAAGGAACTATATCCTTCTATCGGCAGGGAAGAGGAAGTTGAGGCGCTTCTTAATGTTGAGCTTGTTATTCTTCCAAACGGTAAAGTGGCCAGTGTAAAGGTCAGGGGAGTGAGGCTTTCCAAAAGCTATCCGCCCGAGATGCGGAACAGGCTCTGGGCCGCGTTCTCTGCTGAGGCGGTGAAAATATTATTGGGAGCAAAGTTTACTCCGCCTGTAATCCAGGGGAAAAAGATTCCCGTGAGAATGGATTTCCCATTGAATTTTAAGTTAAGGACTTAAAAAACAGGTACAAGGGTTGGTTCGAGTTAAAAGAGAGGAGTTGATGATCAGGAAAAATATCAAACAATATATTATCGGAATTATTTTTATTTTTTGTTTTTTCGCTATGGCCGGAACCGGGTATTCTCAGGAGAATATTACTGTTTCAGGGAAGGTCTATGACAGTATTACCAAAAAACCCGTTACCTTTGGTTCGGTTGTTGTTCTGGAACTGCGCCTTAAAGTAAGGACCGAACCGGACGGCAGTTATTCCCTGGCTGTGCCAAAGCCGGGTACCTATACTGTGTATGTTTCGTCCATGGGGCTTAAAACCCATAAAACAAAACTTACTATTGCCGGTCCCATGACCAAGGATTTTACTCTTTATCCCGCCAGGATTACGGGCGGGCTTATTACTATCCGGGGTGAAAAGAAAAAGCAAAAAGTCTCACGGCAAACCCTTTCGGTTAAACAGCTTAAAGAAGTTCCCGCTACCTTCGGGGACTCCCTGGGAGCTCTTGCTACGCTGCCCGGTATTACCCGTTCCGGCGGTATTTTCGGCCCCCTCATTATCCGGGGAGTTCCCATGTGGGAAAATCAATATTTTATTGATGATGTGCCTATTCAAAATCCCATGCACTTTGGCGGGCTTCACTCTGTTATTTCTAACGACCTTATGGAAGAGATCGATGTCTATTCCTCTTCGTTCCCGGCTAAGTTTGGTAACGCACTTGGCGGGGTGATCCGCATCAATACTGTTGATGATGTTAAAGAACTGAGCGGCCATGCCGATATTGGTCTTATTTCGGCAAACGCTATTGTTAAAGCTCCTATTAAAGGTACGGGGCTCGACGGTAAGGAAGAGAATAAAGGGTATGCTATTGTGGCCGGCCGGATCGGCTATCTTTCCGTATTTGTTCCCCTTTTCTATAAACTCATAATGGGGGAAGACCTTAAATATATTCCCGATTACTGGGACTACCAGTTCAAGAGTAAATATTATATCAACAGCAGGCATTCTCTTACGCTCATGCTGTTCGGCAGCAAGGACGCCTGGGAATTTCTCCTTGAAGAAGGGTTCCTGGATGAAGGGAGTGATCCCCTGGTTGCGAACCTGGAATTCACCATGGATGAATTTTTTAACAGCCAGGCTTTATATTATACCTACGAGCCTTCTCCCAAGTTCAGCAATAAACTGATGTTCTTTACTTCTCTGAACAGTTCCAACAATCGTCTGAGCTTTACCAGTGAGGGCGCGGCTGACTGGGCAAAAAACCGTTATATCAATTCAAAACCGTATATATTTACGTTCAAGGACAAGCTGCGCTGGGAATGGATCAAGGATACCGCGGAGCTTGAGACTGCTGTTTCCGCGAGCTACTATTATTTTATTTACGACAGCAAGTGGTTTGATTTTACGACGAATAGTTTTACCGGCAATATTGATGTTTCCGACCCTGACGCCGCTGTTGCCACGACCGACTATGATACTTTTTCAAACCAGACCCTGAGCGCCTATCTTGAAAACCGTTTTACCTTCTGGTGGATTACCCTGGTTCCGGGCGTGCGGACCGAGTATCTGCACTTAACCAAACGGGTAACGGTCTCTCCCCGGGGGATGGCCAGTATTGAGCTTCCCAGTAAAACAACTTTTTCCGTTGCCGGCGGCTATTATAATTATTTTTTCCAGGTTAACCCGGCCCAGTTTGTTAATAATCCGAAATACGCCAGCATTGGGATTGTTGAAGGTGAGGAACTTGTTCCGGAAAAAGCCATTCATGCTGTTGCCGGTATCGAACAGGTCTATGATCTCTGGACATTAAAGATTGAAGTCTTCAGGAACCAGCTTTTTAATATGGCGGTCCTTGATCCCCACTATATTAACGGGGTTTATATTCCCGGCAGTACTACAGGTGAGTATAAAACCTTTGGCGTGGAAGTTATACTCCGTTTAGACAGTGAAGACGACAGCGACGGTTTATACGGCTGGCTCAGCTACACCTATTTACAGTCCGATTTTAAAAGCGGCATCCCCAGCACCCGGGTTGATTCAAATGGTGCTCCCGTAGATCCTAACGGAAGTAACTATATCCCCTTTGACTTTGAACAGACCCACGCTGTTAAAGCCGTGGCCGGGTTCCGTTTCTTTGGTTCTCATACCATTGGCGCCCGTTTTGAATACTACAGCTCCTTTCCCTATACTCCCATTACAGGGGCTAGTGAGACGCCTTCCGGTTCGGGGCGATATACTCCTACATACAGCTCCGATGTTAACTCTGCCCGGCTTCGTCCCCAGCACCGGCTCGATTTGCGGTACAGTCATAAAACCAATTACGAATGGGGATATATTACCTGGTATGTTGAAATCGTTAATATCTATAACAGCAGAGCCGAAGAACTTGACTGGCATTATGGAAAACCATACCAGCCGGGAGTTAATCCCACTGTTAAAACTCAGGACCAGGGTCTGTCCTTTATTCCGAACTTCGGGATTGAGGTGAAATTTTAAAGATTTAATCCGTAAAAATGAATATATTTTAAGCAGCAGGAGAGCTACAATGAGTATACAGTTAAAACAGGAAAAAAGCATTATATTGGTTATTATTATAAGCATGCTGATAATGTTCAGCGGATGTATCTCCACCCCCGTGGGGATCTCAACTTCCACGACTCCGCTTCACAACAAAACTATCGTGAAGAACCTGGGAAAAGCCGAAGGCTCCGACGGATCCTTAGATATTTTAATGATCATAAGTGTTTCCCGGCCCGATATCGACGCTGCCATCAAAGAAGCGGTCGACAGCAAGGGCGGGGATGCTCTTATCAATGTCCGGGTGTACCAGGAGGTGAGCTATTTTCTTCTCCTGTCATATACGAAAGTTGTTGTTACCGGAGAAGTGGTTAAGTTTGGGGAATAAAGAAAGTTTAAAGTTTAAAGTTTGAAGTTCAAGAACAACTCACCGGGTAAAAAACTTCAAACTTTAAACTTCGAACTTCAAACTATCGAATTTGAGACGGTAAATTATGAAATACAGAATAACTAAGATTTTAATCCCATTGATTCTATCGGTTCTTGCTTTTGGCTGCCTGAGTTACCGGTCTTATCCCGGAGGGATTGAGCCCAATTCTTCGCAGTTTAAACTGCGGCCCTATAAGGTTCTGGGTGTGGCCGAAGGTGAGGCCAGCAGCTTTCTTTTTTTCTGGGTGTGGCAGGTTACTCCCCGGGCCGAGATGGACCGGGCTATTACGAATGCCGTGAATAAACTGGAAGGGGATGACCTGATTGATGTTCGATGGTGGTATGACAGGCAGGTTTTTATTGTTGGGACCGTGAAGTTTGTTAAGGTGAAAGGGAAGGTTATTAAGTACGTTGAGGAGTAAGGTAATCGGTCGCCCTGCGGGCGGGGTTACCGGTGATCGGTTGGGAAAGGAGATAATGTGATGAAGAATGTAATTAGGTATATAGGTTTGTTTATTTTGGTGTTGGTTGTTGTGGCGGGGTGTAGTGTTGATACAGGGCCGTATCATAAGGTTAATACGCAGCGTTATGCTATGGCGTGGACATTAGCCGGCTCGGTATATTACGATGATAGTACAACGAATTGGAAACTTTTGTTTACAACGAATGAAGATGATATTACAACTGCAAGTTATGCTACCGGGACTAACTACTTCGCAAAACAGAATGGGTACTGGGAAGCGGAAGTTGATCTGAGTACCACAGCTCCTGCGGAACGGGATGTTCATACCATATACCTACAGTATGAAAACGGGAGTTCAACAACAGTGAACGTGTATGTCGCAGGGATAGCTGAGGCTTGTCCCAGGATTACCACTATTGATTCCACAACCATTACTTACCCCGATGGAACTATTGCTGCCGACAGTACAACTCCAACCTTTACCTGGATAGCTCCCATAATGTCAACGACTGTTTATTCATCACTATCAGCGGATACTCCGGTTTTCGCGGATGGGTATACTATTAAGGTAAAAAGCGGCACCACTGTCTTGTGGAGTAAATCGGGCATTGACGCAGCATCAACAGCTCCTTATACTAATTCGATCCAGTATAACAGTGATAGTACTGCAACTACGGCTCTTGCAAACGGAACCACATATTCAGTAGAAGTGCATTTTTTTGATTATGGCGGTAATTCTTCTATCGATACAGTAGACTTTACCGTCCCCTAAGAGAAAGGTCTTTTGCCCCTCCGCTAATAAAGCAAGGCGTCCACGCAGGAAAAAGATACATCTCTCAAGAAACTAAATTGTGCAAGTGAGCGGGCCTGGAAGCATCCCTCTTCTAAATGCTGCGGAACTCGCTCCGCTCAAACAGTCCTCACATTTAGAAGAGGGATACTTCCAGGCCAGATGCAGATCGCAATACTATTT
>JAAENB010000648.1 GCA_024224995.1 bacterium | reverse complement strand
GTGTAGTCATGTAGCCCGGGGTTTTTAACCCCGGGAGCAGAACAGAGCCCCGGTCTAAATCCCCTCGCAGGGGTCGCACCCCGATGGAATTGGCCCATTGTAAACCGCAGTTTCTTCCGTATTTTTCCCTGCTTCGCAGGGTCAGGTGCTCTTAAAAACAACCCCTACTTTGATGCCGCCGTTCATGAATAATATCTTTTTATCATAAGGAAGAGACATAATCTTTTCGTATTCTACTCCGGGGGAAATTATCGCATAGGCGCATTGAGGGTATTTTTCACGGATTATAGTGCCGATCTCTCGATACAGGGCTTTGACATTTACTGTGTTGAGCCGGTTTCCGTATGGGGGGTTTAGTACAATGAGGCATTTCCTGCCGGAAGGTATATCAGCAATATCGCTTAGAGCTCTTTGTTTAATGTCAAGTATTGATCCCGGCAGGAGCCCGGATTCGCTGAAATTCTTTTCCGCCACGGCTACGGCGTCGGCGTCAATATCGGAGGAAAAGATGGTTTTTTCCGCTGAATTGGCCCCGGATTCTTCTTCCGCGAGAGTTTGTTTCAGGTGATTATATGCTGCCGGGCGAAAACCGGGCCATTGTTTAAAAATAAAGTCTCTCTCTAAATTAGGATATTGATTCATAAAAATCCCGGCTGCCTCAAGTGAAAATGTCCCTGCTCCGCACATTGGATCGAGCAGAATATCATAGTTTATAATATTCGCTTCATGCAGGATCAAGGCTGCTGTTGTTTCTCTTATGACTGCTTCTGTTACATACTGCTTGTTTCCTCTTTTATAGAGCAGGCCTCCGCTTGTATCCAGGCTTACGGTACAGATATCTTTTTCAAAACGGATAAACACCTGCTGCGTCCCTTCCTCTTGTTTTTTATCACTAAAAGAAAGAGAAATCCCGTATTCCTTGAGCCTCGCGCTAATTGCTTTCCTGAATTCTTCTTCTATCCTGCCCGTATGATACAACTTCGAGTTACGGGCTTTTATTGAGAATGAAACGGTCATTCCTTCGTTTAAATAGAGCTCCCAGGGAAACTCCCGGACCTTTTTCTGCAAGCGGTCAAAATGATCCGCTTTAAAACCAAATAATCTCATAAGAAGGCGGGATATTGTCCGGGAGCAAATATTAACCTTCCAGCACCCTTCAAGCCTTGCGGAAAATTCAACTCCTCCAGGCATGATATCAACAAATTTCTCTATTCCTATTGTTCCCAGCTCCCGCTTCGCTGTCTCCTCAAACCCCGGCTGCACTATGGCAAAAAACTGGTGCTCCTTCGCATTCACATGCTGCTTTATTCTCCGCGCAAGCCCTTTACTTATATTATTTCTCTCTTCCATCAAATCTCCGTTCTCTCCCTTTCTCCTCACCGATTACCCGATCACCCGGCCCAAAGGGCCACCGATCACCTCTTCACCAATACAGCCAGGGCTTCCACATGGGGAGTCTGGGGAAACATGTCATATGCTTCGAAGCGTTCAAGCGTGTATCCTTCGAGTCCGTCAAGATCGGACCTGAACGCTGCCGGGTTGCAGGACATATACACGATCTTTTTAGGTGCCATCATATTGAGATATTTTAACATCCGGGGATTGATCCCGCTCCGGGGCGGGTCCAGTATGAGGGTGTCGTAATATCCCGGTATATATTCTTCCATGTCCCGGAGAAATATCCTGGAATCTTCACAGACAAAATCAACGTTAGCGACGCCGTTTATTTTCTTATTTTCGTTGGCTGTTTCCACTGCTTCCGCGACAAACTCTACCCCGGTTACGCTTTCCGCTTTATCGGCCACGAATAGCGATATACTTCCCACACCGGAGTATAGATCAAGAGTGCGGCCTTCGGTTTCTTTTCGTATCTCTCTGTACATTATCCGGGCAATATCCGAATTTGACTGGAAAAAAGAATTCGGAGTGATTTTATATTTCGTATCATCAAAGGATTCTTCAATGTATCCTTTTTTTATGGTCTCGCTCACTTCTCCAAAACTCGTATCTGCCAGGCCGTCATTAAACAGCAATGATATTGAATCTACCTCATCCTCAATGGCCGCTATTACCGGTCCCAGCCTGTTCTCTCTATCCGCGATTACAAAGTTTACCATTAACTCTTTCGAAAAGAATGCCTGCCGAAAGATCACATACCGAAGATACCCTTCATGATTCAGATAATTATAGCCTTCAATCTCCTTTACCAACGGCCCCAGCTTTGTAAAAAGACTGCCTGCTTTTTCCTGCATAATGGCGCATGACTCTATATCTACCACAAATTTATAACTTCCCGCTTCCCGCAGGCCAAATTTTCCAAAAGCAGTTACCATATCCATCCTGTTCCTGTATTGAAAAGGACTGGACGGATAGACTTCTTCAATTTCCGTTACTCCCTCAAAAAGAGTATTTAAATATTCTTTTTTTAACAGGAGCTGGTTTTCATAAGATAGATCCTGGAACATACATCCACCGCATTTCTCAAAATGCTTACACTGCGGGGTTACGCCCGCTCCCCTGTACTTTTCCGCCAGCTCAGTAAAATATCGTTTTTTCTTCTTTTTCATTATTCTTCCCACATTTCGAGTTTCATCTTTTAATACGGCATCTTGTGGGATAATACGGTTTTGAGTAAAGCAAAAAAATTAATGTGAAAATTCAGCTATTTTACTCAATAATGTGACATAATCACACTAAATTAGAGCAATAAATGCGTTTTTTTTCCCTCTAATTTGACCTTTCCCACTATGATAATTATCTTACACCTGTAGCCTTTGTTTATACAAAAAAGGTAAAATGAAATGCGGCCCGGGTTTAAAACATTCAATCTTCTTGCGATTTTACTTTGTATAATTTTACACAGCACCGTCCCTTCTATACTCCAGGCCGCTGATGACGACGACGACAGGTTCATTGTATACAAAGCTGAAGATACCGGTAAATTCGAATTCTATCCTGTCACCTATTATATGAACGCTGCTTTCGATACCAGCCAGGTTCCCGCTGCCTTTACTCAGGAAAATTACTACAAAAATCACCGGATTGTTTTTAACAGGATCAAAAACCCCTTCAATTCCATTACGCAGGATGGTGGTTTTAAAAAATTCTTCCGGGATGAATTCGCCAGCGAACGGGTTATGCCAAATGTCACTCTTCATATGATCGGCGGGGGCTACGACTTCAGAAAACTGGCCGAATGGTATGAATACAACAACACCCTTTTTCCCTATGCCTGCGCGTTCATTACGACCTATGCCGCGCGTCTCGGGAATGAAGCTATTGAATCCACAAACAGTTTTGTTACCAGCCATGATCATATTGCCGATCTTTACATATTCGACCTTGTGGGCAACCTGATGTTCATGAATGATGATGTTGCTAATTTCTTCCATCACACTTTGCAAATGAGAAACTGGAGCGGGCAGCCCATGTTCAACTTATCGCAATCAAAGATCGTGAACGCGGGCTCGAACTATGTTTTTAGACCCTTCCTGTTTGGTCATTCCATCCGCCCCTTTGCCTACATTGGTATGCATTATATGGGCGGGCTTTCTTTCAAAGTTAATGAAACCGACAGTGTTTCTATCTCCTTTGGGATTGCCGTTACCAAACCCTTTGATCCTGTTTATGGTCTGGATACTCCGTACAGGGAAAAAATCCGGGCTTCGGCTGGTGTGTTTTTCGACCGCGACGATAGATTGCTCTTTTCCCTCATTATCAATGGTACGGAAAGCTATAAGATCCGTTTCAATGTATACCCTGAAACGTTTCAACTCGAACATTTCGACCTCGGCTTCTTCTCCGCTATTGATGACAATGACAAATTTGTCTTTGGCGTCACCGCTACCAAACACATCTCTGTGTGGTATCAGCACCAGAAATACCTGCGTTCCATTGATCCATTATATAGTGACACGCGGGCCGTTTCCAATGATTCATATTTTTAAAAAAAATGTGTTCCATTATCCCTTATTTTGCGATTAGTTATATAGAAGGATATTGCTGCAAATGACTCAAAAAACCAGGAACAAAACCAAACGAGAAGAATTTTCCCAACTATATAGTCAATATTATCCCCTGGTGTTTAATACGGTCTATTCCAAAACAGGAAACAGGGATGATGCCTATGATATTAGCCAGGAAATATTTATTATTTATTACGAAAAATTCGAAAAAATTGGAGACAATCGAAAATGGCTCTTCGGTGTCTTAAGGAATGTTGTTTTGCGGCATTACTCCCAAAAAAGTAATACAACTGTTGATATTGATTCAATATTTGAAGATGTGAGCCTCACCTTTGTTAACGGCTTTCGTGATACCCGGATTATTATTGAGGAGGCGATTGAAAACATTGAAATTTCCGAAGAAGACAGAACTATTCTCGAATATATTGCCTATAACAACTACAGCTACACACATGTAGGCTCAATTCTTGGTATGACCAAAAGACAGGTCGGATATCGATACCTGGCTATTGTTAAAAAAATTCTCGAAGTCCTCCGTGAAAAGGGGATACAAAATATTGAGGATTTATTATGAATAGCATTATTGAAAATTTTCAAAAAATTATGCGTAAATATAAGTTCCTTGATGAAACTCCTGCGGATATCCGGGATTTTTCTCTTGCTTCAAGCAGAAAAGGACTAACCAATATATTAAAAATATCAGGCGATTACAGTTTTATCTTCGGCAGAATGTTGTTTATTTATTATACGGCAAAAAAGCTGGGGATTAAAGCAAGTTTTCTGCAAATTAAAATAACTCTTGCCATTATTTCTATTTTTATCACTCTGTCCGCAATTATTGGAATTTATCTGTTTGTAAAACCTTTTAATAATTCCTCCCCGGTAACTATCATTGATAAGAAAAAAAAGAAGCCGGAGAAGTATTTTCCTGCTCAGACCAGGTTCAAAATCGGCATTGAAGCCTTTGAAGGTTCTACAAACGAAGCCGGAAGAAGAGTTACTACAGCGGTTTCCAATAGTTTGACTAAGATTTTAGGTCCGGGTTCCGTTACCCTGGTTAGCAAAAAAAACAGGAGCCCCGTTCCAAAAGTGCTTACCGGTTCAATCCGCCAACTGGGGAAAAACCGGTATATTAGCATAAAAATAATCGATGTGGAAAGTTCAAAAGTTGAATTTGCTGCTGCTGAAAAAGTTACTTCTGAGAATACAGTAAGCTCCGCTTGTTTTAAATTATCAAAAAAGATTGCCGACAGGATAAAATAATATGACGCGTACCGTAAAACCAATACTTTCCTCCCTCATTTGCATTGTTGTAATTATTCTTTGCAGTTCCGGGGCTTTCGCTCAAAATAAAAAAAGGGTCGCCATCCTTGGTTTTGGCGCTAACAACACCTCTAAAGAATACGCGAAAGTGGTTCGTGATATCTTTGAGGTTCGTCTTTTCAAAACCGGGTCCGTTGAAATTCTCGAAAGAGACCGGATCGATATCATCCTTAATGAGCAGGGATTTGAGTTAACGGGCTGCGTTGATACGGAATGTGCCGTTAAAATTGGTAAAATACTCTCTGTTGATATGGTTGCTGTTGGAAGTATCAACAAAACCGGGAAGTTTACCATTATAATTAAATTTGTTGATATCACTAAAGCACGGGTCGCGTACGCCGATTCGGAGTCCGCTCAAACCGAAGACCACATTGAAGATGCTATTGAAAAACTGGCCTCAAAGATAGCGGCTCACCCGGTTTTTGCAGGTACCGGCTCAATGCCGGAGCCGGTGTCCGCTTCGTACGGTTATTACCTGCGGGGTTTTGTTCCGGGATGGGGCCAGTTCTATTCGGGTAAGTCCTCAAAAGGCTATCTCTTCTCCGGAGGTTTCATTGCCTCAAGCTCATTTGCCATTTACGGCTTTGTTAATTACCGCTTAAAAAAAGACAGTTACCACAGCCTTTCTTCAAGCGCCTCTGGGAAGGAATTTACTGAAAAATATGATGCCTATGACAATGCCGCAATCATTGCACAGGTTTCCCTGGGGGTTTTTGCCGCTGTCTATGTTATTAACTGGATCGATATTATTTTCTTTTCAAAACCTTCCGCCCAAAAAATGGCTAACGCATTCTCTTTTGAGAATACTTATATTTCCTTTAATATTACGACTATAAATCAAAATAACCGTATCCCCGGTGAAGATTGCCTGGAACTCCGGCTTTCTTCATTTTTTTAAAAAAATTTGTCCCGATTTACCGTTTTTTTAGATCTATATATATAGAATCTTTTTAAAACATTTATCCGGAGTTAAAAAAATGTACAAAACTAAAAAATTTATTATTTTTTCCTGTTTCTTTCTCTTTCTGGCTATCAGCTGCGAAAGAACCGATACCAATAAGGTTTATAAACCTGTTTATCTTTCCTATGAAGAGCTTCGTTCTTCAATAAGGCTTGAAACAGCCGGGAAACTTTCCGATACCGGGAAGATATATATAAAAGACCATTTTATATATATAAACGAAAAAAACAAAGGGATTCATATTATTAATAATGAAAACCCGTCACAACCGGTCAATACGGGGTTCATTAACATTCCCGGGAATATGGATATTGCAATACGAGACTCCATTCTCTACGCTGATTCATTTATTGACCTTGTTGCTATAGATATAAGCAATCCCAATGAAATATCCGTAAGCAAACGGATAAAGGACGCGTTTCCATACAGATATTACGACGATTTTAAAAATGACATTTTTGATGATGATTATCATTCCCGGTTTGAACCTGTTGATAAATCCAGGGGGATTGTCATTGACTGGGAAGTGAAAGAAACTGAAAGCAATTTCGCGAATGAGGGGTGCTATAGCGCTTCTTACGAAGAATATACGAACGACTTTGCATTTAACGATTCTTCTACAGGAACAGGCGGTTCCATGGCCCGGTTTACCATTATTGGGGATTATTTATACAGCATTGATAGAAGTTCAATGCAATTATTTACAATATCAGATCCCTCATCCCCATCGCTATGGAGTACCGTGCAAATTGGGTGGGACATTGAAACCATTTTTTCCTATCAAAACAAACTCTTTATTGGTTCTCAAACCGGGATGTATATCTTCGACAACAGTGACCCGTCCAACCCGGTTCAGGTATCGGAATTTTCTCATGCCCGGAGCTGCGACCCTGTTGTTGCCAGTGGGAACTACGCGTATGTTACCCTTCGCAGCGGTACCCGGTGCAGAGGGGGGAGCAATCAACTGGATATTATCAATATTAGTAATTTGGAAAACCCTGAGCTTATAAAGAGCTATTCAATGCAAAACCCTTATGGTCTTGCTATGGACAATGACCTTTTGTTTATCTGTGACGGGGACGCGGGTCTTAAAATCTTTGATGCCTCAGACCCCATGGATTTGAACCTTATTACTCATTTCCCGGATATCAAAACATATGATGTTATTCTTAATAAGATTAACAGCCGGAATATTGCCATTGTTATTGGTCCCGGGCGCTTATATCAATATGATTTCAGCGATCCCAATACAATTACACTATTAAGTTCATTTAATTTTGAATAAAAATGAAGTAAAAAAATGGGGGAGTAATTATTTTTTATTATTTACTTGCCGGTTGGCAAATAAATCATTATTTTAATAAAGAATACCCCCATTTTTTAATATTTTTTCTGTAAATGTTTACTGTAATTATTCATACTTGAGGTACAAGAACGTGATTAGAGGATTAAAAAAAAGCAGCTTAATCCTGCTTGTTTTGCTAACTTTTTCATCATCCGGCTGCCGGCCTCCCGATCCTAAAATTTTTTACCCGGGAACAGGTTCATTTGGCGAGAACCTTTTAAGGACCAATCCTCCCTCAATTTCTACAAGCAATTGCTACAGTCTTAGCGCTGAAGTCCGTGGAAATACAATGGTACGAATAGCAATACCAAATTCCTCACTGTGGGATTTTTCTTTTGATCCTCCTCCTATTGGATGGACTATTATAAGCAATAGCAACTGGACGGTGTTTTCCGCTAAAGGAGAGGGATCATATGATTGCGAAATATATTTCAAACAACCGTTAAACAGTAATTCATTTCTAATCAAGATATACGAAGAGAATTCAAATACTCCCAAAATAATCACATTTAATTAATAAATATAATTTATGGCATGATATATATGAAAAAATTACGATCTTACATTTATAAAAACCTTCTTTTCAGCAGGATCATAATCCTTCTTATGATCCTGGTTTCCGGCTGCGAATTAGCCAGCGACAGTGAGCCTATAAGTGGACCTGATCAAGCTACTGGAAAATATATAAATATATTTTCCGTTGCCCCTTCATCAGACCTTATTGACGGCGAAAATACCGTCATCGAAGTTGTTGTTGATTACTCTCTTACTTCTCTTCAAGAAGCTGAATTAAACATCGGTTTTAACACCACGAATCCCTATCGTTGTGATTTTATTCCGGGCGAAAAACAAATCATTGACAGGGGAAACGGTTCCCATACCTTCACGGTCTCCGTTCCTGTTAAAGACTGGAAACAATTTGGCGATTTTAAAGTATTTGTCTACCTCGTGGAAAATCTCGCTCCCGCACCGTTCCGGCCCCTGGCTCACGATTCGCAAATATTGACTTTTTAGGGGTACGGGCACGGCACGCCGTGCCCGTACGAGGAAGAGGGGAGGAAATTTATTCCTGGAGGATATTTATTTTTGTTTTATCCGGCAAAAATATCATCATTTCCCCATGGGGCAAATATCGATCCCGGAATAATTCAGATTGGGCCTGAAAAAAAATCGATTTTTTTAAATCGTTTTGCGTGAAACGGAGATTATTATATTGTATAATTCCTTTTTCCGAGAGTTGTATAAAAAAATTATATCCCTTCTTTTTGGTTTCAGCAGTAAAACCGGATTTTAAAAAATCCGGATACCGGTGAGAACGGCCAAGGCAGCACCAGTCCCATCGAAGACAATCCATAAAATAGAGCTCCTTTTTAAATTCCCGGACAAAACCGATAATTATCTCCCCGAACGCTTCCCATTTTCTGTTCCGCAGCTTTTCCGCAAGCAGGGTTTCAATTAATCCGGGCTCTTCCTGCGACTCTTCAATACATTCCGCCAGCTCCCAATAAAACCGGAACGGTAAAGGAAAAAGCTCTTCCAGGTTTTCCAGAGTCCTTTCAAAAATATGGGCATTATACAAACTGTCCACCAGCCAGGCCATATTCTTAAACCGTTCCATTTCTCCCGGTGAAAGCCATTTATTGCTGATAATTTCATAGGTCGCCCGCTCCCCATACCGGAGCTTGTACTTCCCCGCATCTTCCGCCATCTTTGTTCCGGGCAGCACTTTTAAAAACCCGGCCTGGAAATGATGGGCGCCAAGGGCGTATATTTCGTTAAAAGAATACTCAAGCCGGGATATATCTTCATAGGGAAGGCCGGCGATTAGATCCACATGAATATGAATATTTTTTAATTTCAGAAGACGTTCTATTTTTGGTTTTATATCGCCCCAATTAGCGGGCCGGTCTATGGCCTGAAGGGTTTCCCGGCACGCGGACTGGATCCCTATTTCGAACTGGAACAGCCCCGGAGGACATTTTTCCAGGATCTCAAAATCGGCATCTTCCAAAAGCTGCGGGTATATTTCAAAGTGGAACCCTGTTGCAGCGGCGGGATCTTTTAAACGATTATCAGCAAGCAATTCCCAGATCTCCCGGTAAAAAGACTTGCTTGTGTTAAATGTTCTATCTACAAACTTGACCAGCTTTGGTTTCTGCTTCAGGAGAATCAAGAGCTCCTGCTTTACCATGTCTATATCCCGGAACTCCGGTTTTTGATCGCTCCGGGATGAGAGGCAGTAAGTACATCTGAACGGGCATCCCCTGGACGCTTCATAATATATATACCGGTTCTTCAGCTCAGCGAAGTCCCGGTCCCCATAAGGAAATGGAATTTCGGAGAATGGGGGATTAGGTATGCTGATAATCTTATCTGCGGATTCCATGTTATTCTCAAGAATATGCCGGAACCCTGCCTCTCCCGGTCCTGTTATTATAAAATCGATATCCCCATAGTCCGCTATCCATTGAGAAGCATTATAACTGACCTCAGGCCCGCCCAGGATAATTTTTATACCGGCACAGGCTTTTTTTATCCGGGGAATTATGGCCTTTATTATTTCCGCGTTCCAGATGTAAACAGAAAAGGCCGCAACTCCGGGCTCCTGCCCTGTCATTTCACGAACTATTGCTTCGATAATTTCATCGATTTTGCGATTAATCGAAAAGGATAGTATGGTGATATCATACTCAAGGCCGCTTGCGTATTCTTTGAGATAGTATAACGCAAGGTTTGAATGGGTATACCTGGCATTGATGGCTGTTAAAAGGATTTTTTTCATAGTTTTGTTTTATGCAATACACTCTTACACATTCCCTTTTACCCGGCAATAAAAAAAAGACGAATTAAACAATTCGTCTTTTTTGTGTATTCGAGGCGCGTCCGGCAGGATTCGAAGCTGCGGCCTACGGATTCGTAGTCTGAGAATTGCACATTCCTTTGGTGATC
>JAAENB010000647.1 GCA_024224995.1 bacterium | reverse complement strand
TTTTTCTTCTTCAAGAAAATAGGCTGGGGCATAAGCATGAAGGCCAGCTCAATTCTTTTTGTAATTTTAGCAGCAACGGCAGCGGCGGCTTCTCTTTCCGCCGGAGGCTATTTTGTTTACAGTAATATCAATAAACCGCTTGTTGAAACAAAGGCTGAGCCCGTTGGTGTTGTAGAGAAAACAGAGAAAGAGATTGAAAAACTGCCTGTTGTTGTTAAATCTCCAAAAACTGAAAAAAGGATTCGAATAAAAATAGAGCCCGAAGGAATGAACTCTCTTGTTTTCTCAAGAACGGAGGAAATTATCAAAAAAAGTTTTCGTTCCTGGAAGGGCGACAGGTTCGCGAACAGTCAAATTGTAGGGGATGCCATAAAGAGCGACGATGACGGTGACGAAACGGTATTTATCAGTATCAGGCTCATTGTTAATACTGTAAAAGATGGTAAAATAAAAAGCGCTCAATTTATTGTTTTAGATACGAATTTTAAAAACGATACCGTGATGCTTAATAAGCTCCCCGGAGAATTAAAGAACCGGGTTGATAAATTTAAAAATAAGGTCAAGTAATGAAAAAAGTGATATTTTTTGCCATTGCTGTATTGCTTCTTATTCCCTCGATCAGTTCCGCACAGCTAAAAAAAGTTATAATCATGAAAGTGGGGACCGACCGGGTAAGCCCTGCTAAAGGAAAGCTTGTTCGGAATTCTTTGAAAAGTTTTATTTCTACTCAAGATGGTTTCGAGCTTATGAATGAGCAAGAGGTCGACCAGGTAGAAATTCGCTTACAAGTGAAAGGAAATAAAAAGAAAACATTTGAATTAGGGACTATTCTTCATGCAGACTACATACTAATCGGGGCAATAAGCAAGCCGGGTCAAGAATTTGAGCTTGTCATTCGATTGCTTGAAGTCAAGACCAGAAAAGAGATTGCGCGGAACAAGAGAGTCTTTAAAAAATCACATGAAATAAAAGCTGTAGTGGAAACGATCGCGGTTTCTGCTATAGAAGAAATTGGTGATCAGGAGAAAAAAAGCAATTTAAATTTTTATACCTCCCTGAATGCGGGTTATTTCTCCCCGATCCGGTCAAATGTTGTTAATTATGCCTTCGGCGTTACAGCTGAAGCTGGTATGTTGAATCTATTTTTCGACAATTTTAGTTTTGGGATTGAAAGCGGGTTTGTCTATTTTATAGAGCAGGAAAGGGAGGATGTAAACAGCAGTTACGATATGTTTATGGTTCCGGTACAGGCTGTTTTCGGTTACAAAATACCAGTCTCTGATTATTTTTATGCCAAACCTGTGGCCGGGATAGGGGCATCCTTTATAAAAACAGACCATTTTTACTCAAATTTGCTGTGGAAAACCGGTATCGAAACGGGTTTGACAATTTTTGAGCTGTTTTTAATACTGGCAAGAATAGAGTATTGGAGTATAGAGAAGAGTCATTCTATAAAATTTTCCATCGGGGTTTCTTATGTTTTCTAAAAGTATCAAATCAGTTGTTTTCATTTCTCTTTTGGTATCTTGTTCTCAGTGTGCTTGTGAAAAGGCCTTGGATTCTATAAAAAAATTTAGTGACACTGCCCTTTTTGATATAGAACTGGTAAATTTACCATATTCTATAACTAACAATAAAAGACTTAATATTACAGTTCAAAAAGCTGATTCTTATAAATTCAAAATTGATAAAGGGGAATGGTCGAAAGAGTTCGACAACTCAATACCACTAACAATTGACTATGATCTCAGCCCTGGATTTCATACAGTATATATCAAAGGAAAAATTGCTGGAAAATGGCAAAATGAAAGTAGAATTTCTTATCATAAGTGGTCGATCAATATAAAAACACAATTTAGTTCTCAGACCGGGATCGCAGGCGATTTTGAGGGAAGAAGTGTGGCTGCTTCAGCAGATGGCAGCACCATCATTATGGGAGCTGATGGAAACGACGAAAAAGGTTCTCAAGCTGGGGCTGTTTACGTATATAGATGGGACGGTAATTCATGGAGCGAGAAAAAAATTGTTGCGTCAGATGGTGAAAAGGATGATTGTTTCGGAACCAGTGTAGCTATTTCATCGGATGGCAACACAATTATTGTCGGTGCTTACGGAAATGACGAAGAAGGTTCTCAAGCCGGAGCTGCTTATATATATAAGTGGAATGGTAGTTCATGGAAGGAAACAAATAAATTTTATGGGAAAGCACGCTTAAATTATTTTGGGATGAGTGTATCTATTTCACCAGATGGGAATTCAATAATAATAGGTGCTTATGGGAATAACGAAAAAGGTGTTCAGGCCGGAGCTGCGTATCTATATAAATGGAGTGGGAGTTCATGGAAAGAAACAAATAAATTTTATGGGGAAGCACGCTTAAATTATTTTGG
>JAAENB010000646.1 GCA_024224995.1 bacterium | reverse complement strand
CAGCATATTGAACGATACGGCATCCACCATATCCTCAGCGGCGGCGCCGGTTCTTCCATGTGTGACATGCCCTGGCACGGCGATGATGCCGATACCGACGGCAACCTCATCAAATACGAGCAGGTCTTAAACTACCTCATCGTAGACATAAACGGCGATTCCATAAACTTCCAGGCTCGCAAGGTCCAGGGAAACGGCAACAACTCGTCATCGGTACTTGAATCATTTTCTTTGTAAATTTATCGCACCTATAGCGAGATAATTCCCTGAAAGCGAGGTTCATAGCCTCGCTTTCAGTATGAATACCCACTTTTTTTTAAAAATCAATAAAATCATTTGTAAAGAAAAAGAAGCCTCTGTATTGTTACCCAAAAACAGGATCGGAACCTATGAAAAGAATCTCTCCTTTCAAGCTCAAGAACGCAAGAATAATGCTGATAGCTGCAGCCGCAGTTCTAATCATTAAACCGGGGACCGTTTATTCGAAGCTGTCGGACCAAAAAAAAACGGCTATCGAGAAAACATATTCAGCCGCTCAAAAGATTGAAAATCAGGCTAAAGATTATAACCAGGCAATTACCGCGTATAATAACCTGGTTAAGAACAATAAAGATTCCCATTACGGCGGGGAGGCTCTTTTTAGGATCGCGGTTATTTACGACGAACGGCTTTATGAGCCCAAAAAAGCGACCTTCTTTTACCAGAGATATATTAACGAATTTAACGGACGGCACAGCAGGCGGGCGGAAGTCCGCATCAAAGCCCTTGAGAAATATAAAGATGCCGATCCAAAGGTATATCAACAATATATCGGCATACTTAATTCTTATTCCGAAAATGAAAAAGAAAAATATCTTCCAATAATGGAAAAATTTATTCAGGATAATCCTTCTATCCCCTTTCCGGATGATGCTCTTCTCTGGCTGGCAAATGAATACCGGGGATTCAGGCGCATAATTGAAAACGAACAGCATCTCAAAAAAGCCATGACCATTTACGAAAAAATAATCAATGAATACCCCGGAACCAGATCCCGGCTCGTTGCCATGAAAAACCTGGGAGACTGCTATACGCTAAAACGGGATTTTCAAAAAGCCAGGAAACTATACCGCCAGGTCTACAAGGAAGGCGGTAAAGAAGGAGCCCTTTTAATTGGCCAGTATTATGTTATGGCAGAACGGCATATTTCACGTGATTATATATTCTATGGAATTTGTGTGATCATTGTCCTGTTTGGAGCAGGGCTCGTAAAAATTCTCCCAATTAAATCCTTTACCATGCAGGGTTTTCGCAAAGGGCTTATTCATTCCCTCTTTTTTCTCCCGGTGATGATTATCCTCATCGCGGTAACCGCTCTTCTCACCGACCCAGGCAAAGATAATATTACCGGGTACGAACCATACCTGTTAATTACCGTATTCGCCTCCTCGCTCCTGGCAATTATTCTCAACGGCTTTGTCCTGGAAGCGGAAAAACGGGCTCCGGTTAATTTAAAGTTTTATTCGGTATTGCTGGGATGGATTCTTATTGGTATTAATTATCTTATGTTCTATTTCTTAGACCTGCTGCACTATGTAGAAAATATCATTTTATAACGAGAGCCCGTACGGACAAAAACATGAACCTTGAAAATAAAACCTTAAAAAATATATTTTTTATTACTATCTTTATCGCCATTGCGATATTTATTATTTCGCAATGGGGCAGCGAAGACGCAGACGGTCCTCCTGAGGCTAACCGGGAAAAAGTACAGGGGAAAGGCGGTTTATTTTCGGGCATATTCAGCGAATCAATTGAAGACCAGGACAAACAAAAGGACGCGGCCGATTCTGAGAATATTGATCCCAGGCTTAAAAATATTTCAATCAATGAGCTGCCGGTAGAAGAGCCTAATCCCGAGCCAACCGATCCCGAAGAAAAAAAAATATACCGGGTAAGCTCTATCATTACCGAACCCATGAGCATGATTATGCAAAAATATTCATCTTTTATTTGCGAAGGTGAAATGAAAGTTCTGGCGCCCAGCCTTACAACAAATGAAAAAGCCTACAAACAGGGGAAAAAATACGGTCCGGGAATTGAAGTTTCCGGAAAATTCACCTTTACCAAAGACAAGCACAATAATTTCCGGCTTCACCAGGAAACCCGGTGCGCTAAAAAAGAAAGCAAGTACAATACGGAAATTTACAACGGAGACCTCTATTATATAGAAGGAAATTATTATTTCGTCGACAATAAAGGAACTCTCCGCGACAAAGACACCACTGAGTCGGTCCTGGCCGTGCGGCAGCAGGACAGGCAGGAGCCCCTGGTTCGGCGAAATTGGATCCAGATTATTAAAGACCTGGGCGGTGTATTGGGCTTTGACGAACATCGCGCCAACAATGACAACACAGAAGAAAAAATATTTTTCTTCAAAGGACGCAAGCCCAACTTACAAAAAAAGACTGTTTTAATTAAAAAACTTTCCGGCAGTGTGATGATAGTCACTTCCAATGACACCATGATCGAAGGTTCCATCAATGGCAGGAATACCTATAAACACGGCTATTTATCCGGCGCGGACTCTTCTTATACGATTAAGATGCGTATTCATAGCATTGGGAACGCCCCGGATGTGAGGGAACCTTAGAGAAGGTAACCGGGTCTTCGGCTCCGCTCAGGGACCGGATGGGCGGGGACACTTCGGCTCCGCTCAGTGACCCGGGTAACCGGTGATCGGTCAAAGAATAACACCGGCAGGGCCGGGAAAAATACGGAAGAAACTGTGGTTATACCGAGGTCAATTTTTCGAAGATGTTCCGGGCAAGGGTCTGTTTTGAGACGTTGCAGTGCAACGCCTTTACTGGCTGGTTTCAGGCCAGGGCTATGGAGATTCCGAGAAAGGGTGCGACCCCGGGCAATATCTACGGGCCTTTT
>JAAENB010000645.1 GCA_024224995.1 bacterium | reverse complement strand
CATATAACAGAGCCCCATAAAAATAAAGAGGTAAACGATGTATAGACCACAAATCAAAGTTATCGATTGTTCCATCCGGGATGGCGGACTCATGAACAATTCCAGGTTCCCTCTCGAAATGGTACGACGTGTTTTCAAAGCCGTAAACGACGCCGGAGTTGATATTATTGAACTTGGCTATAAAAACAGTAAAGAATTCTTTTCCACGGACAAATACGGCCCCTGAAGATTTTGCGACGAAGACATGCTCAGAAAGGTCGTTGACGGCATTGAGTATGATGTTGATATCGCTGTTATGATGAATACCGTTTTCAAACTTGATTTTTGCTCCGCTCATAGTGACCTCTTTTATTTTTAATATAAACCTGGTATGCTTTTATTCAGAAAGAGGTTTTTTTTGTCAAACTTCTTTATATACGGCCCTGTTTCCGGAAATTAATACTTGATCTATAATAGCCCTTCTTTTACCTTATAGGTAAATTCTATTAATCTTAAAGGAGAGAAACAAGGCTATGAAAACAAAAAAACTTAAACAAATGCTTGTACTGCTGGTGTGCGCGGGCGCATTTTTAAT
>JAAENB010000644.1 GCA_024224995.1 bacterium | reverse complement strand
GTACCGAAGGCCGCGCCATCAGCGACGGTGATCTGGGCCCCGGTCATATCTGCGTAATCATCAATCGTGGTGGCAGAGCCCGTGCCTAGATCCGCCAGGTCGTAGGTCAGGGTTGAGCCGGTGTTGTTGGTGGCAGAGAGGTCGACCCTAAAGGTCATGGCCACCGGACCTTCCTCATCGCCATCGACACTGACACTCAGGGTGGCATCGAGCGGGGTATCGTTATCGCCAATGGTGACGGTGTCGGCGTTGTTGCCAGCGTCAATGTTAAACAGCACATTGTCGGTGCTGTCCAAGGTAACGATGACGGTCTCATCACCTTCCACCAGGGCGTCATCATTAATGCCGGTAACATCGATGGTCGCCGTCTTGGCGCCATCGGCAATCACCACAGAGCCAGTTAATGTGGTGTAATCCGTGCCGCCATCCGTCGCCGTGCCAGTAACCGTGTAATTTATCGTGACATTGCCACCGGTGTTGTTGATCGCACCCAGATCAACCGTGAACTGACCCGGGTCCGAGCCGGTCTCATCGGCACTGGCATCATTGGCCGTGATGGAGACCGCAGTCAGATCGATCTGGATGTTATCGATGTCCTGCTGGGCACCGCCACCACCGGTGTTGCCCAGGTCGTTGGTCGTCACGATCAGGGTATCGGCCGCCGTGCCGATTACGTCCGTGTCGCCCGTGTAAGTAAGCGACGCCAGCGTGTTGTTGATATCGGTCACGCTGCCCAGGATCGTCAAGTCACCAGTGCCGTTGAAACCCGCAATGATCGTGGCACCGCCAGAGAGTGTTACGTTCAATATGCCGTTACTGACCTGCAGCTGTGTGCTCAGATTGGCAACACCCGCATCGCTATCGCTGATGCTGATGCCACCGATTGCGGTCGTGGTTTCTTTTGCGATCGTCTGAGTACCGGGTACGGTGTTGACCGGGGCGTCATTGTCCGCCGCAACCGTAATCGTGCTCACCGCTGCATCACTGTCTATCACACCGTCATTCACTGTTACCGTGAACGTGCGCGCCGTGGCCGTACTCGGATCATCACTGTCGTTTTGATAGGTGATCGCTTCCAATACCGCCAGCGCATCCGCTTTGCTGATCGCCGATGATCCGTCTGTGTGCGTGATGGTTAATGTTCCCGTCGCACTCACATACACCACGTCAACCGTGACACCACCCACGGTGACATTATCCAGGGTCGCATCTGCATTCAATGCTAGCGTCGTGACACCAAAGTTCAATATCTCACTGGCACCGTCTGC
>JAAENB010000643.1 GCA_024224995.1 bacterium | reverse complement strand
TACATTATCACATCCACTAGCATTAGTAGTTATATAAGTGTAAACACCACTACTTGTATAGGTAACACCATTAACTCCCCATGTATAACTATCACATGCAGTTGCGTTAGGCCAATTAGTTGTAGTAGAATTATTAATCGTTAAGATTAATGTCTCAGTTAGTGTACAACCAGAACTATTAGTAGAAGTATTTGTGTATGTTCCACTTGTGGTATAAGTAGTACCATTTGCTACCCATGTATAACTATCACAAGCAGTTTCTGTTGCACTTGTTGAAGTATTATTATTGATCGTTAAGTTCAAAGTAGCTGTAGAATCACATCCACTAGCGTTAGTAGTTGCAAATGTATAAACACCACTACTTGTGTATGTAGTACTATTAGCTGCCCATGTATAACTATCACATGCAGTAATAGATGTACTTGTAGTAGAACTATTATTGATCGTTAAGGTCAATGTTGCTACATTATCACATCCACTAGCATTAGTAGTTATATAAGTGTAAACACCACTACTTGTATAGGTAACACCATTAACTCCCCATGTATAACTATCACATGCAGTTGCGTTAGGCCAATTAGTTGTAGTAGAATTATTAATCGT
>JAAENB010000642.1 GCA_024224995.1 bacterium | reverse complement strand
CCCATTCTTTTTCCCCTGAAGGTTTGAACTTCGCCAGGAAAATATCGGTTAAACCGGAGTTTGTGTTTCCGTCCAGATCCCCTGCCGATCTCCCGGTAAGGTAAATGTTTCCCGAGTTGTCCAGGGTTATATCACTGGCTTGATCTGTTTCAGGAGTACCAAAAAGCACCGTCCCCTGCCAGGGATTCGCGCCGCGGTCGTCATCGTCTTCCCAACCGCTGCCGCATGCGGTAGTGTAGATTGCCGTTATTGCGATAAATATCGTAAGAAGTTTTTTCATTATGTTGCTCTCCTTTATTCGGAATAGATTTTCATTAAGAAATAGTCAAAGCCGCCGCTGTTTGTGTTTCCTGCAAGCGCGCTATTCGTGTGGCCGGAAACAAATACATTGTCGAAATTATCAATAACCAGACTGTGAGCATAATCGTCTCCCGCGCCGCCTGTCTGACTTACGAGCTGTAGATTTCCCGAAGTGTCATATGCTAACAGGAAGATATCGAAACCGGTGCCCATACTGTTTAAGGTATACCCTGTTGTATAAATATTGTTCTTGCTGTCCATTTCAATAGCTCTGAGGATATCATCCTCTTCCGATCCTGTTTGATCAATCCAGACAATATCTTTATCCGAATCCAGTTTCATTACAAAGGAATCGTATTCTCCAGCGTTAGAGCCACTACCGCCGGTATCAAGATAACCCTTCGTTGTTCCCGCAATATAGATAGCATTACTGCTGTCTATTGCTATCCCATAAGGCTTATCAGCCTCTGCCGCTCCATAGAGCCTGGTTTTTAAATGGGTTCCGCTTGGGGTATACATCATGAGAAAGATATCGTAATCTCCTGCCTGGGCATTCGTTTGTTCGTCAAGGTCTCCCGATGTGTAACCGGTTATATAAATAAAACCATCATTGTCTATTGCCAGAGCAAGGGCAGTGTCATTGGAAGCTGAGCCCCGTTGTTTTATCCATTCCATCGTTCCCTGTGAATTATATTTTGCCAAGTATACATCATAGCTTCCGGGGTTTGTGCTTCCTTCCAGGACTCCTTCAGTTCTCCCGCAAATATAAACATTGTTATCTTTATCGATTGTCATCCCGTGTGGTTCATCATTTGTGCTTGATCCAAACTGGCGAGTCCAGAGATTGTCTCCCGATGAATTAAAAGCCGCAAGAAACGTATCAAGACCTCCCGGGTTTGAAGTTCCATCCAGAAGTCCTGAGGTATACCCGGTAATATAAATAGTATCATCAGATCCTATGGCGATACTTTTTGAGGAATCGTTCTGGTTTGATCCCAGGAGCCGTGTCCATTCTTTTTCTCCCGCAGGTTTATATTTAATAAGAAAGGCATCCTCCTCGCCCGCGTTCGTTTGTCCGTCAAGGTCTGCCCCTGTGTAACCGGCAATATAGATGTTCCCCTTACTGTCAATAGCCGTTGCGTAAGAAATCTCATCCTGGCCGGTTCCGCCTTGCTGAGTCCCTGTCCACACGGCGTTTTCCAAATCGCTGTTGCCCGAATCATCAAACCCTTCACCACATCCTGAAAGAGAAAGGATGGTTGTTAAGAGTGTTACAATAAGTAAGGATATCGATTTTTTCATTGAATCTCTCCGGAGGTATTAAATTTCATTATAAAAATATCGCTGGAAACTCCCTCGTTTGAGTTGGTATTTCCGTCCAGGTTTCCATCGCTGTATCCCGTAATAAAAATATCATCATCACTATTTTCTTTTTTGTTGATAGCCATGTTATACGCCAGATCTTTGTAAGGAGTCCCAACCTGTTTGGTCCACTGCTTCGCTCCGGAAGAGGAATACTTCATAAGAAAAACATCATTGCCGCCGGCGTTTATGTTTCCGTCCAGACCGCCGGAGGTATGCCCGGTAACATAAACATTATTATCACTGTCCACGGCAACGCATCTGCCCGCGTCATTGTTATCGGAACCAACAACCCGGGTCCAGAGTTTGTCGCCCAATGAGGAATATTTTACCAGGAAAACATGGTTGTAACCGTCCAGAGTACTGGAGGTTATGCCCGTAATATAAATATTATCATCATTATCAACGGTAATATCATATCCAATGTCATCGCCGAAAGCCCCGGTTTGCCGGGTCCAGACGTTCACCGGGCTCTTGGTATAGTTATACTGCGCTAAAAATATATCATCTCCGCCGGCATTTGTCCCGTCCAGGTCATTTTGAGTAAAACCTGATATATAGATATTGCCCGTACTGTCCAATGCCGTACTATAGCCGAAATCTGTTCCTGTCCCGCCGAAAAGGGTAGTCCTGGTAAGATCGCCCGCAGCATCATACTTCAGCAAAAAGGCATCCCACCCGCCTTCACCGCTATCGCCGTTCAGGCCATCGTAAGTATACCCGGCAACATGAATTATATTATCAGCATCTATTTGAATATCATTACCCTGATTGCCTCTTGTGGTACCCAGGTGATGGCTCCATATTTTCTCACCCGATGTATCGAATTTTGCCAGAAAATAGTCATAATCCGATTCCACAGCTCCTATCATGGTATAATCCCATATATTGCCGTGACTCCTGCCCGTAATATAACTGTTCCCGTTGCTGTCAACAGCAAGAGCATTTCCCCGTTCATACTCGTCCGAACCCATAAGGTGCACCCATTCTTTTTCCCCTGAAGGTTTGAACCTGGCCAGGAAAATATCGCCTTTCCCGGCGTTTGTGTTTCCGTCCAGGTCTCCTTGCGACTGGCCGGTGATATAAATATTCCCTGAAGTGTCCAGAGCTATGTCATAGGCTTCATCTATTTCAGGAGTCCCAAAAAGCAGGGTTCCCTGCCAGGGGTCGGGACTCGCGCCGTTGTCGTCGTCTTCAAAGCCGGTGCCGCAAGCGGTGAGGGCAAATAACGCGGTTAAAAGAACTACATAAAACAGTTTTTGATAAAAAGACTTTTTTATAGAATTTTTAATTTTCATTGAATCTCTCCGGAGGTATTAAATTTCATTATAAAAATATCGCCCGAAACTCCCTCGTTTGAGTGGGTTTTACCGTCCAGGTTTCCGGAGCTGCATCCCGTAATATAAATATCATCATCACTATTTTCTTTTTTGTTGATAACCATGTTGTAGGCCACATCACTGTAAGGAGTCCCCGGCTGTTTCGTCCACTGCCACACCCCGGAAGAGGAATACTTCATAAGAAAAATATCATTCCCGCCGGCGTTTATGTTTCCATCCAGGCCGCCGCCGGTATACCCGGCAACGTAAACATTATTATCACTGTCCACGGCAACACTTCTGCCCTCGTCATTGTTCTCGGAACCAACAACCCGGGTCCAGAGTTTGTCCCCTGATGAGGAATATTTTATCAGGAAAACATACTCGGAACCGTCCAGAGTACTTTTGGTCATCCCCGTAATATAAATATTATCATCATTATCAACGGTAATATCATATCCATATTCACCGTTAAATGAACCGGTCTGCCGGGTCCATACGTTTACCGGGTTTTTGGTATAGTTAAACTGTGCCAAAAATATATCATTCCCTCCGGCGCTTGTCCCGTCCAGGTCATTTTTGCTACAGCCCGACATGTAGATATTGCCCATGCTGTCCAATGTTATACCATAACCAAAATCGCTTACTGTCCCGCCGAAAAGGGAAGTACTGCTAAGATACCCCGTAGCGTCATACCTCAGAAAAAAGGCATCCCACATACCGCTACCGCTATAACCATTCAGCCCTCCGTAGGTATACCCGGCAACATGAATAATGTTATCGGCATCTACAATAATATCATTACCATGATTACCGCTTGAGGTACCCAGGTGATGGCTCCATTTTTTCTCACCCGATGTATCGAATTTTGCAAGCAGGTAGTCATATTCTCCTACCAGGGTATGATCCCATATGCTGCCATGACTCCTGCCTGTAATGTAGCTGTTCCCGTTGCTGTCAACAGCAAGAGCATTTGCCTGTTCATCCTCGTCCGAACCCGTAAGCTGAACCCATTCTTTCTCCCCTGAAGGTTTAAACTTCGCCAGGAAAATATCGCCCTTGCCGGTGTTTGTGTTTCCGTCCAGGTCTCCTTGCGACTGCCCGGTGATATAAATATTCCCTGAAGGGTCCAGAGCGATGTCATAGGCTTCATCGATTTCAGGAGTCCCAAAAAGCAGGGTTCCCTGCCAGGGATCGGTTTCACCGGCAGGGACATCGTCTTCGAACCCGGTGCCGCATGCGGTGAGGGCCATTAGCAGCATGGCAGCCCCGGTGTAAAAAATATGTTTGATATTAATCTTTTTCATTATAAAGTTCCTTTTTATAAATTTTATAAATTGAAGCGGCTCTTTACAGGAGCTCGCCGGAAGAGTCGAATTTCATCATGAACGCGTCATAAGTAGAATTGCCGGTGTCGGCGTTAGAGTTTCCGTCAATGCCTCCGCAGGTGTACCCGGTGAGGTAAACATTGTCATTGCTGTCAACCATAACATCAATACCAACATCACTATACGCCGTACCCTGTTCCCAATTCCACCGGATATCACCGCTGGAGTTATATGATACTATATAGAAATTGCCGGGTATATTTGGAGTGTCTGTGGTATTGCTATGCATAAACCCGGTTAAATAAAGATTGCCTGAGCTGTCAATGTCAATGTCCCAGACCCTGTCATCATCATCGGAACCGGTTTGTTTGACCCAGCAGAAAGAATCCCCTGAGTCAAATTTAATAAGAAAAATATCCCGGCTGCCGTAATGGGTGTTGCCGGGTAAGGCTCCCTTTGTATCGCCTGAGAGATAGATATTTCCGGAACTATCAACAGCAATTCTATAAACTTCTTCAGATGCAGTTGTACCGTATTGAACAGGAGTACCGGCAGAACCTAATTCATTGTATTTAATATAGAACATATCCCAACTGCCCTGGTGTGAACCGGCACCGGCCAGGTCTCCGTTGGTACACCCGGCAATATAGATGGAGTCCGTTTTGTCTATTGCGATACCATACGCTTCATCACTGCCTGTAGTACCTTTTTGTCGAATCCATTCTATGGAACCCGAGGGATTATATTTTACCAGGAACGTGTCATTATCGCCCAAATACGTGCCGCTGCCGGTACCATCAAGGTCGCCCTGGGTATGACCGGTAACATAGATATTTTCTTTACTGTCAATTGCGGCGTCATTCGGTCTGTCAAAGGCATCGGTGCCAATATGGCTGGTCCATATTTCTTCACCTGAAGAGTTATATTTTACCAGGAAACTATCAAAATCACCCAGGTTTGAATATCCGTTAAAATCACCATCACTAAAGACGACTACATAGATATTACCCGAAGCATCAAGTAGAAGCTTTTGAGTATAGTCATTACCACTGCTTCCGAACTGTTTTATCCACAGCTTCTTTCCTGAAGAATCGAATTTCGCCAGGAACGTATCAATATTGCCCTGGCTGGTATATCCTTCAAAAGCTCCCAGAGTATTTCCGGCAATATAAATATTCCCTGAATTGTCCAGAGCGCTTGAGATTGCTTTATCTTCCGCTGTTGTACCAAATTGGAGCGTTCCCTGCCAGGGAGCGGTACCCGTACCATCATCCTCGAAACCGCTGCCGCAAGCAGTAACAAACGGTAACATTGCAAGAAAAAATATCATAAGAAAAAAGTGGACAGAATTGAAAAAGTGTTTCATAAACAGATCCTCCGGAGTGGATTTATAAAAATAAAGCCCGAAAGGGCTTTTTGTAGGGGTGTGCGTCAAAGATGAAAGAAGGTGCTGTGTAGTCAATGAAAAAATATTGTTTGCGTTGGTTTTTTTCAATATAAAGCGCCTTGTTGTAAATAGGTTTTTATTAGGAAATAGTCGAAGCCTGCTGTGCGGCCTGCTGTATATAGAGTCTGGTTTTTCTCCCAAAAGGGGCAAAAAAAATGAAAAATATTAAAAAATGTTGATAATTTTGCGTAGGGGCGAGGCATGCCTCGCCCCTACGGGAGATTTATTGGATCTCTCCGGAGGTATTAAATTTCATTATAAAAATATCAAAGGAAACGCCCTCGTTAGCGTTGGTCTTCCCGTCCAGGTTTCCTGCGGAGCGCCCGGTAATAAAAATATCATCATCGCTATTTTCTTTTTTATCAATCGCAATTCCATAGGCCACATCACTATAGGGAGTCCCAAGCTGTTTCGTCCACAGATTCACTCCGGAAGAGGAATACTTCATAAGAATAACATCATTCCCGCCGGAGTTTATGTTTCCGTCCAGGTCTCCCTCAGTATACCCCGTAACATAAACATTATTATCACTGTCCACAACCACGCCTCTGCCCACGTCATTCTGTCCGGAGCCGATAATCCGGGTCCAGAGTTTTTCGCCTGAAGAAGAATACTTAACCAGGAAAATAAAAGTTGTACCGTCCATGGTGCTGTTGGTATACCCGGTAACATAAATATTGTCATCATTGTCAACGGCAGCATCATAGCCGTATTCATCCATAAATGAACCGGTCTGCCGGACCCAGACAGTAACAGGGCTTTTGGAATAGTTATACTTTGTTAAAAATAAATCATGCTCGCCTGCGCTTGTTCCGTCCATGTCGCTTCTTCCGTGTCCTGCCAAGAAGATATTCCCCATACTGTCCATTGCCATGCCATTGCCGCAATCTCTTAATGACCCGCCGGAAAAAGTTGTACTGTTAAGACCGCCTCCGGCGTCATATTTTAACAAAAAGGCATCCCACATACCGTACCCGGGATCACCGTCCAGACCTCCCCAGGTGGACCCGGAAACATGAATAATATTATCTGCATCAACGATAATATCATTCCCATAATTTCCCGATGCGGAACCCAGGTGATGGCTCCATATTTTTTCGCCCGATGAATTGCATTTTACCAGTAAATAGTCATAATCCGATCCCATATCTCCCGCCAGAGTATAGTCCCAGATGTCCCCATAACTCTTGCCCGTAATATAACTGTTCCCGTTACGATCAACAGCTATGGCATTTGCCTGTTCGTCCTGGTCCGAACCCATTAGCTGCACCCATTCTTTTTCCCCGGAAGGTTTGAACTTCGCCAGGAAGATATCGGACTTGCCGGCGTTTGTTTTCCCGTCCAGGTTCCCTTCTGATTCTCCGGTGATAAAAATATTTCCCGAGCTATCAAGAGTTATACCGTATGCTCTATCATGTTCGGCAGTACCAAAAAGCACGGTTCCCTGCCAGGGGCTTGTGTCATCTCCGGGGGGAGTGTTGTCTCCGTCTTCGAAGCCGCTGCCGCAGCCGGTGAGGGCCATAAACAGGATCATAACACTTCCGTAAAAAAGGTTTTTACTATTAATTATTTTCATTATAAAACTCCGTTTTTATTTATTGAATCGGCATCTACTGGATCGCTCCGGAAGAATTAAATTTCATCATAAATCCGTCAGCAGTATTGTCACCGGCGGCGTTTGAGTTTCCGTCAATGCCCGATTGTGTGTACCCGGAGAGGTAAATATTATTATTACTATCAACGATAACATCATTACCCACATCATTATATGGCGTACCCAGGTCCCAGCCCCACCGGAGTTCACCGTTGGAATCATACGACAGTATAAAGAAATCATATGCCGTCATCATGGTATCAGTGAGGAGCCCGGTAAAATAAATATTATCCGAGCTGTCAATAGCAATGCTTGTGGAATGATCATAAGCAGCCGTACCGATCTGTTTGATCCAGCAGAAAGAATTCCCGGAGTCATATTTAGTCAGGAACACATCCCTGTCGCCGTAGCTCGTATTTCCGGAAAAGACACCGAGGGTATCGCCGATGATATAGATATTACCGGAACTATCTACAGCAATGCCATAGGTATCTTCACTTGAATTAGTGCCAAATTGAACCGGAGTATCGGCAGTGCCTAATTCGTTATACCGAATATAGAATGCATCCCAATAGCCAAGGTTTGAACCGGGACCGGCCAGGTCACCATTGGTTAACCCGGTAACATAAATGCTGCCCGCTTTGTCGATTGTTATTCTAAGAGCTTGTTCACTGTCAGAAGTACCTTTTTGTCGAATCCAGGCAACATCGCCGGAAGAATTAAATTTTACCAGGAAGAGGTCATATGCGCCCGAATGAGTTTGGCTGCCGTCTGCACCATCCATATCCCCATCAGTATAACCGGTAACATAAATATTCCCTTCGCTGTCAATTGCCGCTTCTTGAGGAGAATCATTCGTGCTTGAGTCAATATGGCTGGTCCACAATTCTTCTCCCTGGGAATTATATTTCACCAGGAAAATATCATAATCGCCTGTGTTTGAATACCCGTTAAAACTACCGTTGCTATAGACAGTAACATAAACATTGCCCGAACTGTCGGTTAGAACATTGCGAGAATAATCGCTGCCGCTGCTGCCGTATTGTTTTATCCATAGTTTCTTTCCTGAAGAGTCAAACTTCGCCAGGAAGATATCATCACTTCCCAGGCTGCTATATCCTTCAAAAGCACCGGTAGTATTCCCGGCAATATAAATATTCCCGGAGCTGTCTACAGCGCTTGATACGGCATAATCATCCGCTGTTGTTCCGAACTGGAGAGTTCCCTGCCAGGGAGCGGGATTGTCAACGGGCGGATTGTTACCGCCGTCACCTTCAAAGCCGCTGCCGCAGCCGGAAAAAGTAATTAATAAAGCCAAGAAAATTAGTAAACGTTTCATATAAAGTCTCCTTCTGTGTTGTTTCATAGTAATATAGTATGCAAGATTCGTGCCAACGAAGGGGGGAGGGGGAAAAATATAAGTTTAATTAAGGAGATTTATGTTTTTTTACCGATTACCTTCACCCAGGTTATTCTTATTGACAAAAAACTCCGTAAACGCTAAAAGTACTTATATTTTGATTACCGATTGAGATGTGAATCCGGGGGAAGGAATGCGAAAATTTTCATCATATGGTCCTGTAGATACTGAATTACATTATTATGCACCACGACAGGAGCTGATTGATAGGGCGTATAAGCAATTGGTTGGAGATAATCCGGAAAAAGGTGGTCATTATATAACTGTCTGGGCTCCCCGGCAAACAGGAAAGTCCTGGGTGATGAACGAGGTTCTTTACCGGTTAGAGGATGATGAGAGATTCGATGTTGTCAAGCTAAACCTTGAAAGATTGAAAACTGAAGACGATGTAGATAAGATATTGACAGACATAGGGGAAATGATTCTTGAAGAACTAAATAAAAAAATTATCAAAACAAATTCCCCTAAAAAATTTGATAGCATCTTTAAAAAAGATATTCAGGATAAGCCCCTGGTCCTGATCCTTGACGAGTTCGATGCCCTGACTGAGGATGCCATAAGCACCATCGTTGGCGTTTTCAGAAATATTTATATGTTCAGAAAGAATAAACCGGGTAAATCAAATGAAGAAAAGAAATATCTCTTACACGCTGTTGCCCTCATGGGTGTTAGAAGCGTTCTCGGTGTCGAGAATGTAAAAGGCTCTCCCTTTAACATTCAGAGAAGTGTTAATATTCCTAATCTTACGTATAATGAAGTTGATGAAATGTTCAAATGGCATGAACGGGAAAGCGGGCAAAAAGTTGAACAGGAGGTTATTGACAGGCTCTATTATGAAACCGCAGGTCAGCCCGGTTTAACATGCTGGTTTGGCGAACTTCTCACAGAAGGTTGTAAGGGAATTATTATTGAAAAAGATAAACCTATAACAATTGATATCTTTGAAGAAGTTTATGCTGCTGCAACCTCTATTCTTCCAAACAACAATATTTTGAATATAATTAGTAAAGCCGAACAGGAACCATATAAAAAACTGGTTTTGGAATTGTTTAGAACTGATGATAAAATTGATTTCAAATATGATGACAAAGTGCAGAATTTTTTATATATGAATGGAGTAATT
>JAAENB010000641.1 GCA_024224995.1 bacterium | reverse complement strand
CTCGGTGGTGTTGTCTAGTGGCGACGCCAGCAATGTCGCCGGTTCCGTGACTGTCGGCGTTGGCTCGTCTGCATCGGCTGCATCTGGCGCGTCGTTGACCATGTCATCGAGTGACGGTGTGACGCTGTCATCTGGTGATGGTGGCGATGTGGCTGTGTCGGGTGGCTCTCGTGGCGCTGTTCGTGTGGCTGGCGGTGACGTGGACGGCGAGGTGTCCATGACATCGGGTGCCATGGCTGGTGTGTCGGTGTCATCTGGTGATGCGTCGGCATCTACTGGCTCCGTGTCTGTGATGAGTGGTTCATCTGCGAGTGGCGACTCTGGCAGTGTGACGATTGGCAGTGGTTCATCGACTGCATCGCCCACATCTGGCTCTGTCATTGTGTCAGTTGGCGCTTCCTCCGTTGGTGTCGGCAGTGCGTTGTCCATGTCTGATGGCGGCGTTCGTGTGAGTGGTGGCGTCGTGACTGACGGTGTTGGCGGTTCTGCAACTGTTGAATCTGGATTGGGTGCCACGAGTGGCGATCTGTCTGTCGGATCAGCCGGTGGTGCGTCCGTGGCGGACTCTGGCTCGGTGGTGTTGTCTAGTGGCGACGCCAGCAATGTCGCCGGTTCCG
>JAAENB010000640.1 GCA_024224995.1 bacterium | reverse complement strand
TCTGGTGGCTCTGGTGGCTCTGGTGGCTCTGGTGGCTCTGGTGGCTCTGGTGGCTCTGGTGGCTCTGGTGGCTCTGGTGGCTCTGGTGGCTCTGGTGGCTCTGGTGGCTCTTCTTCCACAGTTACATCAATATCCATCCGGGCCGATACAACACCGATATCAGCATCATTTACAGTGAAGTCAAAGGTAGCCAGCGGAGTACCATTGCTGTCAGTTGCCGGAGTGTAGATCAAGCTGTTCAGTTGCACCGCATTAAGGATATCACCATTTATTACAACCGTGCCGCCACTGTGTGTCAGGCTACCGCTGGCCAGTGACTGGTTGATAATGGTCGCAGAGACAAGAGTGTCATCCTCTGCATCGGTAAAGGTAAAATCTGTTGAACTGAAGCTGTAGGCACTGTCTTCAGTGGTGGTGACAGTGTTTGCTGTTGCCACAGGTATATCATTGACCGGGGTGACAGTCAGGTTAAAGGTGCTGTTCACCGGCACACTGCTGTCTTCGTTGCCATCTTCCACATTTACATCGAACGAGGCAATCGTGGTCTCGCTACCGTCATGGATGAACGTCACCTGATTGGCATACAGCTGGGTACCAGTGAAGCTGCTGGCATCCGAACCGTTGACCTGAATCCTGCCATTGCTGGCGGAACTGGTGGTGAAGGTAACACCGGCATCCACATCATCCGAATCGGTGTAACCGAGATCGGTACCAGTGATGATGTAGGTGGCGCCTTCGTTCATGGTGGCGGTAAGATCACCGGTCAGGACCGGGGCATCGTTGAAAGGGATTATGCTGTAACTGACTGTGCTGGTGTTTGAGCCGTTAACACCATCGCTGATGGTATAGGTGAAACTGTCTGATATGGTCACGCTGCCATCATGCTGGTACTGGGTGGTACCGTCCTGCAGGATGTAGATGGCGCCGTTGGTGGTGCTGACCTCTTTATAACCCAGACCGCTGGTATAGGTGCCGTGAGTAGAGTCGGTCAGACTGGCCCAGGCAGTACCGTTTACTGACTCGATGTTGAGGGTCTGGGCTGGCAGATCACTATCACTATCTACACCTGAGCCGGTATCATCGATAATGATGTTGCTGCTCTCCAGTGCACCCTCGTTTAGGCTATAGCTGTTGTTGGTGCTAGCCGGGGCGTTATCGTTATCCGTGATATCGGCAGTGGCGGTGGCAGTGGTGATATTACTTTGGGCCGTGGTGAAGGCATCGGCAGAGGTGATCTGCACATCCACATCTTCCAGGCCTTCAACCAGATCATCGTCCACCACATTGACAGTGACGGTACCGAAGGCCGCGCCATCAGCGACGGTGATCTGGGCCCCGGTCATATCTGCGTAATCATCAATCGTGGTGGCAGAGCCCGTGCCTAGATCCGCCAGGTCGTAGGTCAGGGTTGAGCCGGTGTTGTTGGTGGCAGAGAGG
>JAAENB010000639.1 GCA_024224995.1 bacterium | reverse complement strand
TCTCGTTTGTCCAGACGCAGCGGTAGCAGTGCTCTTCCACACCGTTACGGGGATTGTGTATATCGGCGCTTTCCCTGAAGTCCGGTTCAGTACCATCCCAGGAGATGGTTTTCGCGTAGTCTAAGCGGGTTAAATCCGAAGTCCAGAGCCGTTGATGAGCTGTGCCGTTGGGCAGATCATTCCGGATCAGTTCAACCATGTCCCGGAACGTTGCCAGGTGACCGCCCAGGTCGTAACAGGTTTTGACCGCCTCATGAAAGACTGCCATGTCCCGGTTATAGGCATCGGCCCAGATTTTAATGGTCTTGCCGTCGGGATTGGTCCTGCTAAGGAGAAACGACTCCTGGTGAAATGCCGAGGCATCGGGACCGTTGTAGGCTTCATTAACGGGATAATAGACAGGCCGGTAGGCGTAGAGGGTCGTATCGGCCCTGGTATCCCAGGTGCTGTAGGTACTGTGCAAACCGGTAAAAGAGGGCTCTGTACCGGACCATTTAACGATCCCTGTATGCTGTGATCCATAGGCACCGCCTTCAATGTCGGAAGTCCATATATATGTGTTTGAACCATTGGGGAGTCCGGCCTGGATCATTTCCATGAGATCCGGAAAGGTGGGCACGTGGCCGCCGCTTTCGAGGCAGGCATCAATTGCGTTATAGAAATTGGCCGGGGATTTATCCTCCGTAAGTGATTTTAAGAATGTAGTCCCTCCTGTCCATTCATTGGCCATGCCCGATGAAGCAACGGGCACCTCTTTACCAATTCCTACGCACCGGTAACTCCGCTTGTCGCTCATATATCCCCAGCTTGCGTACGTGGTATAAGCGTCAGTGAAATTGGTATCTACATCTGTCCAATTAACTATTCCAACAAGGAATTGAGTTCCATTAGAGCCTTCCTGGTCTGAGGTCCAGCACCACTGGCTGCCGCCATTAGGCAGACCCGATTTTATTGCCTCGGTATAGGTCAGTTCGGGAGGAACATGAGCGTGATAAAAAGCCGCCTCTCTTACTGCGGCAGTATACGTTAACAGCGGTCTATCATACTTATCCATATAAAAAGTATTACCGTTGGAAGTGAGAACAAATCCCTCATCCCCGGGAGGGCCGCAAATATAATTCTTGTTGAAAAAACTCCTGTCTGTGTCGGGATAGACACAACGGTAATAACAGGTGCCTGTTTTGGCAGTCTGGCTCGTTGCACCATCGCTCAGCCGAACTGTCACGTTCTGGGCAGCGTCATATTCAATATTGGTCCAGAGATAATCGGCCTCGTTCCCCACAGTATGCAGTCCGTATCTCGATAAGGTATTATTCCGGAAAATTTCCGTGGGAGTGGGCAAGCGGCCGCCTAAGGCAGCGCAGGTCTCTTCCGCTTCCGCAAGAGTAGCCGGACCCCGCATGATATCGTCCCAGAGGTAGCCCCATGAATCGGGCCGGTATCCCACTGACGCGCCGCCGGTGAAATCGTACCCGTTCACGTCGTTTCCGTCGAAATTGACCGTATACGAAGATGGGCTAAAGGTCCAGCCCAGCTTTGAAGGGATCACCGTATACATACCTGCCCCTAAGGAGCCGGTACCGTAAGAACCGTCATCAGCGGAAACAACAGTGATTGAATCACTCCCTTTTTTACAGACCAGGCTTACTTTTGCCAGGCCCAGGTTGTTAAACGTGATTTTGCCCAATATACCGTGTTTCTCCGGATTTGGTTCGCCGGGTCCGCCGGGTCCGCCCGGATCGTCGTCCACGAAACCGGAGCCGCATCCCCCAAGAAAAAGAGAAAGAGCTATTGCCGCAGCAATCGCGTAAAGATGGTGAAAATTTGATTTTTTTCTCATTTATAATACTCTCCTGTTGATATTTTTACTGCTCGTTTTAGAGCAATTGTTGATCTATTTTTATATACTATTAATTTGCTCAGGCGATTATTTGAAAAAAGAAAATGGGGGCGAAAATTTGTATGTCGATAATGGGTAATAAGAAAGGGAAAAGATGAAACTGGCAAGTGTTTTTATTGAATGGAGAAGAAATTTTGAGGAGGCACTTCGGCTCCGCTCAGTGACCCTGTCCGGGTATAAGCCGTGTTTGGGACATGTAGATTAATATCATCGTATTGATATAAATTTTTATATTAATTGGGAAAAATCAATAAAAAATATAGATTAATTGTATTGATTTGGGTTAGAGTGCTTGACGTGCGTTCCGCAAACAGATGTACTGTTTAAGTATAAGAAAAGCCCCATCCCCGGCAAGGAATGAGGCTTTTCCGGACAATTCTTTCGAAGAGCCCTTACTACTTCCAGACCCGCGCACAAGCAAATTTTAGTTTCTTAAGAGTGCGGACCCCGTCGAACGGGGAAAAATAGGTCAGAAACTGTGTTGATACCGGGGTCTATTTTACGAAGATGCTCCGGAAAAGGGTTTGGTTCTGAGAGACGTTGCAGTGCAACGCCTTTACTGGCTGGTTTCAGGTCAGGGCTATGGAGATTCCGGGAAGGAGTGCGGCCCCTGCGAGGTGTGCGGCCTGGGGTGTCAATTTTGGTGGTAATAATAAAGCACAGCGAAATTGTGATACCGGACCGGTTTTCGCACTGTATTATTTAGTTTAGAGAGAAAAAGAAATATTGTACAATCTTGATATTGGAAAATACCAGGCTCAATACTCATAATCTACCGCGATTGTTTCCCACTTTATTTCTTCAATTTCTTTTAACGCAATAGGATCAACCGGAAACGCATATTGATCCTGGAACCAAACAATAACAGAATATGAATAGTCCATTTCTTTATTTTTTGCGTATTCAAGTGAATGAAAAAAACCCATACAAGCAACTTCCGGCAAGGCGGCAGGTTCTCCAAATGGGTAGTTTTTAAAATGAACAAATTTTTCTTTTTCAATTGGTTTAATCAAATATGCACTTTCAAAATCAAATAATTTTACAGCTTTTTCTATTACTTCATTTATAATTCCTTTATTCATTTCTTTGGTTGGCAAGCCCTCTAATAACCCACTATATATTTCATACTGGTAAATTGACTGTAGATAAATAGTACGGTTTCCATGTAATTCAAATCTTTTGGATGCAGACAATGTTATTACCTCTTAATTTAAAGACATTGGATTTCTTTCAACTATCATTATACCTCCAATTTACTTCTCCAAATAAATCAACCAAAAAAACACCTTTCTACTAATAGAATACACTAAAATGAAACAACTCCCCGGATTTCCCCCACCCACCGGACAATTCCACATTGATTTGATTTTGGCCGGACTCCCGCGTCAAATTTCACTATTTTAAGAATATAAAAAAAGTGAACAAAACACCCTTTCGATAAACATAAAAAATTATCTATCAAAATTAAAGTATATTGGAGAGTAATATGTATTCTGAATTTTTATCACGATTTACAAAGACTGTACTACTTCTGAGTATAGCAGTATTTTCATTTGCCATGTGCGATGAGCCAGTTGAGCCAGTTGAGTCTATTGACTGTGACGGGTATACCTTAATTGACCTGGGAGCTTATTCCCGGCATAAAGCAGAGGTCACAGGGATTAACGACAGCGGACAGGTTACGGGGTATTCAAAGAATTTCCTCAACAAGTCAAAGTCCTATTTATGGGAGAACGGAAAAGTCACCGATCTGGGATCACTTGGCGGCGGCCAAACCTGGGCTCGCGGGATTAACAATGCCGGACATATTGTTGGATCTTCAAGAGACAGCAAGCAGCATGTAGCGGCCTTTCTCCGGAAGGACGGGCAGATGACAAATTTAGGAACTCTGGGCGGAGAATATCAGAATTATAAAAACGCGCAAGCCCTTAATAATGTTGGCCAGGTCGCAGGGTATGAGCTGGTAACAGTACAGGATCAGCACGGATTCCTCTGGGAAGACGGATCAATGACGGACCTGGGAATTCCTTATGAAGATAATTTTGATAATATCAGCCCCCGGGCAATTAATGACTCCGGGCTTATTGTTGGTGAAACAAACGACAACGGTCTTGATTACGGGTTTACCTGGACCGCAGAAGACGGCTATACCAGCCTTGGCATGGGGATTGCCTCTGACGTAAATAATTCCGGCCGTGTTGTGGGCAGAACTTGTGTTGATGGCGGCAACATCAATACTCCCAAGTTTGCCTATTACTGGGAAAATCGAGGCGCTTTGAAATATGAACTTGAAAGAGCTGAGGGAGAAGAAGGCAGTACTGCTCAGGGTATAAATGACTCCGGAACCATTGTAGGCAGTTTTGCCTTTCGTATAGAGGGCAAACTTGTCAGTTACGCGTTCATTTATGAAAACGGACAAAAAGAGAATCTTCAAGACATACTTCCCGCCAATTCAGGGTGGGCTCTTACAGATGCTATTGACATCAATATTAAGGGAGAGATCATTGGGAAAGGGACTCTTGACGGAGAAGAGCATTCATTTCTCCTGAGACCCAAAAACTGAAGTTGATTTTTCAAGAAAAAGCACCTCAGAGCTCTTTAAAAGAGCTCTGAGGTCTTCTCGCCATATTACGGAAGCAGCTGCCGGAGTATTTCCTCACATTCTTTCCGGTTCATAATCTTCGGAACCGGGTACGTGGGATTCCCTTCTTTAATGGCCATTTTCGCCAGCAGGGGAATATCTTCCTCTTTGAGATCTTTTAACTTTGTGGGAATATTCATATTCTTATTCATGGATATAATTTTATCAATAAGTTTTTGGGTCAATTTTTCGTCGGACTCACCTTCTTTACCAAGCCCTGCCGCAACGGCAAGTTTTGCCAGTTTGACTTTGGCTTTGTCCTTGCAATATTCCAGGATATGGGGCAGAATAATGGAATTGGCCAGGCCGTGAGGGGTACCGTAGAGCCCGCCCACGTTATGGGCAATGGCATGAACGTAACCGACAAAGGTTCTTGAAAAGGCAAGGCCGGCGTAATAGGCGGCAAGAGCCATATTGTTCCGTTTCTCAAGATTGGACCCGTCTTTATATACGTCTTCGAGGTTTTCAATAACCAGTTTCGCGGCTTCTTCCGCGTTTTTCCTGGTGAATTTAGTACCAATGTTCCCGATATACGACTCAATGGCGTGAACCAGCGCGTCCATACCAGTAGTGGAAGTCATTTCCAGGGGCAGCCCGGTCATGAGTTCCGGATCCAGAGCGGCAACTCTTGGAACTATTTTGGGATCAATTATGGCAAATTTTAAATGTTTTGCCGGGTCCGTAATAACAGCAGAGGCAGTCGTTTCCGAGCCGGACCCTGATGTTGTGGGAATGGCGAAAACCGGGGGAATTTTCCATATCACTCTTACGAGGCCTTTAAAACTGCTAACGGAACGCCATTTGTTAACAGCCCTGGCGCCAATAATTTTGGCACAGTCCATGGGAGAACCGCCGCCAAAAGCAACAAAACCCTGGCAGTTGTTTGCCATATAGAGTTTAAAACCGTTTTCTACATTCTCAATAGTAGGATTCGGCTGAACATCGTCATAGACAGTATAGGTTATATTATTTTCTTTAAGCGCCTTAAACAGGCCTTCAAGAAGATTTAATTTCATGAGGACTTTATCCGTAACAACCAGAACATTAGTAAGCCCATGTTTTTTTATGGTTTCGGGAACTTTTTTTACACTGCCCGGTCCGTTTAACAATTCCGGGATTGGAACAGGCCATACAGTCATTACAAAATCTCCAATGGCGTGCTGAGTTCGGTATAGTGCTTTTCTTACTGTCCAGAGCATAGTATTCTCCTTTATATATTTAATTAGTGAAGGTTTTTAAGGTTAATTAAGTTAGTTAAATTAATTAACGACCATTCATTAAATGGTATGAGGGGGTGAAAAAGTCAAGATAATTTTGAGAAAAGTGTAATTAAATGAGTACAAGGGAGGGGCAGGGGGCAAGGAGAAAGGTGCAAGGTGCAAGGGGGGAGGGAAGGAAAAGAGCTTGACGGTGTGGTAAATTGGTGTTAATAATCGAAGCTTCGGGTAGAGCAGCGGACCCCACTGAGCGGGGAAAAAATACGTCAGAAACTAAATAACATTGCGAGCTGCATCTGGTCTGGAAGTATCCCCTCTTCTAAATGTGTCCCGATTCCTTTGGATTAATAAGAATCGGGATTGAGCAACGCGAGTTCCGCAGCATTTAGAAGAGGGGATACTTCCAGGCCCGCGCACAAGCAAAATTTAGTTTCTTGAGAGGAGTTTTTTTATAATGACGGATAATACACAAAAAATAAGAAAATCGAGTATTGAGATCCTGCGTTTTTTGGCATGCTGCGGCATTGTGTGGTTTCATGCGGGAGCTCCGGGATCGTATGTTGCCTATGGGGGATTGCCGGTTTTTATGATCCTTTCCGTGGCTTTTGCCGCTCAAAAGCAGATGAGTTTTTCAGCGCAATTTACAGTCAGTTCAAAAAGGATACTTCTCCCCTGGATATTCTGGTCCGGATTTTACGCGCTGGCAATAGTTGGTGAAGCGTTTATATCAAAAACTCCGTTAACTGCCAAGTTTCATTCGTGGATGATGTTTACCGGGACTTCGCTCCATTTGTGGTATTTACCCGTTGCTTTTGTAACTATCCTGCTTATTTCCCTGGTAAAATCCGCGGTTTCTTTTAAACCGAGAAGCTGGTATAGTATCTTCTGGGCGCTTATTAGCAGCGGATTGTTATTATATATATCGTGGATATATGACCGGGTAAATGATGTAACTCCTTATGCCCAGTGGATCTTCCTGGCTGCCTCTATTCCTCTGGGTCTTTTCTTTGCTGCAGCGCGGTCCCGAAGCCTGGTTGGTTTTATTTTTCGTGACGGAATGTGGCTGCTGCTCGTATCCTGTGCTATTCCTTTATTTTTTGGCCTCGACAGGATAGCTCTACCCTATCTTGTGGCTATTCTCGGCTGCACTATTGCCTGGATCTTTAATAATTTCGAGAGCCCGTTTGTTACAAAGCTTGGAAATCTCACCTATGGAGTATATCTTATTCACGCCATATTTATTTCTATCTGGATTCGTATCGGTATTGAGGGAAGGAGCGCGGCGCTCATTATTGTGGTGATTATTACTTCTTTGATTGGAAGTTATATTATTCAGAAAACGCCGTTTCGGCGTTTTACGTAAGAAGAATAGCATGCTGATATCATTTGTGTAGGGCTAATGTCTTAAAAAATGCCGGGATATGATGGTCACTGTTTTGGGATTCTTGTGAATAGAATTTGCCTATTTTCAGGAGCAGCTGCTCCCGGTAAACTCCATCGTTCCGGGTCCAGTCACTGTCCGGCAGCGGTTTTATCTTTGCCCAATAGTCTTTGGCCTTTTTTATTGTTAACAGGGCACAGCTCAGATCGTGTTTTTGCGCAACATCCGAAGCGTTTTGATATTCTCGCTGCCAGCTTTCCTTTAAACGGTTTGTATTTGCCAGGTCTAAGGTATCGCAGTAACTGATTCGGGCGCGTGCTCTATCGAAATTATCGGCCAGGTCCGTGTCGCTGTCAATTGCTCCTGACATTGCTGTGTAAATACCCTCAAGGTTTAGTTTTGTGCCGTTGAAGGCCGGGGGAGTGGGGTAGTTATCAAAAAAGTCTTGCAGCTCCGGGTGGAGGAAATAGGCCTCTTTGTGGATTAAGCCCGTTACCCATATTCTATGTTTATGTGTATTCGCTTCGTTGACTTTTCCTTTATCATAGAGATCGTGAAAGATTTCTTCGGTGTCCTTGAAGTCATAGGGCCGGGTTGTTTCTTGAAATTGCAGATCCAGGTCTACCAGGGCGAATAGTTTATCCGGGGAGAGGTAGGATTTTTCCGGAGATTTGTTATGCAGTTCCAGCAGAGTGACGTAGGTGTTTAATACGCTTATTTTGTCTCCGCAGTTAAAAAATTGGGGAAGGAGAGCGGTCCAACCTGTTGGTATACATGCCTTGTAAAAGTTTGAATCGGGCATGGTTTCCATTCGCCGGTATATTGTAGGTGAACGCTGTCCTTTAACTACCTGAATATCTCCTTCACATAACAGCACAATTTTGTTCTTGATTCTTCGTGATTCGAGAATTGTGGTGCAGTGTTCTGTTAGCTCGTCCGGGGTGAGGCTCATGGTTATTTCTGTTCCTGCGTTTTGTCCTGTTTGTGCTCGGGCGGTGTTAGCCTGGGTTCAAGTTCTTTGACATGGGCCGGGGTGAGGGCCTCGCATAGGGCGTAGGAGTGGGTTGCCAGAATATACTGGTTGTTGGGTGCCCATTGTTCCAGGTCGCGTACTACCTGGTATTCCCAGTCGGGGTGGAGGGATATTTCTATCTCATCCATAAGGACGATGGAGTCGTCTATGTCCTTGCTTTTGAGCCAGGTGTATATGCTTAAGCGGCGGAGTTCTCCGTGGCTGAGGTCTTCGGGGAAGAGTTCTATGGTCTCGCCATCTTTTTCTATCTGGAAAATGACTCCTTTTAGATCAGGATCGGGTCTTAATTTTTTGGGGGTTAATAACAGGTTGGCTTCTTTTAATAGGGTTTGATAATTATTGCCGTATTTTCCTGTTTTTACGACCTCTTTGAAGTCTTTGTCCCGTGCAGCTTTAAAAAAGTCAATGATGGAATCTGCCGGTATGAAATTGTATGTATTCAGCCCGGGCATAGTTTTTTTGGCCATTATAAGATTTCCATAATAATAGGAATAAGCATCTTCTTTGTTAAATAAGATTTTTCTGTATTCTTCCGAAAGGAAGAGGCAAACCTGCGTGGGAGGGGAAACCAGGAAAATTTTGTTTGATAATTTTTCTAAGAAGGCGTTTGACTCTTCAGGTTTTATTCCATCTATATGGAAGAGTAGATAATTTGCTTTTTTGCCTTCAATATTAGACCAGTAGTTGATGATAAGCGGTAAGCGGTTTAATTTCAATGAATTTTTAAGAAAATTATCATTACAACAAATAAACTCAATCTCAACAACTTCCTCCCCGGTCCACACCTCAAACTTAGCAAGAGTCTGCTTCCCATCTTCCCCTTTAACTTCATACCCTTTCAGCAAATTCTGAATATATTCATGTCTCCCCGGCTCCCCCGCACAATGGAGCAGCACAAAAATCAACTGCAGCAGGGTACTTTTTCCCCCGCCGTTCAGGCTCCCAACGGGAAAGATCCGCGGAGTAAAATCCTTTTCAAATTGAATATCAACATCCTGTAAAACGCGAAAATCAGGAACCTGGACCCTGAGCAAATGCATGGGAACCTCCAAAATAGAAGCAGATCTCAATAAATCTGCTATTTTGACTCTTTATTGTAGCTTTTTTGCTGAATTATGCCAATAACTTGCATACAATTTATCATACTACAGATTTATATCGATATTTTTTGTATGCTGTCAAGATAATTATCGCTTATCTTTCAAGTGAGAGCCGGGAGCTCATTCCCGAGCGCACCCACCCAGATAAACCACTAATACCCCGGCCCCTCCGGAAACTCCAGCTCCTCCGGCAGAGCCTCTTCACAAAAATCCTTTATAAGGCAGAGCATTTCAGCGCAGTTTTCCCCTGAAAGTTTTTTATCAGCAATATTCTTTTGCTCTGCATCCTGAAAGTCATCGAACACAATGGAGCAAAAAGAATCTTCGCACACAACAAAAGAAACCACCCGGTTTTCCACAGCAGCGCTTTCACCAATGGGCTCCAGGATAATGGTAAGCGAAAAATGCAGCCCGGCGATTTTCTCCGCATCACCGTACCCGTTCCCAGAGGGCGAGGAAACGGACGCGGAGTAGCTAACCAGCATGAAGTTTCCGGGCGGGACAGCTTCGGCCCGTTTATTAAATTCTTCGGGAATGGAAAGAAATTCCCCGGTAAATTGATGCAGTAGTTCCATATTTTTAATATATGGGTGATATCAATCTTTGTCAATGAAAAGACGGAACGGGTTTTGTACTTGACCGGAGTGGGGAAATGGGGATAAAAAAGAGTTTCTTAAGAGTGCGGACCCGGCACAGCTGGTAAAAAGTACGGAAGAAACTGTTTTTAAAAATTGGATCGGTTTCAGCATGGGGCTACCCGGGGGTGACTCCCCGGGCTACATGACTATACCCCTCCGGGGTATTTCTGGTATGGGACCGAGTCGCCCTCAGGGCATTGGTTGACCATTGGTTCAATGCTAACCCCAGACAGAATAGCCCCAGCGGGGCCTCGTGT